>JAWVFH010000040.1:0-3774 GCA_033856255.1 Solirubrobacterales bacterium | reverse complement strand
CGGCCGGACACCCGGCCGCACCGGCCGGCTGGCACGATGCCGGCGTGACCGCCCGCTCTGTCGCGCCTGCTGCGGGCGTCGCCTTCGACGGCTTCCAACCCGACCGGCTACGACCTCAGAGCCGCTTGCTCATCGCCACGCACGGCAACTCGATGCCCGACGGCAGACGGCTCACCGCCGAGACTTCGCCGCCGTAACCGAGCGAGCGGTAGAACGCGAGGGCGTTGAGCGTCGCGTCGAGACGTGCTTCTCGGCGACCCGCATCGAGGAGCAGCGATTCCATCGCGTTCATCAGCGTCCGTCCAACCCCGCGTCGCGTGTTGCTGCGTTCGACGTAGGTCGCGTTGATCAGTCCGATCTCCGGCGAGCACACGCCTACGCCCACCAGCCGATTCTCGGCGTCGTCGGTGACGACGAGCACCGCGGCATCGCGGATGAGCGCCGAGTAGGCCTCCGGCCGGAGCATGGCGGTCCACGCGTTGATCTGCGCATCGGTATACGCGGCCGAGCAGTGTGCGGTGATCGATGACCGGTGCAGAGCGGCAAGCGCCTCAGCTTCGGACGGGTCCGCGTGGCGGATCATCGTGCGTGCGACCCTACTCTCGCAACGTCGCTCGTACCGCCGCCGAGAGGCTGTCCCTGGCGCTCGGCGGCGCCACCCGGCACACTGAGTCGCGTGGCGAACTGCTGCAATCCGCGCGGCTGCGACGCGTTCTTCAGCACCCGCTTCGCTCGGCGAATGGCGAAGCGCTATCGCAAGCGAGGCCTCGACAAGACCGCGCGGCAGATCGTCGCGTTCCTGGAGGCGAGAGATATCGAGGGCGCGAGCGTCATCGAGATCGGCGGCGGTGTCGGCGAGATCCAGCTCGAGCTGCTCAAACGCGGGGCCGAGCGCACGACGAATCTGGAGCTCTCACCGGCGTATGAAGGCGAGGCGGCGTACCTGCTCGAGCAAGCCGGGTTCGGCGATCGCGTGCACCGGCGGCTGCACGACATCGCGGTCGACCCCGAGGGCGTCGAGCCGGCCGAAGTCGTCGTCCTGCATCGGGTTGTCTGCTGCTACCCCGACTATGAACGGCTGCTGAGCGCGGCCGCCGACAAGTCGCGGCGCCTGCTCGTGTTCAGTCATCCGCGACGGAACCTGGTTTCCCGCGCGGTCGTCGCGCTGCAGAACGCCTGCTTCCGGCTCAGGCGCGACGAGTTCCGCACGTTCACGCATCCGCCGGCGGCGATGTTGGCCGTCCTCGAATCGCGCGGTTTCGAAGCCACTGCCAGCCACCGCGGCCTAGCCTGGCAGGTCGCCGGGCTCGAGCGGAAGAGCATCTGAAACGCTCAGTGCAGCCATCGGGCGCGCCCGCCGAGGCGATCAAAGTTCACGGCTCGGTATGGACGACGACGTCTTGCATGTGTGGCTGGCCGTCGCGGATGTCGTCTTCGAGCCGGCTCGCCAGCTCGTGGGCGTCCGGCAGCGTCATGTCCGCCGGAACCGCCACCGAGACGAACACGACCAGTCCGCCCGCCGCGTGCAGCAGCTGGAGCTCGCGCGGCGGCTGGCCGGTGCGGGTGCGCACGTGGTCGTTGATGCGCTGGCGCTGCGCCTCGTCGGACGCCTCTCCGTTTTCGTTCGGGCGCGCGGCGACCGGCTGCTCGAGCGGTTCTAAGTGGGTATAGACCTCGTCGACGCCGGGCTCGGCGCGCAGCGCCGCCTCCACCCGCTCGGCGACGTCGTGGGCCTCGCCGATGGTGACGTCGGGGGCCATCTTCAGGTGCAGTGAGATGCTGACGCGTCCGTCGTGCTCATAGATGGTGATGTCGTGGGCTTCGCGCACGAGCGGCTCGGCGAGCGCGGTGGCGAGCACGCGGTCGCGCAGGTCCAGGCCTTCGAGGCGGGGTTCGAGATGGACGACGACGTCGGAGTTGGGCAACGCCTGGCGGACCGCGGCTTCGACGTCGTCGGCGACGCGGTGGCTTTCGACGAGGGCCTGGCCGGGAGGGACCGCGACCACGGCGTCGGCGAAGTAGTGGCCGCCGGACTCGCGCAGCCGCAGGCGCTGTAGGTCCACGGCGGCGCCGAGGTCGTTGATGGCGGCCTCGGCGCTGGCGCGCGCATGCTCGGGCGTGGTGTCCATCAGTACGCGGGCGTTCTCGTAGATGAGCCGTCCGGCCGCGGCGAAGATGATCATCGCGACCACGAGCGCGGCGACGGCGTCGCCCTGCTGGAAGCCGGCAACGACGGCGACGAGGCCGCCGAGGACCGCGAGCGAGCCCGCCATGTCGCCCGCGAAGTGAAACGCGTTCGAGCGCAGCGCCGCGGAGTGGTACTTCCGGGCCGTGCGCAGCGAGACCACGATGCGGCTGACGTCGATGAGCAGCGCCACGCCGATCACGGCGAAGATGAACCAGCGCGCTTCGAGCGTGTGGCCGCCGCCGGTGAGCTGGCCGATCGCCTCGGTGACGATGAAGACACCGCCGCCGGTGAGGATGGCGGCCTCGCCGAGCGCGCCCAGGTTCTCCGCGCGCCGGTGCCCGTAAGGATGGTCGGCGTCCGCCGGGCGCCCGCCCAGGCGAATGGCGAAGAACGTGAGGACGGCGGCGATGACATCGCCCGAGGACTCGATGCCCGCGGAGATCAGGCCGAGCGAGCCGGTGGCGATGCCGGTGCCGAGCTTGAGCGCGACCAGGACGGCCGCCGCGGCGATCGAAGCCAGCGCCGTCCGCGATTGGCCCTTGGCGTCGGCGCCGGCCTGCTCGCGGGTCGGGTTCAAAGGGCTGTCAGCGGCCATCTCGTGCCAGTAGTTCCGGGGTCGAACCGCTCAGTGAGCGTGGTGGTCGTCGCGGCCGCGGACCGTCGCCCACGACTGCCAGGTGATGCGCAGGATGACCAGTGTGATGGCCAGGCCGATCAGCGGGTCGGCGATCGGCGCTCCGATGGCGACGACCGCGGCCGACGCGATGACCGCCAGCGAGACGTACGCATCGGCGCGCGCGTGATGGCCGTCGGCGACCAGCGCGGGGCTGTCGAGCCGCTTGCCGGCGCGCAAGCGGACCTTGGCAGCAATGAAATTCCCGACGTAGCCGACGGCCCCGGCGGCCGCGAGCACCCACAGATGGTCGGGCGGCGTCGGGTCGACAAGCCGACGGACGGCCTCCACCCCCGCGACGCAGGCGCTGACGAAGATGGCGGCGACGACGAACAGGCCGGCGCCTCGCTCGGCGCGCTCGGAGCGCAACAGGAAGGCGATACCGAGCGGAACCGCGGTTAGAGCGTCGCCGAAGTTGTGGATGAGGTCGGCCAGCAACGCCACCGACCCCGATGCCGCGAAGATGAGCGTCTGAACAACGGCCACCGCCCCTAGCACGCCGAACGAGATGAGAACGGCGCGAACGCCCTCACGCGAGCGCTTGATGGAGTCGTGAACGAGGCCGTGGGAATGTCCGTGGTCGCCCTGGCCGTCCTCGTGAGTGTGCTCAGCGCCCGCATTCACCGAAGCCATCGTCAGGCCCCCGCGAGCTCGGCGCTTGGGGTCGCGCGGCTATGCCCTTGGCGGAGGTGCTCGACGTGACCGATCGCCTGTTCGAGCAACTGACCCACATGGTCGTCGTGCAAGTCGTAGATGATCTGGCGACCCTGGCGGCGACCGACGACCAGCCCGAGATGACGCAACATCCGCAGCTGATGCGAGACCGCCGAAGACTCCATGTCCACGGCCGCGGCCAGCTCGTTGACCGGGCATGGACCGCTGTGCAGCCGCCCGAGGATCCGCAGCCGGCTCG
>JAWVFH010000039.1:0-3277 GCA_033856255.1 Solirubrobacterales bacterium | reverse complement strand
GCTGCTCGAGCTGGGCGCGCTCGTACTCGAAGCGCATCGACACGAGCGCGACGAGTCTCCCGTCATCAAGCGCAAGGCTGCCGAAGCCGCAGCCATCGACGCCGAGGCGCGCGCGCTGGCCGAGGCGCTGCAGGCGGATGCAGGCCTCGACACGGTGGTGGCCGCCGGGATCGCCGGGCCGTGCCCGACGTGCGGAACGCTCGCATCCACGGCCGCCCGCTTCTGCTCCACCTGCGGGACCGCGCTCGACGGCCGCCCGGACGCGGGACCGCGCGCCGACGCGACAGCTCCGGACCCGGCCGGCGCGCCGCTCGATCAAGCGCCGGCGAACGCCGAGCGTCCAGCGGCCGATCCGGCCGGTCTCCCCGCCGAGTTGCCCGCCCCGAACGGAAACGGGGCATCGCCCGACGAGATCGAAGCCGCCACGGGGCCCCAGTCGTGAGCACTGTCGTCGATCCCGATACGAGCGAGCACGAGGCCGTGGCCTCGGGGCAGGCAGCCGCCGAGGCCGCCGCGGCGCCTGAGCAGCACGCCTGCCCCAACTGCAGCGCTCCCGCGGACGCCGGTCAGCTGATGTGCCTCGAGTGCGGAGGCCGCCTGGCGCTCGACTACCAGCGCGCCCCCAGCTGGCGTCTACCCGCGGCGATCGTCGGCGTGGTGGTGCTGCTCGCCGGCATCGGCGTCGCGATCGCGCTGGCGGCCGTGACCAACGACGCCGCAAAGACGACGGCCGCGGCGCCCACACAGCCGGTCCCGGCCGCCCAGAGCGCCCCCGGGGACACGCCGCCGACGACCTCGCAGGCCACGCCGGCCCCGCCGCAGCCCGCCGCGACGACGACCACGCCGGCCACCGGCGGCGCAGCGGCGACCCCGACCCCCACCACACCCACTCCGGCGGCGGCACCGGGCTGGCCGCCGGGCAAGAGCGCGTTCACCGTCATCATCGCCTCGATGCCGACGAAGGCCGCCGCCGAGCAGAAGCTGCAGGCGGCGAAGGACGCGGCCATCACAAGCGCGGCGATCCTCCACTCCGACGACTTCCCGACGCTGCGCGCCGGCTACTGGGTCGTCTTCGACGGGCAGTACGACACGATCGACCAAGCCACGCAGCAGGCGACGGCCGACCGCGGCAAGGGCGCGTTCAGCGACGCCTACCCGCGCTTCGTGTCGAAGGACCAGTCGGCGAAGCCCTAGGGCCGCGCGACCGCTTGGGGCGCCGGTCGAGGTTTCGGTTGACCGGGCTTCGAATCCCCGCCGACCGTCCCTTCGATGCTCGTCGTGCTCCCGTTCAGCGACACGTGAACGGCATGCGCCTTGATTGGACTGTTAAGACACACGTCGCGGCGATCCTCGCGAAGCTCGGGGCTCCGTGACCGCGCCCAGGCCATCGTCTTTGCGTACGAGTCGGGCTTCGTCCGGCCTGGCGTGAGCAGCAACGAGTGACCACCCGTGGTGCGGTTTCGGTGCGCTCAGTACCTGGATCGGAGCGTTTCTCACCGGTCCTGACCGTCTTCGCGGCTCGAGAAGCCGGCTCAGGGACCACGCAAGCCGCTCAGTCAAGCGACTTGTCACCCTCATCGTCCACGTTCGAATCCCCGGGGCGGTACTCGGAAAGCTCGCTCCCTGAGCGGGCTTTTCGCTTTCTGAGGTGGTTGTCGTGCGGTCTGCCGGCGCGGGGCTGGCCAGAAGCTACGTACCCACCTGTCACCGTCGGCTGGCGTCCCGTTACGGTCCGCCGCGCACTATGGGGCGATGGCCCATAACACCACGCGCCGTGAAGCGCAACGGCGGTTCCTCGAGCTCCTCGGTGAGGCGGAGCTACCCCCGCCAGACGAGATTCATTGGGAGGACGAGTCAACGGTCTTCCTCTGGAACGAGATCAAGTTAGCTGTCTACCTCGATCCAGACCGCGAGGATGTCGGTCCGCTCGACGAGCTAGAGGTGGCGCAGCTTCGCGGGCTCGCTGTCGACGACTGGCCGTTCCCAGCCGCCGACGGCTACCGCGAGTGGCAACCTGGCGCGAAGGACGCATCGTAGGGCGCTGGCTCCGGCCGGCCGCTGTCGCCCGTCGGGCTGCCTCAATCAGCGTTCTGCGGTGCAAATCGGCGCATTCACCGATCCCTCCGAGGCGATGGCACGAAGTCTCTAGGTCGACTTGACTGCACGCGCGGCGCTCGCAGAGAATCGGCGGTGGCTCGCCCCAACATGAGGAGGAAGACGTGGAGGCGAAGACGCTCGACGCCGGAGAATTCCGGCAGGCACAAAGGCAGCAGTGGAACAACGCCGCAAGCGGCTGGCAGAAGTGGGCGTCGCATGTCGACGCCACGACGGGAGGGGTGAGCGAAAGATTGGTCGAGCTCGCCGGGATCGGGGCAGGCAGCCGGGTGCTCGACGTGGCGGCCGGCTATGGCGAGCCAGCGTTGACGGCCGCGAAGAAGGCTACGCCGGAGGGACGCGTGGTCGCCACCGACATCTCTCCCGAGATGATCGCCTTCGGGCGCGAGCGGGCTGCGGCCGTCGGGGTGGACAACCTGGAGTTCATCGAGTCCTCCGCGTCAGCGCTCGATTTCCCCGAGCACAGCTTTGACGCGGCACTGTCGCGCTGGGGGATCATCTTCGAGCCTGAGGCCGAGGCCGCCGCGGCGCGTATCCGCGGCTTCCTCGAGCCAGGCGGGCGGATGGCGATCGCCTCGTGGGGGCCGCCGAACGAGGTCCCGATGATCGCCCTGCCGATGATCACGCTGCTCGGCTATCTGCAGCTGCCGCCGCCACCGCCCGGAACGCCCGGCCCGCTGTCCCGTCCAACGCCCGAAGCGATCGGCGGTCTCCTCGAGGGCGGCGGTTTCTCGGACGTCCAGGTCGAGGAGATGCACGTCGTCTCCGAGTGGGAATCGGCCGAAGCCTTCACAACCTACGTCCAGGACATCGTGGCACCGCTCGTCGCGCTGCTTGCGCAGCACCCGCAGGACGTGCAGGACGCGGCATGGAATGCCGTCACCGAGGCCACTCGCGCGCGGGCGAACGACGACGGCAGCGTGACATTCTCGAACCTGGTGCTCATGGCGAGCGGAAAGGCGTAAGGCGGCCGGCCCCAGCCAGCTCTGGCGATAACCATCGAAATCGACAAGCTCAGCGAGCGGTCCAGCCCTGGTCCATGACGACCGGGGCGCCGGTGAACGCGGCGCCGTCGGGCCCCAGCAGCAGCGCGGCGGTGGCGGCTACCTCGGCGGGCTCGATCAGGCGCTTGATGGCGTGCGGCTCGAGGATGACCTGCTCG
>JAWVFH010000038.1:0-18647 GCA_033856255.1 Solirubrobacterales bacterium | reverse complement strand
GGTGGTCGAGAAGCCGTTGATGAGCTCGAGGCGCTGCTCGACCACGCCGCCGGCCGAAGCGGCGAGCTGGTCGGCGCGGGCGGGATCGATGCCGGCGCGAAGCTGGACGATCACCTCGACGTGCTTGGCCGGGTGTGCGGCGGCGAGCTCGGCGAGGGGAGAGCTGGAGGAGGAGGCGGAGGCGGAGGCCGAACCGAAGGCGGCGTCGCGGGCCGATCCGAGGACAAGAATGCTGGAGAGGGACAGGATGGCGGCCAACGCTGCGGCGACCATCCACCGCCAACTCCCGTACCGCGTCGCGACAAGACTCACTGTCGATCCTCTCCTTGGATGTCCCGGTTTTCCTTCAAATCCATTCCCGGCTACCTGCCTTATCGGCCGCGGGCGCGAATCCGAGATAGAACATGCGTTTAGGGGGCGGGACGCCCTTCGCTCAGTCCGAAAACCGGCGCATGAAGTCGCCGAAGCCGCCGTCCGGGGCGTGTAGATTGAGGAACCGCACCGCGCCGCTCCCGGGGTGCGCGAACGTGTGGCGGACGCCGGGCGGGACCGAGGCGAGCGTCCCCGGGCCGGCGACGTGGCGCGAGTCCTCGATCGTCACCTCCAGCTCGCCGTCGAGGAGGTAGAACGAGTCGACCTCCGTCTCGTGGCGGTGCGGGTCAGGGCCCTCGAATTGGCCGTCGATCTCGAACTCGAGGAAGCAGACGGTGGGCAGGACACCCTTGAGCCAGGCGACGCGGTTGCGCCAGACCAGCCGCTCCCCCTCGCCCGGGCGGCAGACGACGGCCTCGCTCAGCGGGAGGCCGCCATCCGCCGGCGGGTCGAAGCTGTCGAACGACGCGCCCTCGACTCCGTCGCGGAGGTCGCGCATGTAGGCCGCGAAGCCGCCGTCGGGAGTGTGGAAGTTGAGGAAGCGCGCCTCCACCCCGCTCTCGTTGTTGAACGTGTGGACGACGCGCGGCGGCGCGGCTACGAGCCCCCCGGCGCCGACCCGGATCCCCTCGCGCTCGGGCCGAGGACGAAGTCGAGCTCGCCCTCGAGCACGTAGAAGGCGTCGGCGTGCTCGTGGTGCACGTGCGGGCCGGGCCCGCGCTCCCCCGGCCCGAGGCGATACGAGGTGACCGTGATCTGGTCCTGCGCCGTGAGCAGGACCGCCTCGCGGCGCTCGCGAGCCGTGATCGTCTCGCCGTCTTCGTGGCGGGCAAGGAACGCGTCGCTCACCCCGTGACCCTATAAATAGGTCCGGTGGACCGACCGCATCCCGAGACGCTGTGCGTCGAGGCCGGACAGCACGGCACCGCCGGCGAGCCCGTCAGCGCGGCGCTTCACCTCTCGACCACCTACCACCAGGGCGGCGACTACGAGTACATCCGCGACGCCTCGCCGACGATCGAGGCCTTCGAGCGCGTCGTCGGCTCGCTCGAGGGCGGTCACGCGACCGCGTTCTCCTCCGGGATGGCGGCGGCGGCCGCGGTCCTCGACGGGCTCGCGCCCGGTGACCTCGTGGTCGCGCCGGAGGTCAGTTACCCGGGCGTCCGCGGCCTGCTCGCCGAGCGCGCGGAGAGCGGTGCCCTCGAGGTCACCCTGGTCGATCAGACCGACGTCGAGGCCGCGATCGGCGCGATCGACGGCGCCCGGCTGGTCTGGGCGGAGACGCCGAGCAACCCGCTGCTCGGGATCACCGACCTGCGGGCGCTCGCCGAGGCCGCGCACGAGCGCGGCGCGGCGCTCGCCGTCGACGCCACCCTGGCGACGCCGCTGCTGCAGCGCTCGCTCGAGCTCGGGGCCGATTTCGTCGTCCACTCGGCGACCAAGTACATCGCGGGCCACTCCGACTCGCTGCTCGGCGTCGTCGTCACCGCCGACGAGGCCGGCCACGAGGCCCTGGTCGAACGCCGGGTCCTGACCGGCGCCGTCCCGGGCCCGTTCGAGACCTTCCTCGGCCTGCGCGGGATCCGCACGATGGCGCTGCGGGTGGAGCGCAGCCAGGAGAACGCGGCCGAGCTCGCCCGCCGGCTCGCGGCTCATCCGGCGGTCTCGCGGGTCCGCTACCCGGGCCTCGCCGACGACCCCGGCCACGAACTGGCCGCGCGCCAGATGAGCGGCTTCGGGGGGATGGTCGCGTTCGAGGTCGGCGCCGGCGCCGAGGCCGCCGACGCGGTCTGCGCCGGCGTCCGACTGATCGCCAACGCGACCAGCCTCGGCGGGGTCGAGACCCTGATCGAGCGTCGCGCCCGCTACCCGTCCGAGCAGGCTCACGTGCCCGCGAACCTGCTCCGGCTCTCGGTCGGCTGCGAGCACGTCGAGGACCTCTGGACGGACCTCGACCGGGCGCTCGCGGCGATCTAGAGGCCGGTTCGCAGCGCCGCC
This sequence comes from Solirubrobacterales bacterium, assembly GCA_033856255.1. Classification (GTDB taxonomy): domain Bacteria; phylum Actinomycetota; class Thermoleophilia; order Solirubrobacterales; family 70-9; genus WHSW01. The sequence goes on along the minus strand of JAWVFH010000038.1, from coordinate 16,277 downwards.
CGCATCGCGCGCCTGGCGCGGGCGGCGGCGCCGGGCTCATCGAGCTGGATCGCCTGGCTCGCCGCCGACGCCAGGGCGTACAGGGTGAAGGCGACGTCGGCCGGCTGGGTGTCGGCGGGAAGGTCGCCGTCCTCGACCGCCGTGCGGATCTCGGCCTCGAGCAGGGCGTGCATCCGGCGCCGGGCGCGAGCGACGGCATCGCGTAACGGACCGGGGCGGGCGTCGAACTCGATCGTCGCCGTCGTCACCAGGCAGCCGCCGGGCAACACGCGGCCTCGGTGGTAGGCCAGCCAGCTATCGAGCAGCGCCAGCAACCGCCGCAGGCCCGGCTCGCGGTCGGCGACCGGCAGCCACACATCCCTGGTGAAGCTCTCGACAGCCCTCTCGAAGGTGGCGACCTGGAGCTCCTGCTTGCTGCCGAACAGGCCGTGGAGGCCGCTCTTGCTCATCGAGAGGTCGCCGGCGAGCCGCCCGATCGTCAGCCCCTCGAGCCCGTCCACGGACGCCCGGCGGACCGCGACCTCGAGCACCTCGGCCCGCGTGTCGGCGACGGCTGCGGCGGAGCGGCGAGGCATGATCGCGCCATGATAGTGTCCGAACGATCGTTCGGTATATACAAGGAGTCGATTTGATGAAGGCGCGATGGCTTGGTTGGGCGGGCGTGGAGCTCGAGCACGAGGGTGAGACGATCGTCGTCGATCCGCTCGCCGACCCCGGGGCAACCTTCGCCGGCTTCGGCGCCTCCGCCGGCGACGTCGAGCTGCCGCCGGTCGTACCCCCCGCCGCCGGCGCCGTCGCCGGCCTCGTCAGCCATCTGCACCGCGACCACACCGACGCCGGCGCGCTCGCCGCCGCGCTCGAACCCGGGGCGGCCGTTCACCACCCCGCGCCGGCCGAGCAGGGCAACCTCGCGCTCGCCCAGGCCGAGCACGAGCTCGCCGCCGCCGAGCTGCCCCGCCGCGAGATCGCCGCCTGGGAGTCGGTCGCGGTGGGCCCGTTCGCCTGCACGGCGCTGCCGGCGGTCGACGGGCTCGGCGATCCCCAGGTCTCCTGGCTGGTCGAGGCGGGCGGCGTCCGGGTCCTGCACCTCGGGGACACCGTCTTTCACGGCGGCTGGTGGCAGATGGCCCGCCGCGCCGGCCCCTTCGACCTCGTCTTCGCCCCAATCAACGGCGCGGTGGTCGACTTCCCCCACCAGCAACCTCCCAGCCCGCTGCCCGCGGCGATGGAGCCCGAGCAGGCCGCGCTCGCCGGCGAGCTGCTGGGGGCGGCAACGGTGGTCCCGATGCACTACGGCGGCTTCGCCTTCGAGCCCCACTACCGGCCGATCGCCGACGCCCGCCGGCGCTTCGAGGCCGCCGCGACCGGCCGGCCCTACCGCGCGGCGGTGCCGGCACCCGGCGAGGCGGTCTGACCCGGCCCCGCCGAGGGGCATATCGTGGGCGGCGCAGCTACCGGAGGAGAGAATCATGCCGCTGACCGAGGACCGCCCCGCGACGACCAGCGACGACGCCGAAGCGATCGCCGAGCTCGAGCAGATCGTCGAGCGCCAGCGGGCGGCGTTCTCCGACGACCCCTTCCCCACGCTGCAGCAGCGCCTCGAGCACTTGGGGGCGCTCGCCGGGATGATGCTCGGGCACCGCGCCGAGATCCAGGAGGCGATGAGCGCCGACTTCGGCGTGCATCCGACCCAGGCCACCGACCTGATCGAGGTCCTCGGCGTCGCGGGCCGCGCCGGGTACGCCGCCGAGCGGCTCGAGACCTGGATGGCGGCCGAAGCTCGCGAGACCGATCCCGCCCTTTACGGGTCGGGACGGGCGACGGTCCAGCCCCAGCCGAAGGGGGTCGTCGGCAACATCGTCCCCTGGAACTTCCCCTTCGACCTCTCGGTCGGACCCCTGGTCGAGATGCTGGCGGCGGGAAATCGCGTCGTGATCAAGCCCTCCGAGTACACCCCGGCGTGCGCCGCCGTGCTGCGCGACGCGATCCGGGCGACCTTCGACCGCGACCACGTCGACGTCGCGGTCGGCGGCGTCGAGCTCGCCAAGAGGTTCACCCGGGTCCGCTGGGACCACCTGCTCTACACGGGCAGCCCGGCGATCGGCCGCGAGATCGCGAAGGCCGCGGCCGAGCAGCTCGTCCCGGTCACCCTCGAGCTCGGCGGCAAGTGTCCGGCGATCATCGCCGGCGACAGCGTCGATGCCGAGTCGGTCAAGCAGGTCCTCGGGATCAAGGCGATCAAGAACGGCCAGATGTGCATCTCCGTCGACTACTGCCTGGTCCCGCGCGATCGGCTCGAGGACTTCGCGCGCCTGGCCGCCGACCACGTGCGCGAGGCGATGCCGGGCTACTGCCGGTCGGAGAGCTGCACCGGCATCATCACCACCCGCCATCTGGAGCGCATCGAGGCGTTGCTCGACGACGCCCGCGACCGCGGCGCCGACGTGCGCGCGCTCGAGGACGCCGGGCCCGTCGACCCGAGCGCCCGCCAGCTCCCGATCTCGCTCGTGATCGACCCGCCGGACGACCTCGACCTGATGCGAGAGGAGATCTTCGGGCCGATCCTCCCGGTCAAGGCGTACGACGACCTCGACCAGGCCACGGACTACATCAACGCCGGCGAGCAGCCGCTGGCGCTGTACGTGTTCTCGAAGGACGAGGCGGTCGCCGACGACATCCTGCGCCGGACGAGATCCGGCGGCGCGTGCGTCAACGCCGCGGCGGCGCACGGCGCGTTGCCGTCGCTCCCGTTCGGCGGCATCGGCCAGAGCGGCTCCGGCCGCCACCACGGCGTCGAGGGATTTCGCGAGTTCTCCAACCTGCGCGCCGTCTTCGTCCGCGGCGAGGGCGACCTGATCGACGCCTTCATGCCGCCGTACGGCCCGGTCGCGGACGCCGTCGTCCAGGCCGCCTTCGACGGCGCCGCCTGAGGCCGGCGGCTCACGCGGCTACCGCGAGCCGCGCTTTGCGTCCTGGCTGGTCGGGCTGATCCGGACCACGTCCCAGGCCAGGTGGCAGTGTTCCAGCCCCCCGATCAGCCAGCTGCCGGGGTCGATCTGCCAGCGGCCGAGCCCGTGGCGGGCGGAGGTGGGGAAGGCGTGGTGGTTGTTGTGCCAGGCCTCTCCGAATGCGATCGGCGCGAGCCAGGCGAGGTTGCGAGCCTGATCGCCGGTCGAGAACGGCCGGCGACCGAAGCAGTGGCAGAGGGAGTTGATGCTGAAGGTCGCGTGGTGGAGCAGGAAGATCCGCACGGCTCCGCCCCAGAGCAGGCCGGTGAGACCGCCCGCGATCGTTCCGGTCAGCGCCACGCCGAGGCCGAACGGCACCGCGAGCCCGACCGCCACCCAGAGCGGGAACGTGCGGCTGATGAAGCGCAGGTCGCGGTCGGCGAGTAGGTCCTTCGCGTAACGCGCCGGGTTCGCCATGTCCTTGCCCCGGAATATCCAGCCCATGTGGGCATGGCCCAATCCCCGCAACGCGCCACGCCACCCCGGCGCCTGGTCGACGTGGGGGCTGTGTGGGTCGCCGGGAACGTCCGAGAAGCGGTGATGCTTGCGGTGGGTGGCGACCCACTCGATCACCGGCCCCTCGACCGCCATCGAGCCGAACACGGCCAGCGCGACCCGCACCACGCGTGCGGTCCTGAAGCTGCGGTGAGTGAAGAGCCGGTGATACCCGACCGTGATCCCGAGCCCGGTGAGCGCGTAGGTGATCGCGAGCACGACCAGATCCGTCCAGGCCAGCGCTCCGCCCCACGCCAGCCATCCCGCCACCACGAGGGCGGCCGGCGGCACCGCGAAGACCATCGTGCGCACGATCCGTTCCGACGTCTCGTTCTCGATCGGGACCGTCTCCGCCGCTTGCATCATCCGGCGCCCGGGTCGGCGAAGGGCTCGCCCATGCGGGGCAGGTCGGCGTTCTCGGGCGCGGGGGCCTGGGGCCCGAGGCTGGCCGAGTTCCAGCCGCCGCGGGCCACCGACGTCGACCCTGTGCCTCGGATCCCGGGACAGAGCGCCGGGTCGGTGAACGGAAGCGTCATGTCAAGCGCCGTGAGGCGGAACATCTCGGCCGGAGAGCCCTTGCCCCGGGTCAGCTGCAGTCGGTTCCCGTTGCTCGCCGAGCGACGACCGGCCGCGAGCAGGGCCTCCAGCCCGCTCGAGTCGATCGACGTCAGGTCCTCCAGGTCGAGGATGATTCGACCGGCTCGGGTCCGCTCGGCTTCACGCAGCGCCGAATCGAGGTCCTCGCATCCCGGGAGGTCGAGCTCCCCCTCCACCCGGATCACGTAGGCATCGCGCTGATGCTGGGTGTGGATCGTCAGGAACTGGTGCGGCGGGGACATTCGACGCCCTCCTCGGGTCGTGAGACGACGATGAGGAAGTCAGGCGACGCTGCTCGGCCATCGATCTGGGTCGCGAACCGAACCCCGGGGCAAATGCCCTCCGGGGACCAGAGTACCACCGGCCCCGTCGCCGGCTGAGAACACGATCAGCCCGGGGTGACCGGGTGCCTGCCGGCGGCGCGGGCCTCCGCCTCGTCGACGAGGCTGGTCGGGCTGAGCACGAAGACCTCGCAGATCATGTCGGGATTCTGCTGGTTGCCGCTCATGAACCCGATCACGGCGCGCCCGGTGGCATGCTGAATCACCGCTTCGAAGCGTTCGCGCATCACCTCCTGGAAGGCCATGCGCTGGTCGATCACCGCTCGGCCGCGATCTCCCTCGAGCAGGGTCTGCTCGACCCGGGTGAACCCGCCGCGGAGTACGCAAACGACGAGGTCGTCCTGGTAGTAGCTCTTGGCCTGGGTCGGGCCGACCCCGTAGTACTCCTTCAGCAGGGCGACCATGCCGTCGGAGAGCTCGGTGAGCACCTCCCCGTGTGTCTTCTGTGGCTTCTTTGCGTCTGTGCCGGCCATAGCAGCGGTCGCGGTAGGGCCAGGAAATCCTATCCTCAGCCGTGTCCCATGCGCGATCGCCGCCCACTCAGCCGCGTTGTTCCGCTTGCGATCGCGGCGCTCGCGCTGGCGGGAGCGTTTCAGGGGGTGGCTCAGGCCAAGGTCAGGTCGAGGCCCATCCTCGCTGTCGGTAACAGCTACGACGGCACCGTGAACCTGATCGACGGCCGCACGCTTCGCCGACTCGGCGCGCCCCTGAACATCATCCCCGACGGCGCCACCCCTCAGGACCCTGCCCAGGCCTCGATCTACGACGCCATCATCAACAGCCGGGGTGAGAGGAACTTCGCCCAGGAGATCGCCTTCTCCCCGGACGCGAAGACGCTGTACGTGTCGCGAGGCTACCTCGGCGACGTGGCGGCGTTCAGCCTCAGGACGCGCGAGCTGCTCTGGCGCGTTCAGCTTCCCAGCCTGCGGGCCGACCACCTCACGGTCTCACCCGACGGCCAGAACCTCTTCGTCACCTCGCTCCCCGGGACCAAGGTCCTCGAGGTCAGCACGCTGACCCACCAGGTGGTCGGCTCCTACGACGCCGGGGACTACCCGCACGTGCTCGAGTTCTCGCCCGACGAGCAGTACCTGTACAGCGGAAGCCTCGGCAATCAACTCGCCCCGTATGGCTTCGACACCGGCGTGCACGAGATCGCCGTTGCCGATCCGACCACGCTGCAGGTGGTGCGGACCTATCAGTTCGACGCCGGCGTGCGGCCGTTCGAGTTCACCCCGGACGGGCGTCGGCTCGTGCTCCAGCTCTCCTACTTCAACGGCTTCAAGGTGCTCGACCTCGCCAGCGGGAACATCGTCCGGAGCGTCGACCTCCCTGTGCGGGGACCGGGCCGCGACCTCGCCCCTCAGGACTACCCCAACGCCGCGGCGCACCACGGCATCGCGATCAGCGGCGACACCGTCTGCGATGCGGGCACGATCTCGAACTACGCCGCACTCGTCTCGCTCAAGACCGGTCACGTCAACCGGATCGTCAAGGTCGGCCAGGCTCCCGGCGAGGCGCTCACCAGCCTCAACGGCCGCTACTGCTATCTGACGAACCGCGGGCCGACCGCGCTGAACCGCGCCAGGGTCACCGATGGAAGCGGCGACAGCGTCTCGGCGGTCGACTATCGGACGGGCAGCGTCCGGACGGTCAACGTCGGTGTGCATCCACAGTCCGAGACGACCGCGATGGTCTCCGACAGGACGCTGCGAGCCGGCGGGTTTCTCAAGCGCCCGGCGCAACTCAGGACCCCATCGGGTGGTTAGCGGTCTAACCTCGTCTCACCGGCGACCGCCGATGATCGCAAGCGCACGAGCACGCATGGAACCCGCTCGCCACGAACCCCACCACTCCCGCCGCGGCATCGCGATCGCCGCGGCAGCCGTGTTCGTGCTGCTCGCCACCTCGGGCGCCGCGCAGGCTCGGACCGAGTTCGGCGTGGTGCCCCAGGACGGCGCCCTGCCGAGCGCCGACGACCTGCGGCTGATGAGCCACGGCGGAGCGAAGGCGATCCGCCTGATGGCCCACTGGCCGACCGCCCAGCCGACCAAGGCACACAAGTACAACTGGACGACGCTCGACGGGATGGTCCGCGAGGCCACCAAACGCGGGGTGAAGCCGTTCTTCTTCCTCTACGGGACCCCGGACTGGGCCGTGGCCAAGGACGGGCGCAATTGCGCGCCGGGTGCCTGCTCGACCTATCCGCCCGACTCGCCCGCCACCCGCAAGGCCTTCGCCGCCTTCGCCTCCGCCGCGGTCAAGCGCTACGGGCCGGGTGGCTCCTTCTGGAGAAAGCCGAAGGCCAAGGCCAGCCCGATGCTGATCGGGCCGGTCGACCCGTGCACGATCGACCCGACCCTGCCCGGCTGTACCCCGCCGCCCGCGGGGGTCTGCGACCTCAACCCGACTTTGCCCGGCTGTCCGCCCCCGCCCGAAGGCCCCGGGACGACGCCGCCCCCACCCCCGCCCCCGACCGAACCGCCGGGTCCCAACGAGCCGCCCTGCGGCTGCACGAAGGCGCACCCGATCCGCGTCTGGCAGATCTGGAACGAGCAGAACTCCCCCAAGTACTTCGCCCCCAAGGTCGACGTCAAGAAATACGCCAAGCTGCTCAAGGTCGCGAACGCCGCGATCAAGAAGGCCGACCCCGGCGCCGAGGTGGTGCTCGGCGGTATGTGGGGGCCCGACTCGGCGAAGAAGGTCGTCACCCCGATCTCGACCTACCTGAAGCAGCTCTACGCGGTCAATGGCGCGAAGCAGACCTTCGACTCGATCGGGCTCCATCCCTATTCGTCCAGCGCGTCGGGCTCGCTTGCGCAGCTCGACACCGCCCGGCGGGTCGCAAACGGCGCCGGCGATCGCGGGGCGGGGATCTGGGTGACCGAGATCGGTTGGGCCTCGGGCGGGCCGGCGGACGAGCCCTACGTGAAGGGGGCCAAGGGCCAGGCTCAGATTCTCTCCCAGGCGCTGGGCAAGATGGCGAGCCGTCAGCACCGCTACAACCTGCGCGGGGTCTTCTGGTACTCGTGGCGCGACAAGGAGGGCGGCGACAAGATCTGCGTCTGGTGCGGCGACGCCGGCCTCAGGGCCCTCGACGGATCCTCGAAGCCCGCCTGGAAGGCGTTCTCGCGCCTCGCTAAGCGCTGAGCGATCGGGCGCCCTGGTAGGCGCCGCTAGAGCGAGACCACGTGCGCCGCTTGCGGCTTGACGCGGCCCTCGAGCACGTCGAGGTAGGCGCTCTCGGCCGCCCCGAGGCCGTGGCCGCGGATCACCTCGAGCCAGCCGCCGGCCCAGACGCAGAACGGGTGCCAGGCCTCGGCCGCCTTGGCTTCGAGGCCGGCGGTCCCCCAGTCCTCGGCCCGCTTGCGGGCGCGGTCGGGGGCGAAGAAGAGCGCCGGGGCGGGCCCCGGGAGGTCACCGTCGCCGGCGCCCAGCTCCTCCCAGTGGGTGACGCCGACGGTCATGCTGTGCGCGAGCTGGTCGCCGTAGTGCGAATGGACCGCGTGGCGGACCGCGCCGTCGCCCGCGATATCCACGAAGGTCGCCGGACCGCGCGCAAGCGAGGCGACCGCGTCGTAGGCCACGGTCTCGTCGTAGATGCCAAGGCCTTCGACGAACTCGGCGTTGCGGGCGGACGTGAGGCCGACGAGCGACACATCGTCGCGCTGGGCGAGCATGAACGCCGCGGCGATCGCGGTCTTGCTCGAGGCGCTCGAGATCACGATCGGACCGGTCGCCGCCAGCCCCTGATCGGCGAGCTGGTCGTCGACCAGGAACGCCGTGAAGAAGAGCGGGCGGAGCAGCATCTGCAACTCCTCGGTGTTCGCGCGGTAGAACGGGTCGGTGCCCGTCGTGATGAACCGCTGGTAGGCCGCGGGCAGCGCCGCCCGATGCGGCGAGCCGTCGGCGAAGCCCCTCTCGCCGGCGTCCGCGGGCCGGACGACGAGGTGCGTCGAAGGCGGCAGATAGCCGTAGACGCGGGTGCCGACCGCGACGCCCTCAGCCTCACTGCCCACGACCTCGGCGAAGCCCCACATCGGAACCCGCCCCCAGCCCTCCTCGGCGGGGAAGAAGTCCCAGTAGGACATCATCTCGCCGAGCACCGCATAGGTGACGTTGTTGGCGGTCAGACCGAACGTGTCGACCCCCAGCAGCGCTTGGCCGGGCTCGAGCTCCGGCACCTCGCTGTCGACGATCCGGCACTCGCGCAGATCGTCGCGCCTGACCAGGAAGTCCCCCATCGGCGACAGCGTAACCGCCGCCGACCTCAACGTCGCCAAAGCGGCCGAACGGATGTACCTCCACCCCAACACCGTGCGCTACCGACTCCGGCAGATCGCCACCAAGACCGGTTACGACCCGCGCACCTTCGCCGGCCTCGTCGACCTGGTCTGCATCCTCGAGACGTCCGAGCCAGGGGAATCGGCGATCGAGCGCAGCTCCCAGTAGGCGGGCTTCTTCCGGCCGACGCGGTCGAGGAGCCCCGCCCACGGACACCAGCCGCACACCGATTGCTCACGCTCGGTGTCCCGCCACGCGTACCAGTACACGGCGCGGACGCCCCACCGCTCGCTGAGATCGAGCAGTCGCGTATAGGTGAGCCTCAGCAGCCGCGCCTGGCCCAGTGGGCTCTTGACCAGGCCCCAGCGTTGCTTGCCGGCCGACGCCCAGCCGACCTCCGTGACCCAGATGCCCGCGTCGTCTCCGTGAGCGCTGGCGACCGCGCGCGCCGCCTTGATCTGGTCGATCACCCCGCGCACCCGGCGGTTGTAGGGGTGGACGGCGATCCCGTCGAAGCTCGCCGCGATGTCGGCGACCGAATAGAGCTGGCTCAGGAAGGCGGTCGAGCTCATCCGCTTCGCGTTCGTCCGCGTCCCGGTGAGGCCGGCGAGCAGGATCAGCGCATCCGGGTCCTCGCCGCGGATCCCGGCAGCGGCCGCCTCGACCAGCGCGGCGTAGCCGACCGGGTCGACCGCGGGCCGATAGAAGGAGCTCAGGTTCGGCTCGTTCCCGACCTGCCAAGTCTCGATCGGCCGGTACGGCAGTGCCCGGTGCTGGGTCCAGAAGCCGCCGCCCGGGCCGTAACGGCGCACGGCCGCCCCCGCGAAGTCGGCGAACGCGGCGCGGGTCTCGTCGGAGCGTGGCGCAAACGAGACGCAGTCCTCGCCCTCGCAGCTCTGGCCGTCGTCCGCGGCCGCCCAGGCGGGGGTTCCGAACAGGAAGGGCAGGGTCGTCAGCCCACCGTGGGCGTTCGCCGACACCGTCTGGTCCAGCAGCCCCCAGTCGAAGTCATCGCGCTGGCGTTCGACCTGGGCCCACGAGAACCAGACGCGGACCGAGCCAATTCCCGCCTCGGTCATCAACTCGGCCTCGGCTTCGTCGAACTGGCGCTGCGGGACCACCCCGACGGTGAGCGGCGGGCGGGCGGGAGCGCCGTCGCCGTCTGCCTGTGGCGCCAAAAGGACGAGCGCGACGAGCGCCGCCAGCCCGATTCTCGTCCGCCTCCCCGGCATTCACCGGCTCAAACCCGCCGCGAACCGGGGAGTTTCGTCAGCGGACCTCGCCGGCGGCTTCCCGAGAGCTGGCCACCACCAGTCCCCGCTCGCGGCCGCTTCGGCGAGGCGGCTGTCGTGTACGCGTGAGGCGCCCGGGACGCTAAGGGGCTACGGACAGCAGCCCATAGGCTGGCGAGCCTGAACATCCTCGCCTTCCATACCGCGTTCGACGCCTCGGCCGCACTGGTGCACGACGGTCGCCTCGAGCTTGCGGCCGCCGAGGAGAAGTTCGACAACATCAAGCGCTCGGGCGGGCCGCCGCTGAAGGCAATCGCCTGGCTCCTGGAGGAATCGGGACTGCGTCCTGCCGACATCGACGCCGTGGCGCATGCCGGGATGGTCCCGCCCAGCAGGCTCTCAGGAGGGCCCGACTATGACGAGCCGCACGGCCTCGGGGCCGCCCGGCGTCTGTACGCGTCGGCCGAGTACCGCCTGTTCGGCTCGGCCATGGGGCGGGCGACGTTCAGGGCCCATCGCAGGTTGCGGCGGCCCCGGGCGGCGGCGGGACGAGAGGACCTGCGCCGGCTGCTGGCGTCCACGTTCGGCTTCCCCGCAGACAGGATGCGCTGGGTGGAACACCACGCGTGCCATGCGCACGCGTCGGCTGGGTTCTTCGGCGACGACGGGCGCGACTGGCTGATCCTCACGATGGATGCCGCCGGCGACGATCACTTCGCCACCGTGAACCGCTTCTCCGGGGGTCAGATCCAGCGGCTGGCCAGCACGGGCTGGGAGCACTCGCTGGGATGGATGTACGCGCGCACGACCGAGTTCCTCGGCCTGCGACGAGGCGAGCACCACAAACTGATGGGCCTGGCGGCCTATCCATCGGCCGAGGACTACTCCGAGACGCTTGGCGAGGTCTTCGAGGGCGTGGCCTGGCTCCGACCCGGCAGCCTCGAGTTCGACTCACGCATCCCCATGTACCGCTTCGACCGCCACCTTCGCCAGACCGCCGTCGGCAGGCGCTTCGACTACGTTGCCGCAGCAGCGCAGGCGTTACTGGAGGAGCTCGTCGTCCAGTGGGTCGGCCGGGCGATCGAGCTCACCGGCATCCCCAACGTGATGACCGGTGGCGGCGTGTTCATGAACGTGAAGGTGAACAAGCGCGTCCAGGAGCTCCCGGAGGTACGGCAGATCCGGTTCATGCCGTCGTGTGGCGACGAGACGAACCCGATCGGCGCCGCGTTCAAGATCGCGCGCGACGCGGGCGAGGACGTCGCGGTCGAGGACGGGCTGTACCTGGGCCCGCGGTACGGCGAGGAGCAAGTGCGGGACTTCGTCGACCGCAACGGCTTGCGGGACCGTTACGGGGTGACGCAGCTCGGCGACCCGGAGGCGGAGATCGCGGAGTTGATCGCCCGCAAGGAGATCGTCGGCCGGGTGGCCGGCCGCGCGGAGCTGGGCGCGAGGGCGTTGGGCAACCGCTCCATCCTGGCCCACCCAGGTGACCTGCGCTCCTTCTACACGGTGAACGATCAGATCAAGGAGCGCGACTTCTGGATGCCGTTCGCGCCCGCGGTGCTCGAAGAGGACGCCGGTCGATACCTCCTACGCCCGCCCGAGCACGGTGCGCCGTACATGATCACCGCCTTCGATACGACACCGGCGGCGCGCGATGACCTGCGAGCGGCCATCCACCAGAAGGACCTCACCGTGCGGCCCCAGTTGGTCACGGCCGCCGCGAACCGGAGGTTCCATCGGCTGCTGACCGAGTTCAAGACCCGAACCGGCATCGGCGGCGTGCTCAGCACCAGTCTGAACATCCACGGGTATCCACTGGCCGCCACGCTGGACCAGGCCCTCTTCACCTTCGAGCGGTCCGGGCTGCGGTACCTCGTGCTCGAGGACACGATGCTCAAGAAGGATGCTTAGCGAGATCCGAGCGCGGTACGGTCGCGCCGACGAGCGCAAGCAGCGCACTCAGCGAACCCAGTCCGATCAACCTTCGCATGGGTCGCCGCCTGCCTCTCTCTTCTCGATGGGACGTCGAGCTTAGCCTCACGCGGAATGAGCACTCTCGGCAGACGCGGCGTGGCCGCCTAAACGCGGCCCTGCGGGGATACTGCGCGGGCGATGTCGCAGGAGAACGTGGAGATCGTGCGTCGTCTCACCGAGGCACTCAACGCCCGTGATCTCGACAGGTACTACGTCGACTTCTTTGACCCGGACGTCGAATGGCGCACGTCGGTTGAGGACCCCGACGCTGCAATCCATCGGGGGCTACCGGCGTACAAGCGCTACGTGGAGCAGTGGATCGAGGGCTTCGATGGGCTGCACGCCGATGTCGAGGAATACATCGACGTCGGCGACGACCGCGTCTTTACGTGGTCTCGCTTTACCGGACGGGGCCGGACGAGCGGCGCGCCGGCCGACTGGTACCTGGCGATCATCTTCACTATCCGGCGTGGCAAGGTTGCGCGCGGCGAGGAGCACTTCGATCGCGCCGAGGCCCTCCAAGCCGCCGGCCTGGCCGAGCACGACGCTCGCTCCGGCGCCTGACCTTCGGTTCGCACGCTTCTGCAAAGCGCGAAGACCTCGAAGCTTCGGTTTGGGGCGACTAGACTCGGCAGCCGGAATGCTCGAGGGACTTCCCGACGTGGTGCGCCGGTATATCGAGCTCGACCCACACGACGTCGAAGTGTTCGTCTCCTTGTTCAGCGACGACGCGACCGTCGTGGATGAGGGCGAGACGTATCACGGGCTGGACGAGATCCGCGCCTGGCGAACCGGACCGGCGATCAAGTACACGTACGCGACCGAGGTCCTCGACCGTGAGGACATAGGCGCCGGCCGATATCTGGTGACGGCTCGGTTGACGGGCACTTTCCCCGGCGGAACGGTGGACCTCAGATGCAACTTCACCGTCACGAGCGACCTGATCAGCCGGCTTGTGATCGCGCCGTGATGACGCGGCGCCGGGAGGCGCGATGATGACACTCGTGCGTGCGATCGCGGCGCTCCGGCGCGGGGCGGGCCGCTAGTTGTTCACGTCGCCGTCCACGCCGAACTTGGGGGCGCGCTCCTGGGCCTCGAGCCCCAGGAGCTCGGCGAGCTCGGGATCGTCGGAGCCGTCGGAAGGCGGGGTGCCCGGCGCCTCGCTCAAGACCCTGTCGTGGTCCTCCTTGAACCGGCGGTCGTTCTCTTTGCGGAAGATCTTCGGGTTGTAGCGAGCGTCGTCGGAGAGGTCGATCTCGACCTTCTTCTTGTCCGGGTTGCACCTGACGGCCAGTTCCACGCCCGGGTCGGGGAAACGAGCTGGACTGAACTGGTGGTGAGTCTCGGCCCGGAAGGCGTTGGCGCCGTCGTCGGGGTACACGTCAAGGACGATGTCGAACCGGGTAGTGCTACGGCCGCGCGAGTCGGAGTGCGTCAATCCATGCCGGGACAACTCAATCGTCACGACCTTCGCCTTGCCGGTCTGCGTCATCCGATTGAAGCCCAACATCGTCGCCTCCTTGCGCTGTCGTTGTCGCCGTACGAGCTCCGGGTTATGAGCCGGCCTGAACCTGTGCTTACGATGTTGGCACTAATCGGCCGAGGCACAACTGGCGGCCGGGAGGTGGACGTCGGCTGGTGTCAAGAGACGCAGCCTGCAGCCACGACTCGTGGTGATCGTCACCGGCACCCCGGCCGCACCGATGCGCAACCGCTTGCCCGCGCGGGCGAATCGCACCACCTGGGTCGGATGACCCTTGAAGCGATAGCCGATGTCCCAGAGCTGTCCGTGGGTGGCAACGGTGTCGTTGACCCAGTGCTTCGGGTGCGCGACGACTCGGTTGAACGGTCCCCAGGCGATCGCGTCGCGCAACTCGTCCTGAAAGTCAGGCCAGCAGTGACAGCCGTCGTGCGTCTGGTAGGTGAAGTCGATTCCGGCGTCGCCGAGGGCCGAGGCATAGGCGTCGGACATGGGGCGAATCACACCCGCCTCCTCCGCGTTGCCCACACCGCCGCCCGTGCCGTCGGCGGGGGTCGGGACCCCGTTGCCTGAGCTCACGAACACTCGGGTGTACTGGAGGTTCTGCACCAGCGCCGTTGGGTTGTGCCCGGTGGCGTAAAAGCCGTCTCCCGGCCCAACCACCGAGCCGGCGGGCGCGCCGGAGAGGGTGTCCATTCCAGTCGAGGCCGCCGCGGGAATGATCTGCGGGTCGACGAAGCCCGAGAGCGCTCCGACCGAGCCGAAGAAGCTGGGCAACCGTCCGCCGAGGTAAGCGGCGCCGAGGCCGCCCATCGAGAGCCCGAACAGCGCGTGGTAGCGGCGCTGCGGGAGGACCTTGTAGCGGCGGACGATCTGCGGGATCGCCTCGTCGAGGATGTAGCTCTCCCACTGCGGGGTGCCATAGGCGCCGTTGTTGAACCAATCCGTGTACCAGCCGGTCGCCCCCTCCGGCGCGACTACGATCGCGTGCAGCCCGGCGAGCACCCGCTGGGCATCGAGCATGTCCGGACCGAGGATCGCGTAGGTGTTGCCGAAGCCCGGCAACAGGACGATCAGCGGGTAGGCCTTGCGCGGGCGGTAGCCGTCGGGCAGCAGCACATCGGCGCGGGGCGGCCCCGGGTAGGTCAGAGAGCTCGACGGAATCCGTCCCCGCGGGTCGGGCAGGGTGATGGTGACGAGCTTGTTCGCGCGAGCCACGCCGGCGCCCAGGAACATCGTCGCGCCGACGGTCGCGAGGAGTGCGATCGTCAGCCCGCGACGGCCGCTCACCGACACTTCTTTACCCTGACCGTCGCGGGTGTGGCGGTCTCGATCACGCAGCCCTGGGCGGTCGTCAGGGTCACGTCCGATCCCGCGGCGCCGACCGAGAGCGAGTTACCGGCCCGGCGGAACCGCACCACCTGATTCGGAGGCTCGGCGAAGCGGTAGCCGACATCCCACAGCTGCCCGCTCGTCGCGACCGTCTCGTTGACCCACGTGTTGGGACGGGTGACGACCGGCTCGAAGAGACCCCACTCCAGCATCGCCCGGAACTCGGCCGCGCCGTCGGGGGCGTCGTGCCCACCTGTGTGAGCCTGGTAGGTGACGTCGACTCCCGCGTCCGCGAGAGCGCGGTGATAGCGCCGGTTCATCGGATAGATGATCGGGGCCTCCAGGGCAGTGCCCTCGGGAATGACCGTCGGGTCCGTCATCCCGTCGTCGCTGGGGACGCCGTTGCCGGTGCTCTGAAACACGCGCGTGTGCTGGAGGTTCATCGCCAGCTGTGTCGGGTTGTGCCCGTCCGAATAGAAGCCGTACGGCGGGCCGTAGACCGGATACACCTCGTAGTCGCCGTGCTGCTGGGCCCCCGAGACCAGCCCCATCCCGGCGGCCGTGATCGGAGCGTAGTACTGGGTGTCCACGAACCCCGAGAGGGTTGCCACTGTCCCGAAGAAGCCCGGCAGACGCCCACCCAGGTAGGTGGCCCCGAGCCCGCCCATCGAGATGCCGATGATCGCGTGGTAGCGGCGCTGGGGCAAGATGCGATATCGCGACAGGACAGCCGGGAGCACCTCGTTCAGGTCGTAGCTCTCCCACGCGGGATCGCCGCGCTCGCCACCGTTCCACCAGTCCGCGTACCAGCCATTGCCGGGCTCCGGGATGACCATGATCGCCGGGACGTGGAACGCGGTCATGCCGGCGGACGCCCGCTCGTAGTTGCCACCGAGCCCGCCGAGGTAGATGACGAGCGGATAACGCTTCTGAGGGTCGTAGTTGTCCGGCAGGATCACGCCTGCTCGCGGCGGCCCTTCATAGGTCAGCCACCGCGATGGGATCTCCCCCTGCTGATCGGGAATCGTGATCGTGACGAGCTCGTTGGCACGCGCGTGGGCTGGACCCAGCGCGCAGAGGACCGCGACGAGCGCGGCGGCCGTTGCGAGCGCGCGAGAGCCCGCGCGAATCATGCCCGGAGAGCGGGTTGGCGTCCGCCCAGCCGCATCGCGATGTCCTCGATCGTCCACGGGCCGTCCGTCTCGATCTCGTCGGCGACGCTCCATCCCGCGAGCTCCTGGATCGCGCCCCCCTGTACCGCGAACACCTTGCCGGTGAGTGAGCACGCCTCGCTCGCGAGGTAGGCCACCAGCGGCGAGATATTGGACGGGTCGAAGAGGTCATGCCCGCTCTCGGTTTCGGCCCCGGCGGCGAAGATCGCGCCCATACCTGGCGTCGCGAGCGTGAGCCGTGTTCGCGCGACCGGCGCGATGGCGTTGACGCGCACGCCGTAGCGCTCGAGCTCCGCCGCGGCGACGAGCGTGAGCGCCGCGATCCCCGCCTTCGCCGAGCCGTAGCTCGCCTGGCC
>JAWVFH010000037.1:0-83920 GCA_033856255.1 Solirubrobacterales bacterium | reverse complement strand
AGCTCGGTGAAGATCACGACCTTGCCGAGCGCCGGCGCGCTGAAGCTCAGCGCCACACCTGTCACCGCCGGCGACTCAATCAGCGCCGCCAACCTCACCAACCTGACTTTCGACCCCGCGGCCAACGGCTGCGGGGCGAGCTATGCCTCCTTCGCCTTCCAGGTTCGAGACGACGGCGGCACCGCCAACGGCGGCGTCGACACCGACCAGTCGCCGAACACGATCACGATCGACGTCAGCTGCGTCAACGACGCCCCGACCAACATCTCGCTGACCAACAACTCGGTCGCCGAGAACACCCCCCAGGGCACCGACGTCGGCGACCTCACCACCACTGACCCCGACACCGGCCAGACCCACACCTACACCCTCATCACCGGCGCCGGCGACACCGACAACAACGACTTTCAGATCAACGGTCAGACGCTTGAGGTAAAGAACCCGCTCGACTTCGAGGCCGGACAGACGCGCAGCGTCCGCATCCGCTCCACCGACTCAGGCTCGCCGGTCCAGAGCTTTGAGAAGTCTCTGACGATCACGGTCACCGATGTCAACGAGACTCCTCCGGACGCCGATGGCGACGGCGTTGCAGATGCCAACGACAACTGCCCGAGCGCCTCGAACTCCAACCAGACCAACACCGACTCAGACGCTCAAGGCGACGCCTGTGACCCCGACGACGACAACGACGGCATCGCTGACAACGCCGACGCCTGCCCAGCCGGGGCGACCGGGACCGGAAACGATCTCGACTCGGACGGCTGCAAGGACTTCGAGGACGCAGACGACGATGGCGACGGCGTCAACGACACGTCAGACAACTGCCCGACCGGCGCCAACCCCGGCCAGGGCGACCTCGACGCAGACGGCGAGGGAGATGCCTGCGATGCGACCGACGATCGTCCCGCCATCAACCCCGAGCCCGAGACGACGATCACCCACACGCCGAAGAACCCCAAGCACTCCCACACCCACTTCAGCTTCCGTTCCTCGATCGCCGGTTCGACGTTCGTCTGCATGCTCGACAACGCCAACTCCGAGCCCTGCACCTCGCCCCAGGACTACCGCCACCTCGAGCCTGGCCACCACGTGTTCAGCGTCGTCGCTACCAGTCTTAAGGGCAAGTCCGACCCGACCCCGGCGACGGCGCGGTTCCGGGTCAAGAAGCCGTCGCGCTGAGATGAGCTAAGCAGCGCCGAGGCCCGCATCCGAAAGTATCGCTTTCCATGCGGAGTAGCAGTTCCAGCCTAAGCGCAGCTTTCAGCCGCTGCTTATCAGTCGAATCGGAACGCCAGCGTTTGCTCGCCGCGCCAGCAAACATATTGGACCTACCCGACGCTCTTCCGAAAGCTCGTCCGGCACGTCCAGCCGGCCCTACGGACCGGACCGCGGTTCGACGGACGACACTGGCGAGACAACTCTCGAGCGGATACTGGGTTATGAGATCTCGGGGGGCGAGGTCAAGCCGATTGAGGAGTTAGTGTCGGAACAGTGAAACGAGCAGTCATGGCAGGGGGGATTGCGTGCACGCTCGCGTGGGCGCTGTTAATCTCGGCCGAGGCAGGGGCGGCGCATCCCGATGCGGCCCGGTGCACGATCAAGGGATCACGGGGGCCGGATCGCTTGACGGGCACCCCTCGCAAGGACGTGATCTGTGCGCGCGGCGGTGACGACGTCGTCCAGGCGGCGGCCGGCAACGACGTCATCCGTGGAGGCCCCGGCGACGACGAGCTACACGGCGCGCAGGGGCGGGATGCGCTCGTTGGCAACAGCGGCGACGACGCGCTCGACGGCGGCGAGGGGATCAACCGTTGCGATGACGGCGGCTCGACCTCCGGCGCGAACCTCTGCATCGGCTACTACGCGATCAAGGACTTCGATGTGTCGCCGAAGACCGTCAACACCGACGCGGCTTTGACGCAGGCCACCGTAAAGGTCCGAGTGGTCAACACGAACCCGTCGCCCGAGCCGACCACGGGCGTGTCCTTCGTCACCGACCCGAAGCCCGACATCGCGCCGTTGAGCGGCGGGGCAATCACGGCTGAGCCTGGCAGCACCCGCGACGAGACGTGGAAGGGGCCGCTGTTGGTCTGGCAGAACAATCCCCCCGGCCGGTACCTGATTGGACTCCAGGTGGGGCGGGGCTTCGACGATCCGACCAGGGCCTCGCTGACTGGTAGGCAACTCCAGGCGGCCGGGTTCAAGAATGCGGTCGAGCTGACCGGCAGCGGCTCCAACCACTCGCCGCGGATCACGGCATTCGAGGCGCCTGCCGAAATCGATACATCTCAAGCCGACCAGACGGCCCCGTTTCGGCTGCACATCGTGGATGACGACGGCGTTCAGCCCCGGATCCATATGGGGATCATGAGTCCGTCCGGCTCGCTGGTCGAGGGCGTCGGCTTCCAGCTGGAGAGCGGCGATCCGCGTGACGGCATCTGGGCAGGGGACTTTCGCCTCCCGAAGGATTCCCCGAAGGGGGCTTACAGGTTCTGGCAGCTCAGCCTCCGCGACGGCTTCAGCGAGATCGCGGTACGGCCCGCCGACCTCACCGCCCGTGGAGTGGACGTTCCGGACGTCGTTCAGATCGGACCGGGCGACAACACTCCGCCGACGCTGCGGAGCTTCACGGCCGATCCCACGCGGGTGGACGTGACCGACGGGAGCACGGCGTCGATCCAGGTCGGAGCGACATCTTTCGACGAGAATCCAGCGGCGGGTTTCGGCTGGGAGGTGACTGCGTGGAGGCCGATCGATCCGTACCCGGCGGCGTCTGCCGGATTTCACATCTTTGAGACGCAAGGACTCATGCAGTTTCCGTCGAGTGAGCACAAGATCGGGCGGGAGCCCGGCGATTATCCGCTGCGGCTGACGCTGCGAGACAACTTCGGTAACAGCCGCACCTACGACTCCGATCAGCTCGCCGAATTGGGATACCCCGCCGTCATCCACAATGGGCCATGAGGCCCTGGATTCGCTAGAGCAGGTCGCGGCCGGGACGCGGAACGGCGGCGAGTAAGTCGCGACGGTCGGGCGGGTCAGGTGCTCGGCGGAGTGACCCCAACCACCACGTACACCTGCAGCCGCCCCAAGAGAGTTGACGAATCCCGCTGCACACCTAACCGCGGGTGGGTGGCGTTTCGGGGTTCAGGCGCGCGCCGGTGCGTCCGGGGTTACCGCCCAGTTGATGGATCAGGCAAACGCCCTCCTTGCCTCGATCCAGACCACCGAGCGACTGAGTCCATGCCCCGCCCGCTGAGAGAGCAATACGACTATTGCTTCTCGTCCAAAGCACAACTTTTCGGGCCACGCCCCCCTGCGGTCGACGACCCACAGCTGTTCTCACTGGGTCGCGAAGCTCGCCAGTGAGGACTCCGCCGCCGCGTATAAGGAGCTGCCGTCGGGAGATAAGGCCAAATGCGGCCGGTGCGAGAACAGCGAGGTGCGGAAGCGCCTGGCACCCGAAGCGTCCCGCGTCGAATGACGCTAATCTTCCTAGCACCATCATGAAAGTCAAGATCGATCGCTCAGCCGACGTCGGATTGCACGAACAGGTCGCCGCCGAGATCCGACGCGCGATCGCTCACGGTGAAGCAAGGTCGGGAGAGCGCCTTCCCCCGGCTAAGGATTTGGCCGCGGTGATCGGTGTAAACACGAACACCGTTTTGCGGGCGCTTCGCACGCTGCGCGACGAGGGGCTGCTCGAGTTTCGCCGCGGTCGGGGCGTAACCGTCAGTGGAACTCCCGACCGAGGAATGATTGTTGATCGGGCCCGGGAGCTGGTCGAACTCGCACGTGCACATGGCTACCGCCGCGAAGAACTGATTCGGATAATCGATGTCGTCGACTGAGCAAAAGCCGCAGGCTGCCTCGGCGCGCGCCGAAGGTCTAGGCCCGGTCCCTGAGTCAGAGCTGCAGGCCCTTATCGAGGAAGCCCGACGGCGTGCGCGAAAGCGCCGCCTCGCCGGCGCCGCTGCTCTTCTCGCCGCGGCGGCCCTGGCTGGCGGATTGATACTCGCCCACGGTGGTGGCGGCGCGGGCGGGTCGGCATCCAGCGATCGGCTCACCCCCGGTCCGCCGCTTAGAGCGGCGGCACATGGATTGAGCGTCGAGGTCCCAGCTGGATGGCACGTGGCAGATCAAGCGCTCACGCCGAAGCTGGTCAATCCCGTGGAGCGTCTATCGATTGGGACGCTCCCAATGCTGCCTGGGGCGGGCTGCGAAGCGACGTTGCCTGCGCGCGCCTATGGCGATATGAGCGCAAGCGACGGAATGATCACGATCGACGAGGGCCTGGGCGCGCAGGCCGGGAATCCGCCGCCGGCGCCTCAGCATTTTGATCTCGGATCGCGAGGCCAGCTCAACCAATGCGCGCCCGAAATGCAGGCGCACGAGTTTCGCTTCCGTGCCGCCGGACGCCAGTTCTACGCCTTCGTGGTAATCGGCCCACGCGGTCCGCGGCGCGAAGCCGAGGAGATCCTCGACAGCCTCAAGGTCAGGCCACTGGTACGCGATGGCGGTTGAGGTCGAACCGCTCGAACAGCACGCTCAATGCGAGACCCCTGGGCAGCGGTTCGTTTCGCATTTCGTCCAAAGCGTAATTCCGGCTACTCCGGCAATCCGGCCGCTTCACGCGCGTCGGCGTGGCTGAGGTACGCGCGGACGTCTCGGATCAGCCCGTCCTCAACCTGAAATACCCACCCGAACGATCTTTCGGAGCCCACGCCGCTCCCGATACCGGTGCCGTGAAGCGCGCCGAACGCAACGACCCAGCCCTCGCGTGGACTTATCACCTCCGAGATGACGATGTCCAACTCGTCCCAGACCGCGTGCCACTCGTCCCAGAACCTGCCGATATCTTCGCGCCCCTGATAAAGGCCTTCTCCGCCCTCAACCTGCCGCTTGATCGCGGAGGACCATCGGCCGTCAGGATGAAACGCGGCGAGAAAGCCGGCACGGTCGCCCCGATTCCAGGCCTGTACGGCGGCTTCGGCGGCCTCTCTGTCCTTATCCGCCATCGCCCGGCAGTATTTCTCAAAGTTGCCCTTTCCATGCGAAGTAGCTCTTTTTAGACAGCGCCCACCCCGGGAATCACCGCCGGAATGCCATTCCGGCCCAATCCGCCCGTATTCCGCATGAGCACAGGGCGTACGGGCCCTCGCCGACCCCGACGACGACGACGAGCATCGCGAGCGCGCTCGCGGTCGGGGCGATCCGCGCTGAGCGCGCGTGGCCCCTCCGACTCCCCGTCGGCGCGATTGTAGGAAGGGCCACGCGGTGCCGCGCCGATTCGCCTCGCGGTAGTCCGTAGTTCTCACGGATGCGAGACCCCGGCCGATCGAAGAGGATCTGGCATCGGGAGAGAGCGAGGTCATGGATGATCAATCGACGAGCGCAGGTCGTCCTTCTGCTGGTGTTCGGGGCGCTGTTCTGGGCGCTGCCTGCGTCCGGAGCATCGGCCGCGACCTGCACGGGCTCCCCCCATGCCACGGGCTCGAATGAGACGGCCGCCGACGCGGTCGAGGTCACCTGCGACACGGCGATCTCCAGCGGCAGCTTCACGGTCGAAGTCAACCGCGGCGCCGAGTCCGCTTCGGCCCAGGTTTCCAACGGCACAGGGTCGTTCAACTGTAGTCACTCCCCGCAGCCCCCCGGCGGCCAGTTCAACGACAAGATCACCTGCACCGGATCGATGAGCGCCGGCGCAAAGGCCACTGTGAACACCGCCTTCAACCCCGGAGCCTGCGGGTCGCCGACATTCGCCGGGCAGCTGACCGTGAACTTCGGCGATGGGACCACGTTCGGCCCCAGCCCACTGGCGACCTACGACTGCGGCGGGGGTGGAGGCGGAGGCGAAAAGTGCGACAAGGTCGTCCCGGGCCACAACTGCGATCCGGGCGGCGTGTTCCAGGGCGACACCAAGAAGCCGCCGAAGAAAGCGTCCGTCGACGAGGCCAAGAAGGGGCTCAAGTTCGTGCTCGAGCTCGGCGTCAAGGGCAAGGTGACGACGACGATCGAGGTCAAGGGCGAGGAGGTCGGGAAGACCAGCGCGAAGGCCAAGAGCGGCAAGGACAACAAGCTGGTCGCCAAGCTCAGCTCGTCGGCCGCGCACGACCTGGCCGGCAAGACGACGAAGGCGCTGATCCACGTCGAGGTTATCCCGAACGCTCAGGCCGAGGGGTTCACGACCCATGGCCGCGAGTACTTCAAGCTCAAGTTGACCGGCTAACTCGCCGACCGATGCAGCTGCGGGTCGCCCGGCACACAGCGCGCCTCGACGATGTCGTCGCCTTCTACCGTGACGGCCTCGGACTGCCCGAGATCGGCCGGTTCAGCGACCACGACGGTTACGAGGGCGTGTTTCTCGCGATCCCGGGCACCGCCGCGCACCTGGAGCTGACGGCCGGTGGCGAGCACGGGCCGCCCGAGTCGCACCCCGAATCCCTGATCGTCCTCTACTTGGGCGACGACGACTCGGTGCAGCGGGTCGCCGCGCGCATGAGCGTCCAGCCCGTCCCTCCGGCCAACCCATACTGGGCCGAGCATGGGATCACGCTCGAGGACCCGGACGGCTTCCGGGTCGTTCTCGTGCCCGAGCGCTGGGGTGCCTAGACCCGCGTCAGCCCGCGGAGCGGATCTCCGACTGCGCGCCCTTGCACTGGACGCCGTCGATGTCCTCGTGCTTGACCTTGGCGATCCAGTCGCCGCTCGACTCGGTGGTCTGGATCGCGTAGTGGCCGTTCACGTTCGTGAAGCCCTTGCCGACCCTGATGTCCTGCCCGGAAACGCGGACGATCCGCACCTTGCGGTTTTCGAAGCAGGCGATGTCATCCGACTTCACCTTGCCCTTGAAGAGCCCGACGTCGGGTCCGAGCTTGAGCGAGATCGTCGCGGGGACCCTGGCTCCTCCCAGCGCCACGGCGGCGACGAGCAGGCACAGGCTGGCGGTGAGTACTGCGATTGCGGGCTTCATGGGCGCGATCCTAACCGCTCGGCGAGGGCGCTACCGTCCGCGCATGAGCAGGCAGCGGATCGACGCATTGCTCGCCGAACGGGGCCTCGCGCCCTCGCGCACCAGCGCCGCCGAGTCGGTGCGGGCGGGGCGTGTGCGGATCGGCCATGACGGGCCCCTGGCGCTGAAGCCCAGCCAGCTGGTCGACGGCGACGCGGACCTGCTGCTCACCGATGCGCCCCCGTTCGTCTCCCGCGGCGGCACGAAGCTCGCCAACGCTCTCGATGCGCTGGCGATCGACGTCGACGGGCTCGACTGCCTCGACGTCGGCGCGTCGACGGGCGGCTTCACGGATTGCCTGCTGCAGCGGGGCGCCGCGCGGGTGATCGCGCTCGACGTCGCCCACGGGCAGCTCGACTGGGGTGTGCGAAACGATCCCCGGGTGACCGTGATCGAGCGCCAGAACGCGCGCGATATCGACGCCTCGCAGCTTCCCTATCGCCCGCGCCTGGCGGCGATCGACGTCTCCTTCATCTCGCTGGCGAAGGTGCTCCCAGCGGTTGCTGCCTGCCTGACCGCCGACGGCGAGGTGCTGGCGATGGTGAAGCCGCAGTTCGAGCTCGGGCGCGGCCGGGTCAAGGGCGGCGTCGTCCGCGACCCGGGCGAGCGACGTGAGGCGCTGCGCTCCGTCGCCGGCGCGGCCGCCGACGCCGGCCTGGCGGTGCTCGGGTTCGCGTCCTCCGGCCTCCCGGGCCCGAAGGGCAACGAGGAGACGTTCCTGCACGCGGCGGTCGGCGGCGAGCCGCTCGCCGACGTCGAGGCCGCGATCGCCCAGGTGGAACCGTGAGCGAGCACGCGACTCCCGCGCCGGACGAGATCCGCACCGCCGTGCTGCTCACCCACACGCAACCGGAGCAGACGGCGGCAGCGATGGGCGAGGCGATCGCCGCCGCGGGAGCGGCCGGGTGCCGGCTCTACGCGCCCGACGACGAGCGGGCCAAGCACGGCGCGGCCGGCGAGCCACTGGAGCCGATCTCCGGCCTCGAGGGGAGCCCCGACATCTGCCTGGTGCTCGGCGGCGACGGCACCATCCTGAAGGCGCTGCGCGCCTACGCCAACACCGACGTCCCCGTCTTCGCGGTCAACTTCGGCACGATCGGCTTCCTCGCCGCGGTCGAGCGCGAGCAGCTCGCGGCGGGCCTCGAGGCCGCCTTCCACGGCGGCTTCGAGGTGATGTCGATGCCCGGGCTCGAGGCGACGGTGGGGAACGGGCCGCCGCTCGCTCTCAACGACGTCTCGCTGATCCGCCGCCCGTTCAGCCGGGTTGCCGAGCTCGCCTACCGGCTCGGCGGCAAGGAGGTCGGGCACGTGCGCTGCGACGGGCTCGTCGCCGCCACGCCGGCCGGGTCGACCGGCTACAACCTCGCCAACCAGGGCCCGATCCTGGCCTGGGGGGTGGCGGGTTACGTGGTCAGCTTCATTGCTCCGCACACGCTGACCGCTAGGGCTCTGGTCGTGGCGCCCGACGACGTGCTCTCGGTCACCAACGCCACCGGCCGCGATCCCGTCGACGTGGTCCTCGACGGCGAGCACGTCGGCGAGCTTGCCAGCGGCGCCGAGATGGAGGTGAGGTTCCGAGACGGGGTCGGGCGCCTGGCCCAGCTGCCCGGAACGAACTTCTACCACCGGATCCGCGACAAGTTCGGGCGGCTGGCTCACTAAGTTAGGTGCGGATGGAACGCAAGTGGTGGACCCTGCTGGCCGTCTGCGTGGCGACCTTCATGCTCCTGATCGACGTCACGATCGTCAACGTCGCCCTGCCGGATATCCAGCGCGACCTTCACGCCAGCTTCTCGAGCCTGCAGTGGGTCGTCGATGCCTACGCGCTGACCCTGGCCTCGTTTCTGCTCGTCGCCGGCTCGATCGGCGACCGGATCGGGCGCCGGCGCGTGTTCACCTTCGGCTTCGTCCTCTTCACCGTGGCGTCGTTCGCCTGCGGCCTCTCGGGCGATCCGACGATCCTCAACTTCGCCCGCGGCTTCCAGGGCGCCGGCGCCGCGGCGATGTTCGCGACCGCGCTCGCCCTCATCGCACAGGAGTTCGAGGGCCGCGAACGCGCCAACGCGATCGGCCTTTGGGGCGCGACGGTCGGCGGTGCGGTCGCGATCGGGCCGCTGCTCGGCGGCCTGATCACCGAGGGGCTCGGCTGGCAGTGGATCTTCTTCGTCAACGTCCCGATCGGGATCGGCGCGATCGTGCTCACCGAGACCAAGCTCGTCAACGTCAAGGCGACCGACCCGCAGCCGATCGACTGGCCCGGCCTGATCACCTTCTCGGCAGGCCTCTTCCTGCTCATCTTCGGGCTCATCAGGGGCAACCCCGAGGGCTGGGGAAGCCCCGTGATCGTTGCCTCAATTGGCGGGGCGGTGGCGTTGCTGATCGCCTTCGTGGTGATCGAGCTGCGGCGCGAGAACGCGATGCTCGACCTCTCGTTGTTCCGCAAGCCGTCGTTCACCGGCGTCTCGATCGTCGCCTTCACGCTCTCCGCCGGGATGTTCGCGATGTTCCTGTACCTGACGCTCTACATGCAGGACGCGCTCGGCTACGCGCCGCTCGCGGCCGGCCTGCGCTTCCTGCCGTTGACCGTGCTCTCGTTCATCGTCGCGCCGATCTCCGGACGCCTGCTCGGGCGCCTGCCGGCGCGGGGGATCATGGGCACGGGGCTGATCCTGGTCGGGATCGGCCTGCTGCTGATGGGCGGGATCGAGGTCGACGACGGCTGGACGACGCTGCTCGCCGGATCGCTGATCGCCGGCGTCGGGATCGGGCTGACCAACCCCGGGATCGCCTCGGTGGCGATCGGGGTCGTCGATGCGGCCCGCGCCGGGATGGCGTCGGGGATCAACAGCACCTTCCGCCAGGTCGGGATCGCGACCGGCACGGCGGCGCTCGGCGCGGTCTTCCAGTCGCGGATCTCCTCCGAGCTCACCGACCTGCTCCCGCAGGTGCCGTCGGCGGACCTGGCCAGGTTCTCCGAGGCGGTTTCCTCGGGCGCCACCCAGAGCGCGCTCGCCTCCGTCCCGGCCCCGTTTCGCGAGCAGGCCGCCAGCGCGGCCAACCAGGCGTTCGTCAGCGCGCTGAACGAGATCCTCCTGGTCGGCGCCCTGACCGCGATCGCGGGCGGGATCGCGGCCT
This sequence comes from Solirubrobacterales bacterium, assembly GCA_033856255.1. GTDB lineage: Bacteria > Actinomycetota > Thermoleophilia > Solirubrobacterales > 70-9 > WHSW01. Next base: position 73,773 of record JAWVFH010000037.1, on the reverse strand, counting down.
GGCTGCTGATCCGGGCCCGCGACCTGGTCGGATACTCCGCGCCCGCCGCCGGCGAGCCATCCTCCGGGGGCGCGGAGCCCGAGGCGGAGGCCGCGCCCGCCGGCTGAGCGCCCCGAGCGGGGCGAATCCGTCGGGGCCCGCCGCTAAAACGGGCGGTGTGCTGCACGAGCTCCGGATCGAGAACCTGCTCCTGATCGAGCGCGCCGAGTTGCGCCTCGAGCCCGGACTGAACGCGATCACGGGCGAGACGGGGGCGGGAAAGACCGTGCTGGCTCACTCGCTCGGCCTGCTGATGGGCGGACGGGCGCGACCGCAGATCGTCCGCCCGGGGGCCGAGGAGGCGTGGGTCGAGGGAGTGTTCGGCCTCCCTGCGGGTGTCCTCGACGATCCGGAGCTGGCCGAGATCGCGGCCCGCCTGCCGTCCGACGCCGACGAGGTCGTGCTCGGCCGCCGGATCGGGGCCTCGGGCCGGACCAGCGCCTTCATCGGCGGCCGCTCCGCCTCCGCCGGCGAGCTGCGGGCGCTCGGCTCTCGCCTGCTCGCCTTCTACGGCCAGCACGAGCACCGGCGGCTGATGCTCGCCTCGGCCCAGCTCGAGATCCTCGACGGCTTTGCCGGCGAGCGGCACGTGGAGCTGCGCGATCGCTACCGCGACGCCCACGGCGACGTCACCGGGCTCTCCGGCGAGCTCGCGGCGCTGCTCGAGCGCGAGGGCAGCCGCGAGCGCGACCTCGACCTCATGCGCTTCGAGCTCTCCGAGATCCAGGCGGCCGGCCCGGACGCGTCCGAGGAGGCCGAGCTCGAGGCGGAGCGGACGCTGCTGCAAAACGCCGAGGCGCTGCGGACGGCGGCCGGCCGGACGCTCGCAGCGGTCAGCGGCGCCGACGAGGAGGGTGGGGCGCGCTCCGCACTCGGCGAGGCGGAAGCCGGCCTGGCGGCCGTCGACGGCGTCGACCCGGAGCTCGACGGGCTCGCCGAGCGGCTCCGCGCGGTCGTCGTCGAGCTCGACGACGCGGCCACCGGTTTGCGCTCCTGCCTCGATCGGATCGACGCCGAGCCCGGGCGGCTGGAGACGGTCGAGGAGCGTCTCGACGCCGTCGACCGCCTGAAGCGAAAGCACGGCGGCTCGATCGAGGCGGTGCTCGAGCACGGCGAGCAGTGCCGCAACGGGATCGAGCGGCTCGAGCACGCCGAGGAGGCGGCCGAGGAGCTGCGGGCCCGGATCGCCGAGGCCGAGGCCCTGCGCGCGCGGTTTGCGGCGGAGCTCGGCGAGGGCCGGCGGGCCGCAGCCGGCCAGCTCGGCGAGCGGGTCGCCGAGGAGCTCTCGGAGCTGGCGATGGAGGGCGCCCGGCTCGAGGTGCTGCTGGAGCCGCACCCGGACGGCTTCGGGCCCAACGGCGCCGAGACGGTCGAGCTGCTGGTCGCCACCAACCCCGGGATGCCGAAGGCGCCGCTCAAGGACGCGGCATCGGGCGGCGAGCTCTCGCGGATCATGCTCGCGCTCAGCGGGCTCGCCCGCGACGCGGGCGAGCGCACGCTCGTCTTCGACGAGATCGACGCCGGGGTCGGCGGCAACACGGCGCGGGCGGTGGGCGAGCGGCTGCGCTCGCTCGCCTCCGGCCGCCAGGTGCTCTGCATCACCCACCTGCCCCAGGTCGCCTCACTGGCGGCGACGCACTTCCGGATCAACAAGGACGCAGTCGGCGGCGAGGCCCGGGCGACGGTCGAGCGGGTCGCCGGCGAGGCGCTGGTCGCGGAGATCGTGCGCATGCTCGGGGCCGAGAGCGGCGACTCGGCCGCCAACCGTCACGCCAAGCAGCTCCTGAAGGCGGCCTGAGCCGCGGCGCCCTAGCCGCGGACCGAGACGATCTCGTCGAGGTTGTCGACCAGGAGGTCGACGATCCGAGGATCGAAGTGCGTCCCGCTCTCGCTCGTGATCAGCTCGACCGCCTCCGCCAAAGTCATCGCCGACCGATAGCTGCGATCGGAAAGCAGGGCGTCGAAGACGTCCGCGACCGCGACCAGCCGCCCCTCGATGGGAATCTCCTCGCCGGCGAGCCCGTTCGGGTAGCCGCGACCGTCGAAATGCTCCTGGTGGGTGAGCGCGATCGTCGCCGCCAGCCGCAACAGCTCGCTCTCCGACTCGGCCAGCAGCTGGTAGCCGATCAGGGCGTGGCGCTCGACCTCCTCGCGCTCGGCGGGGGTCAGCTTCCCGGGCTTTCTCAGCAGGTCGCCGAGGATCCCGATCTTGCCGATGTCATGCATCGGAGCGGCGGTGCGCAACAGCTCCACGCGATCGTCGTCGAGCCCGAATCTCTGCGCGAGCACGGCGGAGACCGCCGCCATGCGACCGATGTGCAGGCCGGTGCCGTGGTCGTGGAGCTCGAGCGCTCGCGCGAGCCGCTCGGTGGTCTCGAGCCGGGAGTCGCGGAGCTCGCGAATCGCCTCCCGCTGCGACTCCGTCAGGGCCTCGCGCAGTCGTTCGGCCTCGGCCTGCGCGGTGACGTCAGGAGACATCCCGGAGACGGCGAACACCCTGCCCTGCTCGTCGACGAGCGGGAACTTGATCGTCAGGAAGATTCGCTCCTGACCGCCCACCATCAGTGTCTCACGCTCCTCGTAGCTCGGAGCGCCGTCGAAGATCAGCTGGTCGCCGGCCCGTGCATGCTCGGCTGCGGAGCGGGGACTGATCGCGTCGTCGGTCTTGCCGATCAGCTCCTCGGGCTCGATCCCGGCGAGCCGCGCCGCCTCCCGATTGGCGATCACGTACCGGAACGCGCGGTCCTTGGCGTAGATCGGCATCGGCGCCCGGTCGATGATCGTCTGCAGGCGCGCCTCGAGGGTGCGCGTGTGAGCCTCCTGTGCGATCTCCAGCCTGCGGCGCTCGAGCGCGTTGATCACCGTGATCTGCAGCTCCGACCGGCCGAACGGCTTGACCAGGTACCCGTGCACGCCGAGGTCGAACCCCTGGCGCGCCACCTCCGGGTCGTCGACGCCGCTGACGAGGACGACCGAGGTGTGCGGACGCTCCCGTGCCAGCTCCTCGGCGAGCTCGAGCCCGGATCCGTCGGGCATCTCGATGTCGCACAGAACCAGCTCGAAGGAGTGCTTCGCCAATTGCGCGCGCGCTTCCGTGTTCCCGCCGGCGACCTTGCAGTCGTGCTCACGGTCCAGCATCCGCTCCATCAGCCGCAGGAGCTCGGGCTGGTCGTCGACGATCAGGATTCGAGCCGGGTCAGGAGGGCGCGGATTCGCCGCCATCGTCCCCATCGCTCTCGACGTTGAGCGTTGCCGCCACGGTTCTGAGCAGGTTCTCGCGGCTGAACGGCTTCTCGATGAAGCGTGCGCCGGGCCGTTCCGCCAGGGTCTCCGGCGCCAGCACCGCGTGGCTGTACCCGGACATGAACAGGACCGGAAGCCCGGGCCGAAGCGGCGTGACCTTTTCGATCAGCTCGGTCCCCAGCATCTCGGGCATGATCACGTCGGTCAGCACCAGGTCGATCGCCTGGCGGGGATCCGAGCAGATCTCGAGCGCCTCCGCGCCCCGGCCGACGCCGATCACCGAGTAGCCCCCGTGGGTGAGGATCCGCTCGGCCATCCGCCGGACGTCCGACTCGTCCTCGACCACGAGCACCACCTGGCCGCGGGCGGTGGGGGCGCTCTCCGCCCGGGGCTTGAGCGCGCCGGGATCGACCTCGGCGGCCGGGAGGTGGACCTTCACGGTCGTGCCCATGCCGAGCTCCGAGTACAGGTCGATGCGCCCGCCGGCGCTGGTGACGATCCCGTAGACGGTCGCCAGTCCGAGCCCGGTGCCCTTGCCTTCGGCCTTCGTGGTGAAGAACGGCTCGTAGGCGCGCTGCAGGGCCTCCTCGTCCATGCCCGTCCCGGTGTCGCTGACCTTGAGCCGGACGTACGCGCCCGGCTTCGTGCTCGGGTGCGAGCCCGTGAACTCCTCGTCGAGGACCGCGTTCTCGGCCTCGATTATCAGGCGGCCGCCCTCGGGCATCGCGTCGCGGGCGTTGACCGAGAGGTTGACGAGCACCTGCTCGAGCTGACCGGGATCGATCTCGATCGGCGCGAGGTCTTTCGCCGACATGGTCTCGAGCTCGACTCGCTCGCCGAGCGCACGGTGGAGGAGGTTCTCGAGCCCGGCGATCACCTCGCCGAGGTCGAGCACCTCGAGCATCGCAACCTCGCGCCGGCTGAAGATCAGGAGCTGGCGAGTCAGGGCCGCCGCGCGCTCGGCGGAGCGCTGGATCTCCTCGACGTCGTCGTGCGCCGGCGACCCGGGCTCGAGCTCGTCGGCGACGAACTGGGCGGCGTTGAGGATCACCCCCAGCAGGTTGTTGAAGTCGTGTGCGATCCCGCCGGCCAGCTGACCGACGCTCTCGAGCCGCCGGGCCTGGTTGAGCTCCTCGACCAGGCTCTGCTCACGATCGCCCTCGGCCCGCGCGCTGATGTCGCGGATCGCCGCCGTGGCAACGGTCCCGTCCTTGGTCTCGATCGTCGAGAGGCTGATCTCGACGGGGAACTCGGTGCCGTCCTTGCGCACGGCGTACAGCTCGACCCCGCTGCCCATCGGGCGTGTCCTCGGCTCGGAGAAGTAGCCGTCGCGAAGTCCGGGATGTCGCTGCTTGAACCGGTCGGGAACGAGGAGCTCGACCGGTTGGCCCACCAGCTGCCCGCGCGGATAGCCGAACAGGGCCGCGGCCTGCTGATTGGCGATCACGATCGTGCCGGCGCGTTTGACCCCGACGATCGCATCGGGCAGCGCATCGAGGAACCGCTCGAAGGTGGAGTCGGCTTCGCCGACCGAAAGCCCTGTGTTTGGCGCATGCACCTCCGTCCAGCATCCGACCGAAGACCGCCCAGGTCAATCCGCCGAACGGCCGATACACCCGCTGGAGGGCCGGTCTACTTGAACAACCCGTTACGGAGCGCGACGGCCACCGCCGAGGCGCGATCCGCGACCCCGAGCTTCGCGTAGACGTGCTCGAAATGGCTCTTCACCGTCGCCGGCGAGATTTCGAGCGCCTCGGCGATCGCCGGGCCCGAGCCGCCGTCGGCGGCCCGCTGGAGGACCTGGAGCTCGCGCGGCGTCAGGGTCGGCGCTCGCAGCTCGGTCGTGTGGTGAGCGAAGTAGGCGCCGAGCTCATGGCCGACGCCGATCAGCGAGCGGGCGAAGCGCTCGCTCAGCTCGATCGTCTCCCGCGAACGGAACTCGAGCGTCGCCAGGACCTCGTCTCCGGCCAGCGCCGGGAACGCGACCGTGCTCGCGAATCCGAGCTTCTTGCGCCCTGTCGGATCGGTGTTGTTGGTCCCCCAGCCGTTCTCGACGACCGGCGCGCGTCTCGAAATCGCCTCGAGCACCACGGGCGCGGCCGACCGATCGAGGGGCTCGTCTTGGGCGAGCTCCGGGTTGCCCGCGGTGAGCACGGCGGAGATCCAAGTCGCGCGAGCGACCAAGCCATCGTCGCCCGGCGCCCAGAGGACCGCGTATGAGCAGCCCATGGCCCGGGCGAGGCGGCGCAGCAGGGAGTCGACACCGTGATCGGGCGAGTCCTCGTGGAGCGCCTCGACGGTCGCGAGGTGGACGGCGATCTCGCGGTCGGCGAGCCGCGTCGAGGTCAGGTCCTGGACGCAGCCCACCACGCGTCTCGGCTGGCCGGCGCCCTCCTCGATCACGGCGATCGTCGAGTACAGGTGCCTGATCGTGCCGTCCGAGTGGACGATCCGGAAGTCGAAGCTCTGCTCGGTCGCGCCGTTGCGGACCCGTTTGATCTCGCGCAGGCGGCGTTCGCGATCGTCTGGATGGATGAGCTCCGCTCTGCGTTCCTCGTTCGGGACCCCTGCGGCGGGATCGACCCCGAAGATCCGGAACATGTTGCGCGACCAGATCAGCTCGCCGGTGTCGGTGTGCATCATCCAGCTGCCGATTCCAGCCAGCTCTTCCGCTGCCTCGAGCAACCGCCTTGCGCGTTCCGTCCCTTCGACTGGGTTCTCCTCTCCCGACATGTGGCGCCGTTGCCCAGCATCCGCTGCCTCCCGGCCTGCCGCAATCCCCCGATCGGCCGATACCGGACGGTCGAGACCGAGCGCCTATTCGAAGATCCCTCTGCGCAGCGCGACGGCCACGGCCGAGGCGCGATCCGAGACGCCCAGCTTTTCGTAAACGTGCTCGAAGTGGGTCTTCACGGTCGCCGGCGAGATCTCGAGCGCATCGGCGATCTCCGGCCCGGACTCGCCGTCGGCGGCCAGGTGGAGGACCTCCAGCTCGCGGGGCGTCAGGGGCGGCGCTCGCAGCTCGGGCGTGTGGTGAGCGAAGTACGCGCCCAGTTCCTGGCCGATCCCCAAAAGCGAATCCGCGAAGTCCTCGGTCAGCTCGATCGGCTCTCGGGACTGGAGCTCGAGCGTCGCCAGGAGCTCGTTTCCGGCGAGTGCCGGGAAGGCGAGCGTGCCCCTGGTTGGCGGGGCATTCGCGGCGACCGGTGCGCGCTTGGCGATCGCCGCGATCACCGTCGGGCCCGGCCGCCGCGGGAGCGCCTCATCCGGGGCCGGCTGCTCCTCGCTCGTCGCCATCTCGGTGGCGGTCCAGCCGGCTCGAGCCACGAGGGCGTCCTCGTCGGGGACCCAGAGGACCGCCCGCTCGCATTCGAGTGCGGTACCCAACTCGTGCAGGAGCGGTTCCACGCCGGCGTCGGGCGAGTCCGAGGACGCGAGCGCGTTGGCCACCGCGAGGTGGGCGGCGATCTCACGCTCGTGCAGGCGCCTCACGGTGAGGTCGTGGACGCAGCCGACCACTCGTCGCGGGCGCCCGTTGCCGCCCTGCGTCTCGACGATCGTCGCGTCCAGGTGCCTGAGCGTGCCGTCCGGGCGCACGATCCGCACGTGAAAGTCCTGGTCCCTGGCGCCATTGCGGACCCGTTCCATCTCATGCGCCTGGAGCTCCCGGTCGTCGGGATGGACGAGCTCGACGAGCCGTTCCATGCTGGGGGTCCCGGCTTCCGGATCGAGCCCGAAGATCCGCAGCATGTTGGGCGACCAGACCACCTCGCCGGTATCCGGCGACCAGGCCCAGGTCCCGACCCCGGCGAGGCGCTCCGCCGCCTCGAGCAACCGCTTCTGGTTCGCGTTCCACCCCATCGCGACCCCTCTCTCACGCTTCGCGACCCCGATTATTTTCCCTCGTCGCGCGATCCGATGCGGCAGTTCGCGCATAATCCGCCCATGGCCCTGCGCAGCCGGGCTCGCGCGCTACTGCGCGGGCCTGAGATCCAGCTGCGGCCGCCTGAGGCGCCGCGAGTCACCGGCCGCGCGCGGTTGGGGCGCAAGACCAAGGACCTGGTCAAGCGCCTCGGCCCGGGCGACGTCGCGGTGATCGACCATGCCGACCTCGACCGGATCGCGGCCGAGGACCTGGTTGCGAGCGGCGTGCACGCCGTCGTCAACGTCGCCCAGTCGTCGACCGACCGCTATCCGAACCCCGGGCCGCTCGTCCTCGCCCGTGCCGGCGTCGCGCTCGTCGATGTCCCCGCCGCGCCCCTGTTCGAGGAGCTTTCGGACGGCGACGAGATCGTCGTCCAGGGCGCGGAGGTGCGCCGCAACGGGACCGTGCTGGCCACCGGCCGGCTGATCGATCTGGCGGCGGCCACCGAGCAGCTCGAGCGCCAGGAGGCGCGCCTCGGCGAGGCGCTCGCGGACTTCGCCGTCAACACGATGGAGCACGTGGAGAACGAGGGCGAGCTGCTGGCCGGGAAGCTCGACTTCCCGCCGGTGCGGACGCAGTTTCGCGGCCGTCACGCCCTGATCGTCGTTCGCGGCACGACCTACCGGCACGACCTGCGGACCTTGCGCGCCTACATCGAGGACACCAGGCCGGTGCTGGTCGGCGTCGACGGCGGCGCCGACGCGATCCTGGCGGAGGGCTTCGAGCCGGACATGATCCTCGGCGACATGGACTCGGCCACCGATGCGGCGCTCACCTGCGGGGCCGAGGTCGTCGTCCACGCCTACGCCGACGGGCGCGCCCCCGGCCGCGAACGGCTCGAGGCGCTCGGCCTCACGCCGCTGGTCGTGCCGGCGATCGGAACCAGCCAGGACGTGGCGATGCTGCTCGCCCACGAGAACGGGGCGGAGCTGATCGTCTCCGTCGGCGCCCACTTCAACCTCACCGAGTTCCTCGACAAGAACCGCGCCGGGATGTCGTCGACCTTCCTCACCCGGCTGCGGATCGGCGAGACGCTGATCGACGCCAAGGGCGTCAGCCGGCTCTACAACCCGGGCGTCCGCGGCTGGCACATGTGGGGGTTCCTGGCGGTGTCGCTGGTACTGATCGCGATCGTCGTGATCAGCTCGCCCGCCCTGGGCGAGTTCTTCGACCTGGTGTGGTTGAAGATCAAGGTGGCTTTGGACCTATGAGAAGGCGCATCCGGGCCTGATGGGGTACTCGAGCCGCTACCACGCCGCCTCACTGGCGGCCGTCTTCCTCGCGCTCGCCGTCGGCATCCTGATCGGCGTCGGCTTCGGCTCCGACATCGTCAACGGGACCGCCAACGACCTCGAGGACAGCCTCCACTCGGACCTCGACGACGCGCGCGCCCAGGTCGACGAGCTGCAGAGCCAGCTCAACGACGAGCGCGACTTCGCCGCCGCGCTGACCCCCGCCGTGGTCGAGAACCGGCTGCGGGGACGCGAGATCGCGATCGTCGCCCTCGGCGGGCTCGACGATGCGCTCACCGACGGCGTCCGCGGCGCGCTCGAACCGGCGGGGGCGAAGCTGCGCGAGATCGCGGTCGTCCACGAGCCCCCCGACTCGGCGGCCGCGGCCGACGTGGTGCGCAGACCGGGTGAGAGCCGCGCCCAGGCGCTCGCCCGCGCCTCGCGGGTCGCCGGCCGCTCGCTGGTCAACGGGGGCGGTCGCTTCGCCGACCTGCGCGCAGCGTTGTTCAGCCGCTACAGCGGCGAGCCCGGCGACATCGACGGCGTCGTCGTCGTCCGCGCGCGCCCCTCCGAGCTCGGCGATCGCGAGGCGGCCGACACCGACCAGCTCGAGGACGGGATCGTCGCCGGGATCCAGTCGGCGTCGCCGGGGCGCCCGGTGATCGTGGTCGGCGCCGAGGAGACGACGACCGACCCGAGCTCGATCGGGTTCTTCACCGACCGCGGCGCCGCGAGCGTCGACAACATCGACCAGCTGGCCGGCAAGGTGGCTCTCGTCTACGCCCTCGGGGGCGCCGAGGGCGCGTTCGGGGTCAAGGACACGGCCGACGCGCTGCTGCCCGACCTGCTGGCGCCCTCCGGCCTCGGGTTCGGGGCCCAGAAGGGACCCTGATGCTCTCCGGGCTGGTCGTCTCGGCGCTGGTCGCGGCGGCTGCGCTGGGACCGTGGCTCGCCGAGATGACGCGCGCCGGCCTGACCCGCGACAACTACGCGGGCCGCAGGGTCGCCTTCCCCGCCGGGGCGCCGCTGGTCGCCTGCTCGCTGATCGCCCTGGCGCCGCTCGCGGTGCTCGACGATCGCGCCGACCTCAACCTGCTCGACCCGGGGTTGCAGCGCTGGATGGTCTACGTGCTCGGCGTCGCCCTGCTCGGCCTGATGGACGATGCGCTCGGGCGCGGCGAGGCCGGCGACACCGACCGCGGCTGGCGCGGGCACGCGGCGGCGGTGGTGAGCGGTCGCTTCTCGACCGGGGCGATCAAGGCGGTCGGCGCTCTGGCGCTGGCGGCTTACGCGACCTCGGGCCTTGGGCGCCAGGGCATCGACTACGTCGGCGACCTGCTGCTTCTGCTGCTGACCACGAACCTCTTCAACCTGCTCGACCTGCGGCCGGGACGGGTGGAGAAGGTGCTCGTCTTCCTGCTGGCCGGGCTCTGCATCGGAGCCTGGACCTCGGCGCCGCTCGAGCTGCTCGGGCTGTTCATCGGCCCGGTCGTGGTCGGCGTCGCGTACACGCTCTCCGAGCGGGCGATGCTCGGCGACACCGGCTCGAACCTGGCCGGGGCGCTGGCCGGCGTCGCGATGCTGATCACCCTCAGCGACACCGGTCGCTGGATCGCCCTGGCGGTGGTCGCGGGGCTGACGATCTTCGGGGAGTTTCGGTCGATCTCGAAAACGATCGAGGCGTTTCCGCCACTGCGCTGGCTAGACTCGCTCGGCAGAGTGAGTCGGGACGAAACAGCAAGATGAAGCCGGGCGAGACGCGCTTCATCTTCGTCACCGGCGGCGTCGTGTCGTCGCTTGGCAAGGGGATCGCGGCGGCCTCGATCGGCCGTCTGCTGGTCAGCCGCGGCTTCCGGGTCCAGCTGCAGAAGTTCGACCCGTACATCAACGTCGACCCGGGGACGATGAGCCCGTTCCAGCACGGCGAGGTGTTCGTGACCGAGGACGGGGCCGAGACCGACCTCGACCTCGGCCACTACGAGCGCTTCACCGACCACAACACCTCGCGAGCCTCCAACGTCACCGCGGGCGCGGTCTACAACTCGGTGATCCGCCGCGAGCGCCGGGGCGACTACCTCGGCGCCACCGTGCAGGTGATCCCGCACATCACCGACGAGATCAAGCAGCGGATCCTGATCGTCGCCGAGTCGCAGGCGGTCGACTTCGTGATCACCGAGATCGGCGGCACGGTCGGCGATATCGAGTCGCTGCCGTTCCTCGAGGCGATCCGCCAGCTCTATGCGGAGCTGGGCCCGAAGCGGTGCATGTTCCTGCACCTGACGCTGGTCCCGTATATCGGCCACGCCGGGGAGATGAAGACGAAGCCGACCCAGCACTCGGTCAACGAGCTGCGCCGGATCGGGATCCAGCCACACGCGCTGATCTGCCGCTCGGAGAGGGGTCTCGATCGCGACCTGCGTAAGAAGATCGCCCTGTTCGCCAGCCTCCCCGAGGAGGCTGTGCTCTCGGCCCGCGACGTCGACAACATCTACAAGGTGCCGCTGGTGATGCGGGCGGAGGGCGCCGACGACCTCATCCTCGACCACTACGGGATCGACGCTCCGGCCCCGGACCTGGAGGAGTGGGAGGAGCTGATCCGCCGCGCCGACGGCTGCGAGGGGACAACCCGGATCGCCCTGGTCGGCAAGTACGTGCAGCTCGCCGACGCCTACAAGTCGGTGATCGAGGCGCTCACCCACGGCGGCTTCGAGCACGGCACCAACGTCGAGGTGAAGCTGGTCGACTCGGAGGACTTCGACCCCGACGAGATCGCCGAGTGGGCCGACGGGATCCTGATCCCGGGCGGCTTCGGCGAGCGCGGGATCGAGGGCAAGATCGAGGCGGCGCGGATCGCCCGCGAGCGTGGGATCCCCTACCTGGGGATCTGCCTCGGGATGCAGATCGCGGTCGCCGAGTTCGCCCGCCACGTCGCCGACATGCCGGGCGCCAACTCGACCGAGTTCGACCCCGAGACCCCGTATCCGGTCGTCGACCTGCTGCCGGAGCAGAAGGAGGTCTCCGACATGGGCGGCACGATGCGCCTCGGGGCCGACCCGGTGAAGCTCCACGACGGCACGAAGGCGCGCGAGATCTTCGGCGAGGCGGTGATCTACAAGCGCCACCGCCATCGCTATGAGGTCAACAACCAGCTCCGCCGCCGGCTCGAGGACGAGGGCCTGGTCTGCGGCGGCACCTCGCCCGACGAGCGCCTGGTCGAGATCATCGAGCTGCCCGAGCATCCGTTCTTCGTCGCCTCCCAATTCCACCCCGAGTTCAACTCGCGCCCCAACCGCCCCGAGCCGCTGTTCCGCGACTTCGTCGGCGCCGCCTCCCAGCTCGCCGCCACCCGCGGCGAGGGCCCGCCGACCGAGGAGACCGAGGCCGAGCCGGCCGAGGCCTCGACCGGCGGTCGCTTCGCTCACGAGTCCTGAGCCCTAGCCTGCCGCCGATGAGCGACCAGCGGCTGCTCGACCGCTTCGTGCGCCTCTGTGAGATCCCGAGCCCGACCGGCTCGGAGCGCGCGGTGGCCGACGACGTGCTGGCCGAGCTGCGAGGGCTCGGCGTCGAGGTGAGCGAGGACGGCGCGGCCGAGCCCGCGCGCGCGGGCTCGGGCAACCTGGTCGCCCGGGTGCCGGGAGCGGGGGAGGGATGGGTGTCCTTCTTCGCCCATCTCGACACCGTCCCCGAGCCCGGCACGATCGAGGTGGAGCTCGCCGACGGCGTCTTTCGCAGCCGCGGCGAGACGATCCTCGGCGCCGACAACAAGGCCGCGGTCACGGTCCTGGTCGAACTGGCGGCGCGCCACGCCGGGGCCCCGGCGGCCGCAGGGCTCGAGCTCGTCTTCACCGTCGCCGAGGAGGACGGGCTGCGCGGCGCCAAGGAGCTCGACCTGAGCGGGCTGCGCTCGCAGCTCGGCTTCGCCCTCGATCATGCGACGCCGATCGGCGAGGTGATCACGGCGGCGCCGACATACCAGCGGCTCGTCGCTGAGTTCGAGGGCCTCGAGGCCCACGCCGGGATCCGTCCCGAGGACGGGCACTCGGCGATCGAGGCGGCGGCGGCCGCGGTCGGCGCGATGCGCCTCGGCCGGCTGGACCCCGAGACGACCGCGAACGTCGGCCTGATCGAGGGCGGCGTCGCTTCCAACGTCGTCGCCGGCAGCTGCCGGATCGATGCCGAGGCGCGCTCGCTCGATCAGGGCAGGGTCGCCGAGGCGACGGCGGCGATGGTCGATGCCTGCACGTCGGGCGCGACCGAGCACCGCTGCGACGTGGACGTCGACGTGACCGAGATCTTCCGCGGCTATCGGCAGCCCTCCGGCTCGGCGGCTGTGAAGCTGGCGCGCGAGGCGCTCGAGCGCTGCGGGATCGAGCCGCGCGAGGTCGCCACCGGAGGTGGCAGCGACGCAAATGCGCTCGTCGCCCGGGGCTTCGAGTGCGTGCTGCTCGCCAACGGCACCGCCGACAACCACACTCCGACCGAGAGCGTCGCCGCCGCCAGACTGCCGGAGATGCTGGCCGTCTGCGAGGCGATCGCCGCGCTGGCCGGGTCGTCCTGATGCTGAAGCTGCGCCGGGGCACCGTGGTCGAGGCCGACCCGCTGACGGTCGAGATCGGCGGCGAGCACCGCCGCGCGTGGGCGGACACGACGCTGGTCGGCGAGATCGAGGTCGGCGATGAGGTCGTCGTCAACACGCAGTCCCGGGACCTCGGACTCGGCTCCGGCGGCTTCGACATCGTCCACGCCAACCTGAGCCGCGGGCTGCGGGCGGAGGACCCGCAGGGCATCCACGTCTTCAAGCTCAACTACACCTCGCTTCAGCATCCGATCGACCCGGTCGAGATCGAGCACGGCGATCCGGGCCTCGGGCCGAAGCCGCCGGCGGTCGTGATCTCGCTGCACGGGCATCTGGCGCCGATCGCCTGGGCGGCGGCGCAGGCGCGCCCGGACCTGCGGCTCGGCTTCATCCAGGGCGCCGGGGCGGCGCTGCCGGGGTCGCTGTCGCGCGACGTCGCGGAGCTCCGGGAGCGGGGTCTGCTGTGCGGCCACGTCACGGCGGGGCCTTCCTACGGCGGCGAGCACGAGGCGATCAGCATCGTCGGCGGGCTCGACGCCGCCGCCAGGCGCCTCGGCTGGGAGGCCGTCGTGATCGGCCCCGGACCCGGGATCCTCGGCTCGGCGACCCGGCTCGGCCACGGCGGGATGGCTGCCCTCGACGCGGCGCACGCGGCGCTGGCGCTCGGCCTGCCGACATTGCTCTCCCCTCGCCTGTCGAGCTCGGACGAACGCGACCGCCATCGCGGGCTCAGCCATCACACGGCCTCGGTGCTCGAGCTGCTCCTCGCCCCGGTTCGGGTGCCCGTCCCCGAGGCCGAGCTCGAGGGCTGGCCGATGCTCAGCGAGGAGGCGCCGGAGGGCGGCTCGGCCGGGGCCGCGCTCGACGCCCTGATCGACGTCTGCCGGCGCGGCGGCCACGATCTCTCGGTCGAGCAGATCGACCTCGACGGGTACGCGCAGAGCGGCCTCCCGTCGACGACGATGGGCCGCTCGATCGCCGAGGACCCGCTCTTCTTCGCGGCGCCGCTCGCCGCCGGGCGGGCGTTGGCGGCGGCGATCGGGGGGTAGGGGAGGGCGATGGAGCGAATCTCCTCGAGGACGGTCTACGAAGGCCGGATCGTCGACGTCCGGATCGACGAGTTCCGCTACGACGACGGCGAGACGGCCGAGCGCGAGGTCGTCACCCACCCCGGCGCCGTGGCGATCGTCGCCCACGATCGGGAGTCGGTCTACCTGGTGCGGCAGCCGCGCGAGGCCGTCGATGAGCCGGCGCTGCTGGAGCTGCCGGCGGGGAAGCTCGACGTCGAGGGCGAGACGCCGCTCGAGTGCGCGCAGCGCGAGCTGGTCGAGGAGATCGGGATGACCGCCCGCAGCTGGAGCGAGCTGAAGCGCTTCTACACCTCTCCCGGCTTCGCCAGGGAGGAGGTGACGATCTTCCTAGCCGACGGGCTCGAGCCCGTCGCCGGCCACGAGCCGGACCCCGAGGAGCGGATCGAGGTGATCGCCTGGCCGCTGGACGACCTCGACCGCGCGATCGGCGAGTGCGCCGACTCGAAGACGCTGATCGGGCTGCTCCTCCTAAAGGGGTCTGACCCCATTTAGGTCCGGCAGCGCCGTTGCACCGGCAGGGTCGGCGCCCGGCCGCGAGAACCTGGCGGCATGGCGATCGCCGTTCCCAAGCCCGACACGCGCAGCGATGCTCACTTCGAAGCCCTGGTGCTCGACTTCCTCGCCTACCTCGAGTTCGAGCGCGGCCTGGCCCGGAACACGCTCGACGCCTATCGCACCGACCTCCTGCAGTTCGGCGTCTTTTTGGCCGCGCGGCGACGTGACGCGACCGCGGTCGAACGCGCCGACGTCGCGGATTTCCTCGCCGACCTGGCGACCGGACTCGCTCCCGACCCCGACGGAACCGGCGGCCGCCCTCCATGCTCACCGGCGACGATCAGCCGCAAGACCGCCTGCCTACGGTCGTTCTATCGCCACCTGCGTCGCGAGGAGCTGATCGCCGAGGACCCGACCGCCACCCTGACCCCGCCGCAGAAGTCGCGCAAGCTCCCGCATGTCCTGACTCAGGCGGAAGTGACGAAGCTGCTCGTGAGCGCCAAGGGCGCCGAACCGATCGCGCTGCGCGACCGCGCCCTGCTGGAGGTGATGTACGGCTGCGGGCTGCGGGCGTCGGAGGCGGTGGGCCTGGAGATCGGCGACGTCGATCTGCGGCGCGGCTTCGTGCGGCCGCAGGGCAAGGGGTCGAAGGAGCGGATCGTGCCGCTCGGCCGCGAGGCTGGGCGCGCGATCGAGCGCTACCTGCGGGCCGGGCGTCCCGAGCTGGTCGGGGTGCGGGTCGAGCGCAAGCTGTTCGTCAACTTCCGCGGCGGACAGCTCACCCGGCAGGGCCTCTACAAGATCATCCAGCGACATGCGAAGGCGGTCGGCCTCGACGACCGGATGAGCCCGCACACGCTGCGCCACACCTTCGCCACCCATCTTCTGTCCGGCGGCTGTGACCTGCGCTCGGTCCAGGAGATGCTCGGCCACGCCGACGTGGCCACAACCCAGCTCTACACCCACCTCTCGCGGGAGAAGATCAAGGAGGTCTACTTCAAGGCCCACCCGCGGGCGACCGAGCCGCATTAGCAAGCGGTATTCGGGCCCGGCTCGCGAGCTGCGGGCCAGGATGCGGGCCAGTCAGCTAAGTGCCGGTTGCCTGGTATGCGAACATTTGTTCGATATCCATGACCGCATAGGATCGCCCAAGCAACGCTCGACCCCAGAGGAGAATGGTCCGCATCCCTGAGAACGACGAACAGATCACCGTCTATCTCGATGGCTCGCGAGTGACGAGGGGTGTCGGGCTTTCCGATTTCGAGAGCTTCGTCGACGGCTTCCTCGCCGCCCTTCGCGACTTCGACAGGAGTAGACGCGGCGCCCCAACCAAGCGTGGAGGCCATCCCGAGCGACGAGCGGAGGCGGTCATGGCGTTTCGGCTTGTCGGCTTCCGGGAGGGGAGCGGCATCGCAACCATCGAGCCCGACATCGCCGACGAACCGGACACCCTCTTTGAGGATCTGCCGGCGCCTACGGAGAACCTTGAGGCGATGCTCGACGCGATGGAGCGCCGCGAACTTCCCGAGGTCGTCAACGAGGCCCTTACGCGGGCGTGCGGGGCGCTCGGGACCGGAGGAACGATCAAGGTCACAAGTAGGCAGCGTTCACACCCGGTAATGATCGACGCCGAGCGTCTGGCGGAGATGCGCCCGGAGGCCAGGCCGACCCCGCCGCGAGCGACGTCGATCTCGGGACGGCTTCACCTTGTGGACGTTGAGCCTGATCGGATTGGCATCAGAGCGTCATCCGGAATCGACTGGATCTGTGACTACCCAGAGGAGCTTGAGGAGCTCGTAACGGGGCTTGTCGGGCAGATCGTCTGGGTAGCCGGCGAGGGCGAGCAGACGAGCGCCCGCCGCGGCTCGATGCGCATCGACGAGGTCCGTGCCGTTGAGCAGGGCGACCAGAGCGAGTTCTTCACCTGGGCGCCGGTCGACGATGCAGAGCTGATGGACCGGCAGGGGATCCGCGAGCCGCAGGGTCTTGAGCGCGTCGCCGAGGGCGGCTGGGACGCCGAGACAGACCAGGCATATCTGGACGCGCTCACGTCGGGGTGACGGCAGACACGCCGGAGCTGCTGCTCTGCGATTCGAGTTTCGTAGGCCACCTTCGCGTGCGAGCCACCGCTCCTGAGCGATACGAGCACTGGTCGGCCGAGGATCTCGCTCGCGTTGATCGAGGCGTCCTGGCGATCAGTGTCGTGACCCTCGCCGAGGCGCGATTCGGATACCTGAAGGCAGGCTGGGGAGCGCCAAAGATCACGGCAGAGGAGCAGCGCTTGCGCACTTTCGTATGGGTGCCAATCGACGAGGCCGTCATCGAGGAGTGGGCCCGCATTCGAGCGCTCTGTGAGCGATCCGGATGGGGCATGGGCGATAACGACATCTGGATCGTTGCCGGCGCGAGTTCCCGAGGCATCCCGCTCGTCACGTGCGACAGAGACCAGCGGCAAATCGTCGACCCCAAGTTGGAGGTCATCTTTTTCGCTCCACCGTGATCGCCACGCTCGACGCAGATCGGCGAGGAGTTCGTCCACGCTGAGTATTTGACCTAATGCTTCCCCGCCGTCTGTCGCAACGCCTACGTGATCCAGGAGGCAATCGGGGCCGAGAACCGAGAAGCCCCGCCGGGGTGGTGTGCCGGGCGGGGCGTCTAGAACGTTCTCGAAGGCAGCTATCGCGCTCGCGCTGAAACCACGACGGGGGCACCGCTACCTAAAGGCCGTGTCCGCCGGTTCGACCCGACGCATCGCGCGTGTGGGGTCTCCGCTCCGCAGAGCGTGAGCTGAGTACAGCAGAGAGGGTGGACGACCTTCTGACGACCTGCCGCCCGCGGGGGGGCAGACCGTGGAGGCGTTCGTCAACCCCTGGCCGTAACCGCGCGTCCCGACCTGTCCACCAGAGAGGGAGAGGGATCACGAGAGGGAGAGCGAGAAACGTCGGGCAGGTAGATGGAAGTGATCCAGGTCGTCTTAAGGGAATACGACGATGGTCCTCCACGGGCGCGTGCACGACGATGGTCCTCCACGGGCCCGCGTGCAGCGGTTCACGAGCGAGTTCGCCGCCGCCCTGCGCCGCGACGGTCCGGCACGCCGCCTGGCCGTGCGGAACCCGTGACACCCCATGCAACGATTCATCTCTGGGCCTGATGCACGGGCGACCCCCACGCATCTTCCCCGACGTCGGCGGCGGTACCGAGTGCTTGCGGGCCGCCGCCCGACGTTGGGATACGTCCACCTCTCCAAGGTAAAACTTGAGATCCGCAAGCACACCAGGAAGGCCCAGATGGCAAGCACCATCGCACCAACTTCATCCCGTACCGCCGACGAGGCGCTTGAGCGCGAGCGACTCCGTGAGATCGTTCGGCTCCGCGCCCGTGTTGCTGAGCTCGAGGCCGAGTCCGTTAAGGAGGAGCGCCGCCTGATTGCGGCGGACCGTATTCCGACCGAGTTCGGACTCGCCTCCCGATGGGAGCGCGGGCTTATCGACGCCGGTGATAACCGCGGCGCCGAGCAGATGCGCGAGCGGTTTCGTGAAGCGCGGCGTGAACACCTCACGCAAGCCCTCCTCCGACGTCGAGAGGCGGATCACGAGCTCGCCGACGCCCAACTGCGTGTCATCGCCCCGAACATCGTGAACCCCTCTGTGGTTTGCCATGCGACCGGCCGCGCGCCGCGACTCGCAACCAATACGCGCTCTCGCGGCTCGCGCCGCTCCGGGCGAGCCGGGCCGTCGTCCTCGGACGACCCTCCTGACGAATCCGACTCAGACGAGCTGATCGAATGCGCGGCGCGGGGATGCCGTAACCGCTTCGCGCGGCGAGGGCCGAAGCGGTTCTGTTCGGAGCCGTGCGGCGCCAGTCACCGACAGGATCGGCGCCGCTATGGCGATCTCTCCGATCGCGAGCGCGACGAGCTTGCCGACGCCATCATGGCCCGCTACGCCGGCAAGGACGCCTTCGCCCTACGGGCCGTCGAACGCGACCCCAAGGGGAAGCTCAGGATCCATTCGCAGACCTTCCTGACCACCGGAGGCCAACATGCCCGCCTGGCGCATCCCGGCCTGCGGTTGCGATTCGAGCTCGAGCCGCGCCCGGTTGAGTTGGCGTTGAACGCCGGCTCTGCGGTCGAAGGGGCACCCGAGGATGAGCGGGAGGCGCTGGCCTTCGCGCTGCGTTGCCGATGCAACGGCTCCCACATCAACGGCGGGGAGGTCGGCTGCTTCAAGTGCGGTCGGTCGCGTGTGGGGGCGATCGACTGATGGCACCGAAGCGCGTCTACTACGCGATGGACGGCTATTTCACACAGGACGCCGCGATCGAGGAGCTCGGCGAGACCTACGGCCCTGGAGGCCCGTTGGCGATCGTCGCGTTGCTCTGCATGGCAAAGCGGCAGCCTCTCGTGAGCAACCAGGGCGAGGTGTTTACGACAGCCCGCAGTCTCGTCGCCGAGGCGCACCTGGCCGATCGTGAGCAGGCGCGGAAGATCGTCGACGATGCGTGTCGTCTAGGGATTCTTCAGGGACTGGACGCCGCGGGCGACCGGGAGATCCACGTCAGGTTTCCCCGCTGGTCGGACTGGCAGGAGCGCCAGCGGTCCGCGGAGAAGCAGGCCGCCTACCGCGACCGGCAAAAGACCAAGGGTGACTCCGCGTGACCCCGCGTTACGCCCTGTCCCGTGCCGAGGCAGCCGCGGCCCTCGGCATGAGCCTGACCAGCTTCAAGCAGCACGTCCAGCCCGAGATCCGCGTGGTTCGTCGAGGCCGGCTCCGGGTGATCCCGGTTACCGAGCTCGAGCGCTGGGTCGCAGAGAACGCCGAGCGACCGATGGCTGAGGAGATCGCAGCATGACGGCGACCAGCATCCTGGCCGAGTTGGCTGCCGCGAGCTGCCGCGTTCGCCGACGACACGCTGAGTGTCCGAGTGGTCGCCGGCCGTCTGACCGAGCCATCTATCGAGACCTGCCAGCCGCGAGGGTCGACGTGATCCAGCTCGCAGCATGCGGTCGTGTGCACGAGGCAAGGGCGATCGTCGCCGATTGGGAGCGAGAGGCGGCCTCGCGGATCCGTGAACCGTCCGAGCTGAGCCCCGAGGATCTCGCTCACTCCCCGCTTGAGGCGAGCCGATGAGCCCGATTCGCTTCGCCCCGCTGGTCCGCTGCGCCGGCCCGGGAGATCGCGACTGTCCCAGCTCGGCGAAGGTCGAGCCCGGCAGGCGCTGCAGCTATTGCAGCGGTCTGCGTAAGAAGAACCCCGACCTGCCGCGCGAGCCGAAGCGGAGGCGGCGTCGATGAGCGCCCCGCTACGCCTTCACCGGGTAGATCGCACCCGTTGTTTCGTTCACGAGGGCGTAGGCACGCGCCCCCCGCGTGCCAGCCTTTCCCCGAGACAAGACGCCGAACCGATCGCCAGCGCGCAGTTCAATCGCCGCGAACTGCTTGGCCGTTACGGCGAAGTTCACGACGAACTCGTCGGGCGGCGGGTCTGGACTCTTACCGCGAACCGTGAGCTTGCGGACGTACGTATCCGTCATCAGGCCTCGGCTGGTCACCTGGTTCACACGGCGGACCCCCGTGCATTGTTCCCCGAGGGCAACGCGGAACTCTCCGGATCCCCGACACGCCTCGCAAACGACCGTGCCCCGGAAGGTGTCGGGGAGGTCGTACGTGCTCGTATGACCGGCGGGACACGGCAGCTCGTGCGTTGCCACAGTCGCCTAAGTATTTCGCGTCGAGGGGGGCACCCTTGGCCGCGATGCGCTGAGGACCGCCGAGGAGGATCTGCGCGGGGTGCCGCATTGCCGAAACGGCTGGTTTCCCTATGACCGCGAAGGCAAAAACGCACCCGCCGCGGGGCCTGGGCGACGCCGGCAAGCAGCTCTGGACGGTGATCATCGGCGACATCGCGGAGGGCTGGGAGCTCGACGCCCGCGAGCTGGTCCTACTCGAGCGGGCCTGCCGCACCGCGGACGAGCTGGCCGAGCTTGAGGCGATTGTGGATCGTGAAGGCTTCACCACGACCGGGAGCAAGGGACAGACCGTCGTTCACCCGGCGGTGAGCGAGGCACGGCAACTTCGACTTGTCCAACTGCGCCTACTCGGGCAGCTCGAGCTTGCTGACCCGTTGACCTCCCGCCGCGCCGCCACGCCGGCCGCGGCCCGCGCCCGCCGAGCCGCGCAGGCCCGCTGGAGAACTGAGCGAGCTGCCCATGGGTAGGCGAGTCGAAGTCCCGGCCCCGCCGCGCGAGCGCCCGTCCCGTTGGTACGACCTTTGGCTGGAGCATGGCTTGACGAGCGCCGACCCGGCGATGTTCCCGCACGTCCCGCCAGACAAGGAGAACCCGGCCGACCAGTTCAACCGGATCGTTGCTCAAGGCGGCGGCCGGGCCGAGCTCGACGCTGCGGACGACCAGATCGCACCTCGATGAATCCCCACCGAAAGGAACCGATGCCGACCACCGAAGCAAGAGCCGCCGATCAGGAGACGAAAGGGCGCCCATCGCCAACCCGACGACCGAAGCCCGCCCGAATTCCGAGCTACCGGGAGCGGCTGGCCGAACTGGTCGCCGATCACTCTCTGGCGGTTGCCGAAGTGCGCCGGGCAGGCGTCGCTCTGAACCTGCTTCGCGCGACCCGGGAGCGGGCCCTTCGCGCCGAACTCACAGGCAAGCTTCCCGAACACGCCCTGGCGAAGCTCGATGGCGCCGACGTGCTCGCCACCTTGCGCGACGACGTCGAAACATGGGCGGTAGGGCAGGCCGGAGTCAGCGGCGACCCCAAGCCCCCGCCCGCCAGCGCCGCGATCCTCTACCTGCTCGAGAAAGACGAGGCGGGGTTCCGCACGTGGCTTGGCGAGCAGATCAGCGCGCTCGCCGCTGACCCTTCCCGGGAGGAGTTCACGAGCCGGGAGCGGGCCGAGATCGAGGCGGACCTGGAGAAGGTCCGAGCGGAGATCGTGGCCGCCGAGGCGAAGGTCGAAGCCGCCGAGGCCACGAGGAGCGCCGCAGCCCAGGCCATAAACCAAGCATGAACGGAGCTCCTGATGCCATTGACCGACGACGAACTGGCCGCACAGATTCAACGCGGCCAGGATCCCAACGCCGACCTAAACGAGGCGTTCGCCGAGCACGACGCTGACCAGATCGCCGCGGATGCCCGCGCGGCGAAGGCACTCGGAGTCACCTTTGATCAGCTCAGGGCGGCGCGCCGGTTCGGAATGGAGCCCGAGGAGTACGCGGCCTATGACACGTCCGAAACGATCAACGGCCGCCGGGTCGCAGGGCCCTCGAATCTGGACACCGTTGTCGCCGCCGAGCAGGCCGCCCAGGCGGCGCGCGAGGCCCGTGAGCAGGCGCAACACGAGCGCTTGGTCGAGCTGGCGAAGAAAAGGTTGCGCGGCGAGTGAGCGGCGCCGCGACAAGGCTCCCTGGTCGACGTGCCCCCGCACCTGGGCTTCCGCGGGGCGATCAGGTCGAGGAGGCGTGCACGGCGGGGGTGGGTGAAGCTCCTTTGGCTGCCCCCGCCCGCGCCTCGTTACTGCGCGAACGGGCGGGGGCCCTTGTAGCGACCGACCTGGGTGGCGAGCACAAGGTCGGATCGGCTGCCGCCGGACCACCTCAGGAGCAGTGTCTTGGTCGCGCTGCCTTTGGATCGCGCAAATCGAATGCCGCTCGGACGATAGGCCGCGGAGATTCCCCCGGCGCGGCCGAAATGGAGAAGGAAGCTGAACCCCGCAATGTTGAACTCGGCAGCCCAAATCGATCCATCGGCTTCATTGACCTGTGTATTGACGCCGAGGCCTCGGAACGCGTATCGCTGCTCGCCGGAGGTCGAGACGGACAGGCCCCAGTGAGGGGGCCAGGGTCGGCCAGAGAAAAGGATTTCGGGGTAGCGGAGCTCAGGCCGCAGCCCACTGGAGGACACGGCCTTCGCGTGGACGAGGCCGGCGAGAGTTTTCAAGCACCATCGCTCGACGTCGTCGCCGCTGCTCGTTCGCGTTTCGGCGGATGGCTCGGCGACATCGTCGGCGAGACCGGCGTCGAATCCCCGAAGCGTGTTGAAGAATTCGGTAGCAGCCGCATCGAGCGGCGAGAGTGCGTGGTTGTGCCGCTCACACAGGATCTTCGACGTGAGTACTGCGGGGGGCAAAGGCTTCTCGTCAGCCAGAAATGCGAGTCCCGACGCCTCAGGCCGCTCACCGATCGCGAGAAGCACGCTTTTCGAGACGTAGTGCTCCTTCGAGATTTTGTCCGAGCAATCGCTCAGTCCGGCCGCGTAGCACTTCGGATGCTGATGGCCGGTAGCGGGCGGCGGAGGTGTTGTGTTCGAGATCAAGGCGCTCCGGACGCTACCCAGCGTCCCGGCTGGGGATCCCCGATGACGGATCGCCTCTGGCACCGCGCCTCCCACTTGCTGATTCCGGGGGGCTGAGCGATGGCACGCAAGCACAGAGGGGTTCAGCCCGGTCGCGGGGCTAGGCTCGGCGCATGCAAACCCGTGAAGCGTTCGCACTAGTGACGAGCCTCCTCATTTCGGCGGCGGGATTCATTTTCTCCGGACCGCTTCTTGGCGTACTTTTCGCTTGCCTGGCCTTGTACGTGGCGGCGGTTGCCTGGACGCCGGTTGGGGACTGGCTTGGATGGCGAGAACGCCCGACCCGGGAGCCGGACACCACGGCTGCCGAATTAGTCGAGCTGCCGAAGATCGTTTTCACCCTGGACGGGACTACCGATCTCACGGTGCGGATCCGGGAGGACGAGCCGCAGGCGGTCTTGCTCGAAGTTGGCGTTGCGAACCCCAACCCGGTTGCGCTTAGGAGCGTCAATGCGAATGTGTTGATCCCCGAAGGGCTCCGCGCTGGGGATGGGGCACGGTGCGACCACTACGGAAATCACCGCTCGGGCGGCACGTGGATGCGACCCACGCACGAACGGATCGCCGACGAGCCGGAGCCTCCAGCCTGGAAGGACTACTGGGCTGAACAGGAGATCAGCCTCACGACGGGCGCTCTCCTGTTCATTTTCAAGCTACATCTGTCGAAGTCCGGGAACTACTACCTCCGGGCGAAGTTCTGGGGCGACGACCTGCCTGAGCAGATCGAGCAGGACGCGGTCCTGCGCGTCGAATCGGCCGACTCAGTGGACGAGCTGACGGCGCGAGACCTCATCAGCGAGGCGATCTACCAAGGCGAGGCGCTGCTTGCGATCGAGCCGGACGCTTTCACCGGGCCCGGCCCGCCTCAAGAGTGGATGGGATGGGTAGTGCAGGCGAGTCTTGCCGTCCCAGAAGAACACAAGGACGCTTATGAGCTCAGGCTCAAGGACGGCCAGGGACGTAGCGACTGGCGCGAGCAAACGCGCGAGGACCTGAAGGGCCTCTATGACATCCGGGCACGGGTGTGACCGAAGCTGTCGGGCGCCGCGAGTCGGACGAGCGGCTAGACCGGCGGTTGAAGCCGGTCTACGCGGCGATCGGGATCGGGTACTCGAGTTGCGCGAGGCCCTCGGCCTCGGTCTGCCAGGAGTCGATCCTCGAAACCTTGTCTCCGACCATCGTCAGCAGGAGCGCCGCCTCCGTTCCAAAAGTGTCCAGCTCGTCGCCGCTTTCGGGAGTAACTGTCAGCTCGACCACGAGCAGAAGCCGAGTCTCGTCCTTACGATCGACGAAGTACCGACGGTTGCTCACGCCGACCCGCCGCCCTTGGCTGAGCACTCCCGCGAGCTCGGCAAAGGCCGCCCTCACCTGCTCTCGTCCTCGCAGTTCCCTGTGTCCGATGATGAAGCCTGGGGGACTGACAAACACATCCTCGGCCAGGTATCTGAGGTATTCGCCACCGTCGCAGGTGGCAAACGCGGTCTCCCAGGCGCGAAACATTTCCGCGTGTGGCAGAGCCGGGCTGGTTTTTCCGGGCCATTTAAGGAGGTTCACACTCCCGTCATCGGTGGCTAGGCCGTGGTTGCTCATCGGCCGATCGGGCGATCGTCAAGAGCGCGACGCGCAGCCATGCTCAGGCCGGACGCGCCGGACCCGATCTCGTCTCCCAGAACTCCTCGTGACGCCGGCGCGCGTTCTCAAGGAACCGCGGCGCGTAGCGCTCAGAGAGCGTCGCCGGCACCGGCATCAACGACACCCGGGCGAGCAGGGCCTCGCGATCGTCGGCCTCGATCGCGGCATGGCACTTCTCGCAGGCGAGCCCGTCGCGCTCGGCGGGGTGGGTCCACCTGACCATTCGGGAGCCGCAGAAATCGCACCGGGGCATGGCCGAACTCTAGCGAACAGGCGTTCGTACTCCGCCGACGGCCGTTCCGACCGGCGACCCCGGAACAGTTCATCCCATGGACCCGAACTGGTTCTACTCGACGCTGGCGCAGTCAACGGCCGCAATCGTTGGTCTGACGGGCGGCTTTCTTGCCCAACAGCTTTTGGCGCAGCGCCGCGAAGTAGCACAGCTCCGCCAGCCTGTCCGAGATCGCGCGTCACAGCACTACACGAGCATGGTCGAATCCATGAGGAACGCGGCCGATACGGTCGCCGGGTCGTTGACAGAGATCGTCTCCAGGGTTCGCGAGACAGCCAAGGAGCACGGCTCCGGCTCGCCTACCGAGATTCCAGCCGAGGTCCTAGCTGCCACCCTGACGCCGCCACCGCAGGGACCTATGCACGCAACCGGGGGGCTTCAAGAGCGCCTATCGGCGGCCGACATTCCCGCGCTCGAGCGAGGCATCGAGATAGCGAAATCAGTCCGAGATTCGCTGCCGGCGGACTTCAGTGTGTACGCCGAAAAGCTCCGCCTCGATGGCTCAATCGGGGAGCGGCCGGAGACGATCAGATCCGTCGAGCCGTGGACGCAAGGGACCAAGAGGCCGCAGGCACAGGCGGGGTTCCAGTTGTGGCTTGGCCTCCAGGCGGACGTCGCTGCGGAGCTGTGGGACCGGGCGGACGGGGAAATGAAGCCCATTGTCGAGCACCTCAACAGCTTCCGGGCGAGGCTGATCCCAAAGTCGTTCTACTGGCTCCTCAGCATTCTCGCTCTGCTGCTTGCCGCGGGGGTGGTGGCTCCGCTGTTCTACCTGTCCGCTCGAGAGGGCGGCTCTCGAACCGGCTTCATGGTGGCGTTCATCCCGCTCGCGTTTGCGCTGCTCGGCTTCTTTGCATGGGAGTTGACGCGGCTCCGCCGTGCAGATCGCTTGGGCCCCGACACCTTCTAGGGGCGAGGCCCGTGGGGTCAGGGTGACCCTAACTCGCGTTCTGCCGCCGCGGAGAGTAGGGTCGCGTCGACCCAAACACACAAGTGGGGCGGCGTCGCGCGAACGACCCGCCCCGTGGCACCGGGCTTTCCAACCGCGGTGCGCGGGACAGGCTATTCGCCCCTCGCCCCTCCACAGAGGAGGAGCACGGATGGCTTATCTGACGACGCAACAGGGTGAGGCCCTGAGGGATCTGAACTGGGCTGCGATGCAAGCAGCGGAGGCGTTTTCCGGCGAGGACGCCGAGGCTGGGCTCTTGACCTTGGCTCAGCGGGCTCGTGACTACCTGACCAGCGACGCGACGGAGGCGATCTAGATGGTCACTGAGGTAGCCAAAGCGGTGGCTCAGGAACAACGCAACATGAAGAATCTCGGTGGCATGAATGAGCGCGATGCGCTCGCACTGCTGCTGGCCGACGCCGCAGGCGAGATTGATCGCCTGGTTCAGGAGGAGGAGCCGCTTCCCGTCGCCGCGCTTCGGGACCAGCTTGCGTGGCTGGGCAAGCTCGTCGATGCGCACGAGCAAGTCGAGGCGAGCTGATGGCGACAGGAATCGTTAAGCGCCACTCGCGCCGCTGCCGTTCGCTCGACGGTGGCGCCTGCAACTGCACCCCGACCTACCGCGCCTGGGTCTATTCCAAGCGCGACGAGAAGAAGATCCGCAAGACGTTCGCCCGGGAGGCTGAGGCGAAGTCGTGGCGGGCGGACGCGCAGGCTGCGCTCGATCGGGGCGTCCTGAGGGCGCCCAAGCCGACCACGGTCCAGCAGTCGTGGGACGTGTGGCACGCTGGCGCCAAGCAGGGCACCATCCGCACGCGAGGCGGGGAGGTCTACAAGCCGGCGGCCGTCAGGGCCTATGAGAAGTCCATGCGGCTCCGTGTCCTGCCGAGGTTCGGCCGCACCCGCCTCTCCGACCTTCAGAGGATCGACGTACAGGACTTCGTCGACGGCCTGCTCGCGGACGGCCTTGCCCCCTCGACGATCGTCACCACGCTCCACCCGCTGCGGGCGATCTTCCGCCGCGCCATCGTCCGCGGCGACCTGGGGGCTAATCCCTGCGCGGACCTGGAGTTGCCCGCCACCGGCGCTCGCCGTGAGCGGTTCGCGGCTCCAGTCGAAGCCGAGGCGCTGATCGCCGCAGCCCCTGCGGTCGACCGCGCGATTTGGGCGACCGCGTTCTACGCCGGGCTACGGCTCGGCGAGCTCCAGGCCCTGCGCGTCGAGGACGTCGACCTGGCGACCGGGGTCATCCAGGTCCGCCGAGGCTGGGATCGGGTCGAGGGCGAGATTGCCCTGAAGACCGACTCAGGACGTCGACGGGTTCCGATTGTTGCCGCCTTGCGCGATCACTTGCTCGACGACCTGGCGCGCTCTGGCCGTCGCGGAGCCGAGTTGATCTTCGGGCGGACCCCGCAGGACCGATTCGCGGCCAATCGCCTCCAGCGCCACGCTGACGACGCGTGGACGGCCGCTGCCCTCGAGCGACTCACTCCGCACGAGTTCCGGCATAGCTACGCCGCCATGATGATCGCCGCCGGGGTGAACGCGAAGGCCCTCCAGTCGTTCATGGGCCACGCCAACATCTCGATCACCCTTGACACCTACGGCCACCTGATGCCCGGGTCCGAGGCCGAGGCGGCGGCGCTGGCCGAGATCTACCTAAAGGTTCAGCGCGAGCAGGCCGAGGCAGCCGCCAGAGCGGCCGAGCCGGACGGGCTGCGGGCCAGTTGCGGGCCAGTGAGGGCCACAACAGGCGACCCGATACGCCCCAACACGCCCTCGCAAATCGCATAGACAAGCGCGGTCGGCTTGAGCAAGCGGCGGTGCGTAGATCAAGGAGGTCTACTTCAAGGCCCACCCGCGGGCGACCGAGGCGCATCCGTAAGCGGCTTCGGGAGGTCGCTGGTTCCGGCGACGCGCTACTCGATGAGCCCAAGCCGCATGCCGCTGGCGACCGCTGCCGCGCGACCTGAGACACCGAGCTTCGCGTAGATGTTGCTGAGGTGCGTCTTCACGGTCGCGGGACTCAGCCCGAGGCGTTCGGCGGCGCTCGGCCCGGAGAGGCCCTCGGCGGCGAGTTGCAACACCTCCAGCTCGCGCGGCGTCAGCGGCGAGACCGGCCGCCCGCTGACGACGGCTTCCGGGGCTCCGATCTCGTCCTCCGACCAATCGGCCGGAGCGCACGCAAACAGGTGCAGTCCGGGGAGGGCGTTGGCCATGCCCCAGACGACAATCTCCAGCGGGACGCCGTTTGGCCCGGGTAGCGAGGGCCCAGGACCGATCGCCACCCCGTGGTCCAGCATCCGCGCCCAGATCGCATCGATGATCGGAAGCTGGTCCGGCGGCATGAAGTCGTCGATCCTCAAGCAACGCAGCTCGGCGAGGCTCGACCGAGCCATCAACCGGGCAGGCCGGTTCGCCTCCACGTGCTGTCGCCCGCCATCGTGCATGGTCATCGGCAGGTGGCTGCGCTCAAAGATCGCCATCAGCTTCTCAGCTTGGGATCGCGCGGCGAGCGCGCTCTCGAGCGCGGCGCCGAGGCTGCGGGGCATGTGTTCACCGACTGGAAGCGCCATACCGTGGGATCCTTCGGATCCGATCGTGCAATTGAACTACACCCGGACGAGCGACCGC
Source organism: Solirubrobacterales bacterium (assembly GCA_033856255.1). Classification (GTDB taxonomy): domain Bacteria; phylum Actinomycetota; class Thermoleophilia; order Solirubrobacterales; family 70-9; genus WHSW01. The sequence continues at coordinate 45,294 of JAWVFH010000037.1, read as the reverse complement.
TGGAACCAGGTTACGCTCCAGGGGCGGCCGAACTTGAACCCCACGCCCTCGAACGTGCCGACCCGCTCGAAGCCGAGCGACTCGTGCAGCGCGGTGCTCGCGGGGTTGGGCTCGGCGACGCCCGCGACCGCGAGCCGGAGCGGGCTCTCCTCGAGCAGCTCGAGCAGGCGGCGGTAAACCGCGGTGCCGACGCCGCGCCCGCGGGCGGACTCGGCGACGTAGGCCGAGGTCTCGCAGGTGATCTCGTAGGCGGCCCGGTCGCGAAAGGGCCCGCTCTTCGCGTAGCCGAGCACCTCGCCGGAGTCGTCGAGCGCAATGAGCAGCAAGCGCCCGGCCTCCAGATCGCAATCGCGAAGCGCGGCTTCCCAGTACTCGGGCCCGGGCGGCTCGAGATCGAAGGTGGCCGGCGAGCTGACCACCTCCGCGGCATAGATGCGCGCGATCGCCTCCAGGTGCTCGGGCTTCACGTCGACGATCTGCATCTCTGCGTGATACCAGCGATCATTGATCGATGCCCGAGCTCCCCGAGGTCGAGACGGTCCGGCGCCAGCTCGAGCCCGAGGTCATCGGGCGAACGATCGCCGCCACGGAGGTGCTGGACGAGCGCTGGACCCGCCCGGAGCTTCCGGCCCGGGTCGAGGAGGCGCTGACCGGGCGCGAGATCGAATCCGTCGGCAGGCGCGGCAAGTACCTGGTGGTCGAGCTCGACAACGACACCGCTCTGATCATGCACCTGCGGATGACCGGGAACCTGCTGATCCGCCCGCCCGGATCCGAAGCCGTCGCCGACCTGATGTCGACCGATCGCCTCGGCGGCCCCCGGCTCTACGAGTCGCCGCCCGACGCCCGCCATCTGCGGGCGCGGCTGCTGCTCGACGACGACTCGGAGCTCTGGTTCACGGACGCTCGGCGTTTTGGGCACGCCGCGGTGCTCGCTGGCGACGAGCTCGACGGCTACTTCGCCTCGCGCCTCGGGGTCGAGCCGCTCGGCGGCGATCTCACGCCGCAGGTCCTGCTCGACCTGGCCGCCGGCCGCCGAGCGCCGCTGAAGTCGTTCCTCCTCGACCAGTCGGGCGTGGCCGGGATCGGCAACATCTACGCCGACGAAGCGCTCTTCAGGGCCGCGCTCCACCCGCTCTCGCCCGCGGGATCGATGCGGCTCGAGCACGCCGAGGACCTGCGCGAGGGCATCGTCGACGCGCTCGAGGCCGGGCTCGCCCACGGGGGCTCGTCGATCGACGACTATCGCGACGCCCGCGGCGAGCGCGGCTCGATGCAGAACGAGTTCCTCGTCCACACGCGGGAGGGCGAGCCGTGCCTACGCTGCGGTGAGGTCGTGCGCCGGGTCGTGGTCTCCGGCCGTTCAACCTACTTCTGCCCTGGCTGTCAGAAGCGGCTGCGGGCGAGGCCGCGGCGGCGCCCCGGGCGCAGCGGATGAGCCCCCATCTGCTCGCCCCTCCCGAGGGCTTCCTGATCGGACATTGGACGGACGCCGCCGGGGTGACCGGGTGCACGGCGGTGATCGCCCCACCCGGCGCCAGGGGCGGCGTCGACGTCCGCGGTGGCGGCCCCGGGACCCGCGAGACCGACGTGATCGGCCCGCTCGCCGGCACGGCCGAGGTGACCGCCGTCTGTCTCACGGGAGGCAGCGCCTTCGGCCTCGGCGCCGCCGACGGGGTGATGCGCTGGTGTGAGGAGAACGGGCGCGGCTACGCGACCCCGGGCGGCCTCGTGCCGATCGTGCCCGCGGCGGTGATCTACGACCTCGCGACCGGCGACCCGCGCGCCCGCCCCGACGCCGCGGCGGGCTACGCGGCCTGTAAGGCGGCCGCCGAGGGCGTGCCCGAGCGCGGCCGGGTCGGCGGCGGCACCGGGGCCGCGGTCGGCAAGATCGCCGGCCGCGAGAGCGCCACCCCGACGGGGCTCGGCTACGCCGCAGCGACGACCGGGCTCGGCCACCGGGTCGCCGCGATCGCGGTCGTCAACGCGTTCGGCGACGTGATCGGCGCCGACGGTGCCGTGCTGGCCGGGATCCGGCCGGGGGCCGATCGACCCGCGTCGACGGCCGCCGCGATCGCCGCGATGACGGAGCTGCCCGACTGGACGAAGCTCGAAGAGCGCAACACGACGCTGGTCTGCGTGATGACCGACGCGCCGCTCGACAAGCCCGCCTGCTCGCGCGTGGCGCGGATGGCGAGCGCCGGCGTCGCCCGCGCGATCGACCCGGTGTTCTCCGACGTCGACGGCGACGTCGCGTTCTGCATCGCGTCCGGGATGCCGGTCGCCGCCGACCGCTTCGTCGGCCTGGCGGTCGGGACGCTGGCCGCGACGGTGACCGCGGCGGCGATTCGCGACGCGGCGGGGTCCTAGGCTGCGGACATGGCGATCGACGAGTTCCTGCTGCGGCGCTTCGAGGAGCCCGACGAGGTGCGGGAGTTCCCGTACGGGCGTTTCGAGTTGATCCAGGTCGGCGGCATGACCCTTGGCCGGGCGACCTACGAGCCGGGCTGGCGATGGAGTGAGCACGTCGGCGAGTCACCGGACGATCGCTGCAAGGTGGAGCACCTCGGGATCGTGATTTCCGGGAGTGCCGCGGTCGCCGGCCCGGACTACGAGGGCGTGATGGGGCCCGGTGATGTGTTCGCGGTCCCGCCCGACCACGACAGCTGGGTCGTTGGCGACGAGCCCTACGTCTCCCTGCACTTCCTGGGGGCCGATACGTACGCCTCCTAGCTCCGGCGCCGGCGATTGCCGTCCGGCTAGTCGGGCAAGCTCCGCCTGATGCCGGGGAAGGTGAAGACGGAGGCGATTGTCCTGCGCAGCATCCGCTACGGCGAGGCCGACCGGATCCTGCACCTCTACAGCGCCTCGCGGGGCCGGATCGGGGCGATCGCGAAGGGCGTGCGCAAGCCGCGCTCGCGCTTCGGCGGGCGCCTGGAGCCGTTCTTCCGCCTCGACCTGATCCTCCACGAGGGGCGCGGCGAGCTGATGACGGTGACCGCGGCGAACACGATCGCCGGCCACCCGAACCTGCGCGCCGACGGCCCGGCGCTGGGGGCGGCGGCGCGCGCCTGCGATGCCGTCCTGCGCCTCTGCGACAGCGAGGAGGCGAACCCGGCCGCCTACAACCTGCTCTGCCGCTACCTGACGATCCTCGACGGGTCGGAGTCGCTGGCCGGCGACCGGTGCGCCGACGGCGCCGCCGGTCTTTCGACCGCGCTCGCCTTCCGGCTCAAGCTGGCGCTCGCCACGGGCTTCTCGCCCGAGCTGGCCTCCTGCGCGCGCTGCGGCGAAGCGGACGAGCTGGTCGGCTTCTCCGGCGCGGCGGGCGGCGTCGTCTGCGCGGCCTGCGAGCGCGGCGGCTTCCCGTTCTCCGGCGAGGCGCAGGGGTTCATGGTCGAGGCGCTGGGCCGGCCGCTCGCCCAGACGCCGGACGCCGGCGACCGGGCGCTGCGCCAGGCCGAGCGCGCGATCACCGAGACGCTCGAGCATCACGCGCACGTGCAGCTGCGCGCGGCCGCGTAGTCGCCACCCGCTCGACTCGGTGGCCGGTACGGAGCCCGGGCCGGCGCCACGCGCCGATGGACGGGCATGGCGGACGTAAGTACGGAGCGAACCGGATCGTCCACGGTACGGTGGTCGTGGTTGCTCGTCGCCGCCTGCCTGCTCGGCACCGTGATCTTCGCCGCGCACGGGCTCATCGACCCCGTCGCCAACGGCGAGGACCTGCTGTTCGGACTATGGCTCTACAACGGGGTGATCCTGCTCGCCGGGATCGCCTGCTTCCTTCGCGCGGCGCGGGTGCGCGAGGAGCGCGCCGCCTGGATCTCCTTCGGCCTGGCTCAGCTCTGCTGGGTGACGGCCAACCTGATCTACACCTTCTTCTACGCATCCGACAAGTCGCCGCCTTACCCGTCCGCCGCGGACGCGTTCTGGCTCACCGACTATGTGCTCTACATCGCGGGTTTCATCCTGCTCGGCCGCTCCCGCCGGCAGAGGCTCGACCTCGGCACCACGCTGGACATCGCGATCGGCGTCGCCGCGCTGGCAACGCTCTACGTCGCGGTCGTGATCACCCAAGTGCTCGACGGCGCGCAGGGATACCCGCTCGCGGCCCTGCTCACCAACCTCAGCTACCCGATCTGCGACTTCGCCCTGATCGCGACGATGATCGTCTTCATCGGGATCGGCGCCCAGCGGCTGCGCGGCGAGCTGCTCGCCCTGACGATCGGGTTCGTCCTCTTCGCCCTCGGCGACGGCGGCTTCCTGGTGCAGGGCGCCCGGGGGACCTATGTCTTCGGCGGCGTGATCGAGATCTCGTTCCTGGCCGCGGCGGTCGCCATAGCCGCGGCGACGGCGCTGCCCCCGGCGCGCGTCGTCGAGGCTTCGCTGACCAGGCGTCGCCGGGTGGCGATCCCCCTCGTCGGCGGCACGATCGCCACCGCGGTGCTGATCGAGGCGTCGATCGACGGGACCCACCCGGTGACAATGGTGCTCGCCGCGGCGACGCTCGGTCTGGTGCTCGCGCGGACGGCGATCGACCGTGTTCAGATCGAGCGCTTGCTGCGAACGAGCGAGGTCGAGGCACGCACCGACGCGCTCACCGGCCTGGCGAACCGGCGCTCGCTGATCGGCGACCTGGGTGCGAGGATCGCCGCGGGCGAGCCGTCCTACCTGGCGCTGCTCGACCTCAACGGGTTCAAGCACTACAACGACACCTATGGTCACGCCGCCGGGGACGGCTTGCTGCGGCGGATCGCGTGCTCGCTCGAACGCGCCTCCGCCGCCTCCACGCAGGCCTACCGCCTCGGCGGGGACGAGTTCTGCTTGCTTGGCCATGGCGGGGACGAGGGCGAGGTGGGGGCGGTCGCCGCGGCGGTCGTCGAGAGCGGCGAGCGGTTCGTAGTCACGGCGTCGTTCGGGTCGGCATCCTGTCCCGCCGAGGCGTCTGACGCGACCGACGTTCTGCGACTCGCCGACCGACGCATGTACGCCGCCAAGGACGGTCGGCGGGAGTCGGCGGGGCGGCAGAGCGTCGACGTCCTCATCGCCGCGCTCGAGGCGCACGATCCGGACCTCGGCCGACATGTCGCGGACGTCGCGACCCTGGCCGTATCCGTCGGCCGCCGGCTCGGCATCAACGCGGGCGAGCTCAACCTGCTGCGCACGGCGGCCGCACTGCACGACATCGGCAAGCTCGCGATTCCGCACGCGATCCTGCGTAAGCCGGAGCACCTCGATGAGGACGAATGGGAGTTCATGCGCCTGCACACGGTGTTCGGAGAGAAGATCGTCGGCAGCGCGCCCGCGCTCGCGCCCGCCGGCGCGATCATCCGCGCGACTCACGAGCGCTTCGACGGGGCCGGATACCCGGACGGGCTCGCCGGCGGGCAGATCCCTCTCGCCGCGCGGATCGTCTTCGTCTGCGACGCGTACGACGCGATGACCCAGCTCCGCCCTTACCGGCGGCCGCTGACTGCGAGTGAGGCGCTGGCCGAGTTGCGCCGCTGCGCCGGAACCCAGTTCGACCCCGAAGTGGTCGAGGCGTTCAGCGACGTGATCTCGGTGCCCGAGCTCGCGGCTCGTCCAGCGGACCTCGAGCTCGTTGCAGCCTGATCAGTCGCCGGGCCGGTACTGGCGCTCCATCAGGCGGAGCTTGACCGCGCGCGGAGCGTGGGCCGCGCGCATCATCCACCGCATCAGGGTGCCCGGGACGATCGAGCGGGCGCCGCGGTCGTAGGCGGCGAGGGACTCGGCGACGACCTGCTCGGGGCCGATCTTGCCCGGCACCGAATACCTGTCGTCGAAGCCGGCGACGGCCTGCCACTCGGTCGCCACCGGTCCCGGGTTGACCGACATGCAACGCACCCCGGTGCCCCTGAGCTCGGCGTGCAGGGCGTCGGTGAAGTTGAGCGCGAAAGCCTTGCTCGCCGCGTAGACGGTCTCGTAGGGCAGCGGCTGCATGCCGGCCGTCGAGGCGACGACGATCACGCCGCCGCGCCCGCGCTCGACCATCGCGGGCAGGAAGGCGCGGGTGAGCACGACGACCGCCTCGCAGTTGACCCGGACCATCTCTGCGTCGCGGCCCTCGGCTCCGTCGAGGAAGCGGCCGTGGCCGCCGAAACCGGCGTTGTTGACCAGCAGTTCGACCTCGACCCCGAGCTCTGCGACCCGGGCGGGAAGCGAGGCGGCGTCGGCGCCGAGGTCGCAGCCGATCACGTGCGTCTCGGTCGCGAGCTCGGCCGCCAGGGCCTCGAGACGGTCGGTGCGGCGGGCGACGAGCACGAGGTCGTGGCCGCGGGCGGCGAGCTGGCGGGCGAACTGCTCGCCGATTCCCGACGAGGCTCCGGTGACGAGGGCGGTTCCGCTCACGCCCGTGAGCCTATATTTGATCGGACTTGTCCGACGCGAGTTCTCAGCCGCCCGCCGCCGTCGCGCTGGAGCAGCGCGTGCGCGCCTGGGAGGACGAGTACCTGTGGAGCCTGGCGACGCCGTCGTATCCGGCGCGGCGCCGCGAGCCCGAGCGCGACAGCCCGGTGCGGACCCCGTTCCAGCGCGACCGCGACCGGATCGCGCACTCCAGGGCGTTCCGGCGGCTGAAGCACAAGACGCAGGTGTTCATCGCCCCGGAGGGCGATCACTACCGGACCCGGCTCACGCACACCCTCGAGACCTGCTTTATCGCCCGCACGGTGGCGCGTGCGCTGGGGCTCAACGAGGACCTGACCGAGGCGATCGGGCTCGGGCACGACCTCGGCCATCCGCCGTTCGGCCACATCGGTGAGGAGGCGATCGATCAGACGCTGCGCGAGCGCGGGGCGGACGGGTTCAAGCACAACCTCCACTCGCTGCGGGTCGTCGACGTGCTCGAGCGCGACGGGGCCGGGCTCAACCTGACCGAGCAGGTGCGGGACGGGATCCTCAACCACACGGGCCCGAGCAAGCCGGCGACGCTCGAGGGCCGGATCGTGCGCCTGGTCGACCGGGTCGCCTACATCAACCACGACATCGACGATGCCGTACGTGCGGGGATCCTCGACGAGGCCGACCTGCCGGCGAAGCAGATCGAGCTGCTCGGCCCGACCGGGGCGGCGCGGATCGACACGCTCGTGCGCGACATCGTCGAGAGCTCGAGCGAGGCGGGCGACATCGCGCAGTCCGAGGAGGTCGGGGGGGCGATGCTGAGGCTGCGCAAGTTCATGTTCGACGAGGTGTACCTGGGGAGTGAGGCGCGCAGCGAGCACGACCGCGTGCACCTGACGCTGAGCGGGCTCTTCGACCACTTCCTCGACGGCGCGCCGGCCGAGGGGGAAGAGTTGCAGCGGGTCACCGACTACATCGCGGGAATGACCGACCGCTTCGCGATCGCAACCTTCAGGCGCGTGGCGCTGCCCGAGGAGTCGAAGCTCTGATGGCGCTGTTCACCGCCGGATCGGTGGAGCGGGTGAAGGAGGCGTCGGACATCGTCGAGGTGATCTCGGCGCACACCGACCTGCGCCGCTCGGGGACGCGATACACGGGGCTGTGCCCGTTTCACGACGAGCGCTCGCCGTCGTTCTCGGTCGACCAAACGGAGAAGCTCTACCACTGCTTCGGCTGCGGGGTGGGGGGCGACGTGATCAAGTTCGTCGAGGAGAAGGAGGGGTTGGCGTTCCCCGACGCGGTGGAGGCGCTGGCCGATCGCTACGGCGTCGAGCTCGAGCGCGAGTCGGAGGACCCACGCGCCGAGGAGCAGCGGCGCAAGCGCTCGCGGCTGATCGAGCTGCTCGAGCGCACCGCCGGCTTCTACTCCACCTTCCTGCGCGACGCGCCGCAGGCGGCGAGGGCGCGCGAGTATCTGGAGGGGCGGGGGTTGAAGGCAGAGGCCCTGGCGGACTTCGGGGTCGGCTGCGCGCCCGGGACGTGGGACACGGTCCTGCTCCGCGGCCAGCAGGCCGGGTACTCGGTGGCGGAGATCGAGGCGGCGGGCCTCGTTCTGAAGAGCCAGAAGGGGCGGGGCCATTACGACCGCTTCCGCTCGCGGATCGTGTTCCCGATCCGCGACGCCCGCGGGCGGGTGCAGGGGTTCGGGGCGCGGGCGCTGCTGCCCGACCAGAAGCCGAAGTACGTCAATTCGCCGGAGGGCGAGCTGTATTCGAAGCGGCGCACGCTGTACGGGATCGAGCGGGCGCGACCGGAGATCGTCAAGAGCGGGCGGGCGCTGGTGGTCGAGGGCTACACCGACGTGATCGCCTGCCACCAGGCCGGGATCCGCGACGCGGTGGCGATCATGGGCACGGCGATCACGCCCGAGCAGGTAAAGCTGCTCTCGGGGTACGCCGAGGAGGCGGTGCTGGCGCTCGACGCCGACCGGGCCGGGCGCGAGGCGATGCTGCGCGCGCAGACGGTGGGAGGCAAGCGGCTGCGGCTGCGGGTCGCGCGGATGCCCGAGGGCGAGGACCCCGCCGACCTGCTCGCCGGCGGCGACGGGGCGAGCGCGACCGCGTTCCGGGACGCGATCGAGGCGGCCGAAGACCTGCCCGTCTTCCACGTCCACACGCTTCTCGACGACGGCGACCTGTCCTCGCCGGCGGGCCGCGATCGGGCGCTCGACGAGGTGGTGGCGGTGATCGCGGCGATGCCGGACTCGATCACCCGCGAGGAGCTGATGCGCGAGGTCGCCAACCGGCTCGACGCCGACCCCGGACTGGTCGCGCGCCGGACGGCCGGGGCGGGGCGGGGGGGACCGCCGGCGCCGGCGCCCGAGCCCGCCGAGGAGCCCGGGCGGCCGGCCCCGCAGCGGGCGCTGAACTCGCGCGAGCGCCGCGAGCTGGGGCTGCTGGCGATGTGCGTGAAGCTGCCAGCCGAGGGCGAGGCGTTCATCGACAAGCTCACCGACGCCCACTTCTCCCGCCCCGCCGCGGCCCGCGCGCGTGTGTGGCTGCGAGACCATCTCGAGGACCCGATGGAGGGCCTCTCCCGCGATGACGAGGAGCTGTTCTCCTACGTCGCCGACCTGAAGCTGCGCGCGGACGAGGAGCCGGCGAGCGCCGAGGCGATGGAGCTCAGCTTCCTGGAGCTCGAGCGGGCCAAGGTCGACGACGAGATCGCCGCCGCCGATGCCAACGGCGCCCCGCCCCCGGTCGACCTCCAGCGCCGCCGCGCCGAGCTCACAGAGCGCATCGCCCGCACCCAGTCCTGACCGACAAGGGGGGGAACATACGTTCGCTTTCCGTCGGAACCGGGTGGCACGATGGGTCCATGGAGAAACGGTTCCTACGCGAATACCTCGCCCAGGGACTTTCGCTCAATCAGATCGGGGCGCTGGTTGGTCGCCATCCGTCGACGGTCGGCTACTGGGTCTCGAAGTACGGCATGGCCGCCCACGGTCGAGCGAAGCATGCGAGCAAGGGCGGGATTCCGCGGGACGAGCTCAAGGCGCTCGTCGAGCAAGGGAACACCCTCGCGGTGATCGCCGAGCGACTCGACGTGAGCATGACCACGGTCCGCTACTGGATCAAGAAATACGGGCTTCCGCGCCCGCACCTCGTCCGTCGCGAGGCGATCACCAAGGCCATCGAAGCGGGCGAGCGGACCCTCTTCCGAGACTGTGAGAAGCACGGCTGGACGACCTTCGTGATCGAGAACAGCGGCCGCGCCCGCTGCGGGCAGTGCCGGATCGACCGGGTCGCCGAATGGCGTCGCCGCACCAAAGCCAAGCTGGTGGAGGAGGCCGGCGGCTGCTGCAAGATCTGCGGGTATGACCGCTGCCTGGCCGCGCTGCAGTTCCACCATCTGGAACCCGGCAAGAAGTCGTTCGCGCTCTCCCTCCGCGGGGTGTGTCGCTCAATCGAGCAACTTCGGGAGGAGGCGAAGAAGTGCGTCCTCCTGTGCGCCAACTGCCATGCGGCCGTGGAGGTCGGCCACCTCAAGCTCGACAGCTAGACCCCTACAATCCCCCGGCGCGTGACACTTGTGTGACGGTCACGTCGATCCCCCGTGATGTAATGGCAGCATACTTGACTGTTAATCAAGGCGTACTGGTTCGAATCCAGTCGGGGGAGTTCTAAAGGCCCGCAAATACGGGCTTTTGTGTCAAGTTAGCGCGAGTTGCTCGACCAGCTCGGCCCCGCGATCCGCACCGTCGTTGGCCGCCGCCCAGGCCGCGATTTCGCCCGCCCGGGCCGCGAGGTCCGGCTCCCCGAGCGCCTTGCGCACCGCGAGCCGCAGCGACCCGGCGCCGACCAGCCGCCAGGGCAGCATCAGCCCCGCGCCCGACCAGGCGACCCGTGCCCCGTTCTCGGCCATGTCGCCCACCGCCGGGCAGCAGAGCACCGGCGCGCCGGCACCCAGCGCCCGCGCCACCGTTCCGTGGCCTCCGTGGCAGATCACCAGGTCGGCGGCGCCCATCGCCTGGCTGTAGCTGAGCCACTCGACCAGCACCGCGTTGGCGGGCGCCGGCGGCAGCGGCTCGGCGGGCCGGTGACGGTTGGTCGTCGCCAGCACGCGCACCGGCTCGTCGGCGAGCGCCTCCAGGGCCGTCCGCACCAACCGGCACTCCGGGTCCTGCGCCGTCGACGGCGCCACGACCACCAGCGGCCCGTCGCCCTCGGGCAGCTCGACATCCGGATAGGCGGTCTCGAAGCCCATCGGTCCCGTCACGTGGACGTGCGCCGGCCACCGCCGCGGGTACTCGAGCTGCGGAAACGTCGCCACCAGCGCCAGCTGCTCGGAGATCCCGCCGTGCAGGCGCTCGGTCGGCGCCAGCCCGACCACCGCCCGCGACTCGTTGTACTCCTCGCGCCCCCGCTTCAACCCGCCGACCAGGATCGGCAGCGCGCCGCGCCACAGCGCCCGCCCGACGGGCGTCCGCGCCGGCAGCGCGCCGAACGCGAAGAACGGCAATCCCTCCTCGTGGACGGGATACACGTGCGGGACCAGCGTCGCCCGGCGCAGGCCCGCCCGCTCCGCCGCCAGCGCCGGAGCCAGGGTCAGGATGTCGCTGACGACGACGTCGAACCTCTCCTCCTCCATGAGCGGCAACAGCGCCAGAGCAGCGTCGGCCGCCGACGGCCCATCCTCGGAGTCGGGTGGGGGAGGGGGGAAGGTCTTGTACTCCTGCGCCGCCGTGAACGCCAGGCCGGCGCCCTCGACCGCCTCGCGCCAGTGCTCCCACGTCTCGACCACGACCTCGTTGCCGCGCCCCGCCAGCGCCCGCGCCAGCGCGATCGCGGGGTAGGCATGGCCGGGGTCGCCGAAGGCCGCGACCAGGAAGCGCCCGCCGCTCATCCGGCCTCGCGCGCCGTGGCGGCGCTGCAAGATCCGTTTCCGGTCCGCTCGGGCAATTTGACCAGCGCCTGCACGTCGCGCACCATTGTTCCTATGCGCCACACATCCCGTGACCCCGCGCGCCGGCTACGAGTCGCCGTCGAGCGCCTCCCGAACCACACCAAGGAGGCGATGCTGCGCGGGATCGCGGCCAACCGGATCATCGTCGGCGCCTACGTCGACAGCGCTTCGGGCGGCATCTGCCCGATGCTCGCCGCCCACCGCAACGGCGGCCGCACCGACGTCGCCACCTTCGCCCGCGCCTGGGACGAGTACACGAACCCGCGCCGCCCTCGGCGCGCCACCCGGCGCGAGGTCGCCAAGCTGCGCTCCCTGCTCGAACGCAGCCTCGACCTCGACACCTCGCTCGACCACGTTTCGATCACCGAGCTCGCCGCCCAGATCCGCGCCGAGCGCCGCCAGCGCGCCGGCCACGTCGAGCCCACAACCGTGATTGCGCCGCCCGAGCCGGCCGACGCGCCGATCCGCGTCCGCCGGCGGGCGCCGCAGACGGACGTGCTCGCGGCGACCGAGCGCGAGCTCTCGGACCTCTCGCCGAGCTCCTAAATCGCGTCGCCGGGCCGTACGAACATGATCTCCGGCACCAGACATGCCGGAGACGTCTTGAGCAGGAAGCGCACCGCCTCCGCAAGGTCCTCGGGACGGATCATGTCCTCGGCCGCCACCTGACCCTTGACGAACTCGGTCATCGGCGTGTCCACGAACGCCGGGCAGAACGCCGTCACCTGAATGCCGTCGTCCTGGTGCTCCTGCTGGGTCGCCTGGCTGAAGCTGACGACCGCGCCCTTCGTCGCCGAGTAGACCGACAGCCAGCCCGTGCCCCGCTTGCCGGCGATCGAAGCGGTGTTGACGATCAGCGCCTTGCCGTGCTCGGCGCCCGCCTCCTTCAGCATCGGCAGCGCCTCGCGCGTGCACAGGATGAGCCCGCGCAGGTTGGTGCTGAGCTGGATGTCGAGCTTCTTCGCGGTGATCTCGTCCATCGCCTCGCCGATCCCGACCCCGGCGTTGTTGACGAGCACGTCGAGGCGCCCGAAGCGCTCCTTGTGCGCGTCGACGAGCGCGACGATCTGTTCCTCCTCGCCCATCATGGCCGGCACCGAGAGCACATCGAGGCCCTCGGAGCGCAGGCCTTCCGCGGCGGCCTCGAGCTTCTCGGGCCGGCGCGCCGACACCGTCACCCCGTAGCCGTCCTCACCCAGCGCCCGCGCGATCGCCAGCCCGATCCCGCTCGACCCGCCCGTGACCAGCGCCGCCCGTTCCGCCACCGTTTCTCCTTCCGTCTTTGTCGCCCGTCGCCGAGCCCGGCGGCGCACCTTAAACCAGGCGCCTCGGCGGCCGGGCACCGCTTAGCCCGCGATTAGCCCATCTCCCTACTATGCCGCCGGTGCGCCCGTCCAGATTCCGCACCGCGGCCGTATCGCCGCTGATCGCGCTCATCGCCCTGGTCGCCGCCGGCTGCGGCAGCAGCGGCGACCCCGCGACCGACGGCTCGACCGCCGCGGCGCCGGCTGCGTCCGAGTTCCCGGCCGCCGGCGGCGGCACGCTCGAGGATCTGCTTTCGCAGTCCGAGCCAAGCGACAACATCGTCGTCGCCCCGACAACCAGCGTCTTCGTCCAGGGGCGCAACCGGTTCGGCTTCGGGGTGTTCACCGTCGACCGCACGCAGCTCACCGACGCCAAGGTCGCGATCTACATCGCGCACGGCCCGACCGGCAAGGCGGAGGGCCCGTTCCCGGCCCGGCTCGAGAGCCTCGAGACGGACCCCGCCTTCACGGCCCAGACGACGGCCAACGATCCCGACGCCGCGAAGGCCGTCTACGTCACCGACCTGCAGCTCGACAAGCCCGGCGAGTGGCGGATGGTCGCCGTGGTCAAGCGCGACGGCGCCACCAATGCGGTCAGGATGCCGAGCATCGTCGTCAGCACGCCGTCGGAGGACGTGATCCCCGAGGTCGGGGAGAAGGCGCCGGTGATCCACACCCCGACCGTGGACGACGTTGCCGACGTGACCCAGATCGACACCCGGATCCCGCCCGACGACATGCACGACGTCGACTTCGCCGACGTGGTCGGCAAGAAGCCGGTCGTGCTCATGTTCGCGACCCCGGCGCTCTGTCAGAGCCGGGTCTGCGGACCGGTCGTGGACGTCGCCGACCAGGTGAAGCGCGACCACAACGGCGGCGCCGCCTTCATCCACATGGAGATCTACAACCAGAACGACCCGAACAAGGGCCTGCGCCCGCAGGTCAACGCCTTCCACCTGCGCACGGAGCCGTGGACCTTCGTGCTCAACTCGGACGGCACGATCTCGAGCAGGATCGAGGGCGCCCTCAGCGTCGACGAGCTCGAGCAGGCGGTCGACCGGGCGAAGTAACGCCGGCGCCATAGGATCCGCCGATGGCGAATCCCGACTACGTGATCGTCGGAGCCGGTTCGGCCGGCTGCGTGCTCGCCAACAGGCTGAGCGAGGATCCCGGGACCCGCGTGTTGCTGATCGAGGCCGGCGGCCGCGACCGCAGCCTCAACATCAAGATCCCCGCGGCGTTCGCGAAGCAGTTCCACACCAAGCTCGACTGGGACTACTGGACCGAGCCCGAGCCCGCGGTCGCCGGCCGCTCGCTGTTCATCCCTCGCGGCAAGTCCCTGGGCGGCTCGAGCTCGATGAACGCGATGCTCTACGTCCGCGGACGCCCGCTCGACTACGACCTCTGGCGCGATCAGGGAGCGCCGGGCTGGGGCTGGGGCGATGTCTTCCCATACTTCCTGCGCTCGGAGGACAACGCCCGCGGGGCCTCCGAGTTCCACGGCGCCGGCGGCGAGATGACGATCTCCGAGCAGCGCTCGCCCCGGCCCCTGGACGAGCGCCTGATCGCCGCCAGCGCCGCGACCGGGATTCCGCGGATCGCCGACTACAACGGGCCCGAGCAGGACGGGGTCTCGATGTTCCAGGTGTTCCAGAAGGACGGCCGCCGCTGGAGCGCCGCCGACGCCTTCCTGCGCCCGGTGCTGAAGCGCGAGAACCTCGAGGTGGTCACCGGCGCCACCGTGCTCGGGCTCGAGCTCGACGGCACTCGCGCGACCGGCGTCCGCTACCGGCGCGGCCGCGGCTCGGAGACAACCGCGCGGGCCGGGGCCGAGGTGATCCTGTGCGCCGGGGCGATCGGCTCCCCCCAGATCCTCATGCTCTCCGGGGTCGGCCGCCCCGATGAGCTGCGCGCCGCGGGCGTCGAGGCGCGTCACGAGCTGCCCGGCGTCGGCCGCAACCTCCAGGACCATCCGTATCTGACGATGCTCTTCGAGCTCTCGGAGGGCCCGACCCTCTACGAGGCCGAGAAGCCGAAGTACCTGCTCGAGTGGCTGCTGCGCAAATCGGGTCCCCTGACCTCGACAGCCGCCGAGGTCGTCGCCTTCGTCCGCACCCGCGCCGGCCTGCCGGCCGCCGACATCCAGTTCCACATGGGGGCGCTGTACTTCGAAAAGCATGGGGAGGAGGAGTTCGACGGGGACGCGATGACGATCGCGCCGGTGTTGGTCAGCCCGAAGGCTCGCGGCCGGGTCTGGCTGAGCTCCGCCGATCCGCTCGCCAAGCCGCGGATGATCACCAACTCGCTCTCCGAGCCCGAGGACGTCGCGTCGATGGTCGCTGGGATGCAGATGGCGCGCGAGATCGCCTCGAAGTCACCGCTGGCCGAGCTCGTCGTCCGCGAGCTGAAGCCGGGACCCGACGCCGAGACGCCCGAGCAGCTCGACGCCGCCCTGCGGGAGCGGATGGAGCTGATCTACCACCCGGCCGGCACCTGCCGGATGAGCGACGACCGCGACGACGCGGTCGTCGACTCGCAGCTGCGGGTGCACGGGATCGACGCGCTCCGGGTCGTGGACGCCTCGATCTTCCCCGTGATCCCGGGCGGCAACACGAACGCGCCGACGATCATGGTCGCCGAGCGCGCCGCCGACCTGATCCGCGGCCGGACGCCGCTTACGACGCCCGGATGAACGCGATCCGCTCGGCGTTGATCAGGGTCGTGCCCTTGTCGAAGGCGTCGCTCTGGGTCGGGACCTGGGTCAGCTGCGAGAAGCCCGACGCCCCTCGCGCGAGCCCGTTCTTGACGGTTTCGAGGTCCTCCTCGACGTAGATGCAATCCCCGGGGGTGCCCGAGAAGGCGATCAGGGTGGTCATCGGCGCTCCCTTCCGAATCGTTGGCAACGCGCCGATCAATACCAGACCGCCCGCGGGCGGATGCTCCGGCTCAGAAGATCCAGAGCAGGAGCAGGACGACGAGGATGATGACGATGATGCCCGGCAGGACGATCGTGGTCGCGACGGGGAGCGCGGGAGCGAGTGCGGCGAGCAAGGGGATTCCTTTCCTCGGGAGTAATCGGTCGATCGCCCCCTACCCGCTGGAGTGGCCCGAATGCGTCACCGGCCCGCCTTAGGCTTCGAGCCCCGGGCCGGTAGCTCAGTTGGTAGAGCAGCGGACTCATAATCCGTAGGGCGGAGGTTCGATCCCTCCCCGGCCCATCGAGCCCGCAGGCTGGTAGCGCGTTCGGGTTCCCAGTCGTGAGGTAACCGCCAGAGCGCTACTTGGCCTCTGGGTCAACCCTCTCGCTTGCGAGCAGGAGCGCCGCGGTGTCGCGCGTACCACGAGCGGCGTCGACCTCGCCCGTGGACGCGACAACGATCGCACCCAACATGAGAACCTGCCACCGTTGCGCGAACGCGGCCGGGTCGCCAACTCCGGCCTCTTCGGCCAGAGCTTCGATGAGCGAGCGGATCTCCGCCAGTCCGCCGACGCATGAGGAGCCGATCGTGCCCGCACGGTCGTGGCTCTCGATCAGGCAATTGGTGAACATGCACCCCGAGTACGCCTCGAGGTGAAACCAGTCGTCGAAGAGCTCGAAGATCGCGAGCAGCCGGCTCTGGGCCGTGCCGCCGCGACGTTCCAGCTCACGGTGAAGCCAGTCTCTGGTCCAGAGCTCGGTTCGCCGCTCGAGCACCGCGGCCGCAAGATCGTCCTTTGAACGAAAGTGGCGATAGAGCGTCATCTTCGCCACCCCCGCCTCGGCGACGATCCTGTCGATCCCGATCGCGCTCAATCCGTGGTGCGCGAACAGGTCGTAGGCGGTGCCGAGGATGCGTTCGCGGGGTCCGTCGTCGCCGGCGACCCGGCCGCCGGCCTCGGGTCCAACTGATTCAGCCATCTCTTCGCTCCCCTTCTCGAACCGGTCTGCAGTTATACAGACCAGTCTGTATCTTCCACTACACCTGCCTGGACAGACCAGTCTGTACCCACTTTGAAGGAATCTTCCCGAATTGCCGCCCTCACACACCGACCCGCCCTCCGCCGAATCGCTGCTCGACGCCGCCCCGGATGCGGTGATCACGATCGATTCTGTAGGCACGGTCGTGCAGTTCAACCGCGCCGCCGAGATGACGTTCGGATATGCCCGCGGCGACGCCCTTGGACGCGAACTCGCCGAGCTCGTGGTCCCGCCCGACCAACGCGACGCCCAGCGCTCCGCGCTTGCGCGGGTCGTGGCCGGGAAGCCGCCGAGAATTCTGGACACCCCGGTCCGGATGCCGGCCCTGCGAGCAGACGGGATCGAGATCCCGGTAGAGATGACGGTGACTCAAAGCGGGCGCGACCCGGTTTGTTTCACGGCTTGGATTCGAGATCTGAGCGGCACGCGGGCGGCCGAGGCGGAGCGGACTCGAAAGGTGGGCGTGCGCGCCGCCGAGAGAATGACCGACGTCGGGAGCTGGACCTGGAACACCAAGACCGACGAACTCATCCTCTCCGAGAATGCGTACGCCCTGGTGGGGCTCGACCCGACGTTCGCCCCAAGGCTCACGCTGACCGCGGAACTGCGCCATCCCGAAGATCGCGAGCGGGTCGACCAGGCGCTCGAGCAGACCCGCCACACGGGCGCCCTGTCGATCGAGTATCGGATCGTGAGGCCGGACGGACACCTGATGTACGTGCGTCAAGGCGCGTCGGTGCTCGAATGGGACGGTGGCCGGCCGTTTCGGATCATCGGGACGCTGCAGGACGTCACCGCGCGCCACCTCGCCGAGCGCGAGATCCTCGCCCACTGTGCCGTGGCGGAGGCGTTTGGGGCCTGGCGTACATTCGACGAGGGAGCGCTGGCGCTGCTCAGCGGCCTCGGCACGGCGATGGAGTTTGGGTCCGGTGCGATCTGGCTCGTCGATGGCGACGCGCTGGCCTGCCGCGTCTTCTGGCCTGGAACGAATTATCGGATCGAGCAATTCGAGGCGGCCAGCAGGGAGCTTCGCTTTTCGCGAGGCCTGGGCCTGGTCGGCCGCGCCTGGGCGGCCGAAGGTCCGATTGTGCTTGTCAATCCGAGCGAGGATCCGAGCTTTCGCAGGCGGTCGGTTGCTGATCTCGCCGAGATCCGCGGCGCCGTGGCTTTTCCGGCGACGTGCGGCGAAGAGGTGGTCGCGGTGTGCGAGTTCCACACTCACGAGGCGCGACTGCCGACGGCTCACCTGACCCAGACCCTGGCCGAGTTCGGGCGCGAGATCGGGCAGTTTCTCGACCGTCACCGCGGCCAGCTGACGCCAACGAGCCTCACCCCACGACAACTCGAGGTTCTCCAGCTTGCGGCACGGGGACTAGCGGGACCTCAAATCGCTACGGAGCTCTTCATCACCCGGGCGACGGTGAAGACGCACTTCTCCCATATCTACGAAAAGCTCGCGGTCTCTGACCGCGGGGGGGCGGTGGCTAAGGCGTTGCGCTTAGGTTTGATCGAGTAGCGCGTTCCGGGCCAGGCGTCCGCTCGATGCATTGTGCCGAGGGCCGTCGGGTCAACACAGGGTCAACACGATGCTCATCCGGCCTGCGGGTGGCGTGACGGCCCTGGTAACGCCGGGGGTCCGGGTAGGGACGCGAGACTTACTCGATCAGCCCCATGCGAAGCGCCTGAGCGACGGCCGCGGCGCGGTCGTTGACGTCGAGCCTCAAATAGATGTGCTTGAGATGAGTCTTCACGGTCTCGTGGCTCACCATCATTTCCGTCGCTATTTGAGGCGCCGAATGCCCGCGGGACGCAAGCCGAAGGACCTCGAGCTGCCGCGAGGTCAGCGCCACGGGGTCGAGGTCATGGCGGCGGCGGTCGAGGAAGTGTCCGAGCTCGTGACCAATGCCGGTGAGTGACCGCATCAGCCGGTCACCAGGAGGGGGGCGATCGCGTGAATAGAACTCGAGTACCGCGAGCACCTGCTCCTCTTTCACCGCCGGCAACGCCATCGCGCCACGTAGACCGGCGAGGGTCGCGGCCCCCCGCTCGCCGAATGCTGCATCGTCGAACGCGTTGGCCAGAATCGTCGGCTCTCGCAAGACCCAGGCCCGGCCGGGCAAGCCGAGTCCGCGCGGGACTCGATGGGCCGTGGCGAACGTCTCCAGTCCGGACGTCTCGGCTGCGTTCGTATGCCAGAACGCTCGCACCACGAGGAATTCAGCATTGGGGATCCAGACCGCGCCGGCGACGAACCCCATTCCCTCACCAAGGGCGCGGAGCAGTTTGGGCCCACTTTGCTCGAGCGACTCCCACCGACCCAGAGCCTCGGCCACGGCGATATGGGTATCGCTCGTCCGTTCCGCGCTGCGACGCTCGGTGATGTCCTGGACATAGCCGATCACTCGTCGCGGATTGACTTCGACCTCTGCGATCGTCGACCGGAGATCGCGAACCTCACCATCACGCCGGATGATCCGGTACCCGAAGACTTGGGCACCACCTCCGGCTCTGACACGCTCGATCTCGCTTCGCATCAACCGTTGGTCGTCTCTGTGCGTGTTCTCGATCACGAAGTCCATGGTTGGCTCGACTTGACCGGGCGCCATCCCGTAGAGGCGGAAGTGGTTGTCCGACCAAATCAACTCGTCGGCGTCGACGAGCCACTCCCAGCTCCCCATCGCCCCGAGCTCCTCAGCGGCTCCGAACAGCTCCGCAACCGGGCGGTGCTTCGGCCGCAAAGAGGATCCCCCGCGCGACTCTCCGTCGGTCGTGACCTGCCCAGTCGGGCGTTTGGCATTCGACACGGGTCAACCCCACTCGATCAATGTCCAAGCGTACGACTCCTCCGTTCCGTTGAGCAATCACCCGTTTGGGGGATTGCCGGTCGGTCGCGCCGACTGCGTTCTGCCGGCAAGAGCGCGATAGATCCTGCAACTGGGGGATACCGCCCTCTCGGTTGGGCGCCGATACACAGGTGACGGTCCTGTACTTGTTGAGCTCAGCCGCTCGTTCTGACTCGGCGGATATCTGGCTACGCCCCCAAGAGTCCAGTGGGAGCCTCAAACCGGGAACCCCCGGACTGGAGCCAACGAAGATAGGCAACCCATGCGCCGTGCGCTAGACCGGAAGCTCCTCCTCGTAGCGATCTGTTCCTGCACGGTTGCGGCGCCCATCAGCTTGGCGTCCGCCGCTTGCCCGCCTTCCGCCCCCACGATCTGTACCCCGCAGTTCACCGGCAAGTCCGACGCCAACGCGCCCTGCGGCGGACAGCCGCCCACCTCTTGTGAGGGCGAACGGGGACCTCGTGGCCCTCAGGGCGATCGCGGCCCACGCGGTCCGCGGGGCCCCCGCGGTGCGCGGGGCCATCGCGGTGCGCAAGGAGTGACCGGCGGGACCGGGGCCACCGGCCTGACCGGTTCCGCAGGTGCCACGGGCTCTCAGGGCCTGCAGGGCGTCCAAGGTGAGACCGGCGCCGCCGGTTCGACCGGGGCTGCCGGCGTCAATGGGACGAACGGAACCGACGGGACGAACGGAACCGACGGGACGAACGGAACCACGGGACCAATCGGTCCGAATGGGACCGACGGGCTGGACGGGATCGACGGCGTTGCCGGAACAGACGGCACGGACGGAGCGAACGGAAGCACGGGAGCGGCCGGTCCGCAGGGCTTGCAGGGCGTCCAAGGGCAGGTCGGCGCGTCGGGCATCGACGGCACGGACGGAACGGACGGAACGGACGGAATCACAGGACCAACCGGTCCCAACGGCACCGCCGGGCTCGATGGGACCGACGGGACCGACGGGACGAACGGGACCACCGGACCAACCGGTGCGAACGGCACCGACGGACTCGACGGGACGAATGGAACCGACGGGACAGACGGCAATAACGGGACCGACGGGACGAACGGCACCGATGGAGCGACCGGGCCGGCAGGGCCCACCGGCCCGGCGGGTTCGACCGCCTCACTCGAGTACGCGTACGTCTACAACACCAGCGCGCAGACTGTGGCGCCGATCGGAGCCGCGGTCACCTTCGATTCCAACGGAGAGATGACCTCGGGCATCACCCACGGTGGCGGCACAGCACCGATCACGCTCACGCATCCCGGCACCTACAGAGTCTCGTTCTCTGCCTCGACGGTCGGACCGAGCCAGCTGGCCCTGTTCATCAACGGAACCGCCGTGCTCGGCTCGACGTACGGCTCGGGCGCCGGTACGCAGCAGAACACCGGCGAGGTGATCGTCACCACCACGACACCCTCAGCAGCGCTCACGCTCAGGGACCACACGTCGAGTGGCGCCCTCGCCCTGGAGACGCTGGCAGGGGGAACCGAGGCGAATACGAACGCATCTGTCCTTGTCGAGCAGCTGGCCGCGCCGTGACGCAGCGCCGCCTCGTGATCGCTGTATGCCTGACGGTAGGGAGCCTCGCTCTCGGCGCGTGCGGATCATCGGCGGCCCCGACGATCCTCAACACCGAGAAGGTCGAGTCGGCGATCGAGCAAAGCATTTCCGACCAGCGCGGCCAGGTGGCAGACGTCAGTTGTCCATCGGGCGTCCACCAGGTGGACGCCCTTGTGTTCACCTGTTGGGCGACGGTTGGCTCGAACGACACGCCATTCGCCGTCACTCAGACCGACGCGTCCGGTCATGTGCGCTACGAAGCTGATCCCCGCTAGGAGTTCCTCGGGTACTTCGCTGAGTAGGGCGGAGGTTCGATCCCTCCCCGGCCTATCTGCAGGCGTTAGGTTGTCGGCGTGCCGAGGCTGATGGTGATCAGGGCGTTGGGCGGGATCTCGCCGCAGAGCTTCTGCCCGCGGCTCGCCGAGCTGGCGGACCTCGTCGTTCTGCACGTGCCGAACCTGATGGAGGTCGATCACGAGCAGGAGCTCGAGACGATTCGCCAGTACGGGGAGTGCATTGCGCTGTCTCACCCCGATGAAGTCGTGACGGAAGCGCTCGCCTACGCGGACAAGCACTCGGTCGACGGAATCCTCACCTTCAGCGAGTGGATCCTGCTGCAGACGGCCGAGGCGGCGGAGAAGCTCGAGCTGCCGTTCCATCCGGTCGAGGCCGTTCACCGGATGCGCAACAAGTTGCTGCAGCGCCGCGCCTTTCGCGACGCCGGCGTCCCCAGCGCGCTGTTCTACGAGATCAACACGCTCGACGACGTCGACGCCGCGCTCGAGGTCGTGCCGCTGCCGGCGGTGCTGAAGCCCCAGGCGGGTGCGGGCAGCATCCTCACCTTCGAGGCGAAGGACCGCGAGGGGCTGGTGGACGAGCTGCGCGATGCGCTCGACCTCCAGGCCCAGACGAGGATGGCCGAGGAGCACGAGCAGGGCTACATCCTCGAGGAGGAGCTGATCGGCACCGACTGGCATGGGGATCCGCGATACGGCGATTACTGCAGCTGTGAGTCGCTGATCTTCCAGGGGGAGGTCCACCACATCAACGTCACCGATCGCGCCCCGCTGGCGCCGCCGTTTCGCGAGACCGGCGTGATCATGCCCTCGACGCTCGACGCGGATAAGCAGCAGCAGGTCAAGGACGTCGCCGAGCAGGCGGCCAAGGCGTGCGGCGCGACCGACGGGGGCACGCACATCGAGATGAAGCTGACCAAGGACGGTCCGCGGATCATCGAGGTCAACGGCCGCTTCGGCGGGTCCTTCCCCGATCTGTGGCACGCTGCCTCCGACTTCGACGCGATCACCCAGGCTGGCCGGATCGCGCTCGGTCAGCGGCCCGACCCGACGATCAACTTCAACCGCTGGGTCGAGCACCTGATCCCGCCGACCCCGGAGGGGATCGTCACCGCTGTCACCGGACTCGAGGAAGCGAGCCGGATCCCGGGGGTGCTCGACGTGATGCACCACAACGTCGAACA
Source organism: Solirubrobacterales bacterium (assembly GCA_033856255.1). Lineage (GTDB taxonomy): Bacteria > Actinomycetota > Thermoleophilia > Solirubrobacterales > 70-9 > WHSW01. The sequence goes on along the minus strand of JAWVFH010000037.1, from coordinate 22,817 downwards.
ACAGGACTCGCGGGTCGGGATCATCGACGCGATGGTCACCGCGATCGCCGCGGCGGATTCGCCCGACGAGCTGTTCGCCGTCCAGGAGCAGGTCTTCTCGACGATCGAGTTCGTCGGCGCTGGCCCGTGAGCTATTCGGAAATCGACCGCTCGAACCTTCCGCCGGGCCTCGCGGATCTCACGTCCTTCGGCCTGGTCGAAGCGCTCTATGGACGGCGCTCGCGCCGCTTCTCGATGGGCGTCACCGCACCGGCCAATCCGCTCGGCTTCGCCTCGCAGCACGAGCCGGTGCCCCTCACCGAGCTGGAGGAGCTGCTCGTTCTCAACGGCATGGCCGGCAACACCGGCTGGCATTCGTCGATCAAGGGCTCGCCGCTCTACGCGCCGCACGTCTCGAACTACTCGGCCGCCGCCGGCGGGCGCGCGATGCCCTCAGCCGCCGGGTACCACACCAGCGAGCTGTTCTTCACCAACGACCGCGGGACCTACATGTTCCCGACCCGCGACGCCCCGGCCCTGGTCGACGGGATCCCGGACGACGAGGGGTCGCTGATCGAGGCGCTCGAGGCTCACGGCAAGCGGATCAAGCAGCTCAGCGACCACCGCATCCCGACGCCGCCCCGCGAGCCGTACATCATCGCCCACAACACGTGGTGCGCGAACGTGCCGGGATCGACGTTGATCATCCCCGTCGGCGACGTGGCGCAGCAGCTGATCGCGCTGCTGTGCTTCCTGGTCCAGAACGGGCACTGCATCTACGACGACGTCAACGACCGTCAGATCCCGGGACTCGATCGCTTCTCCGACATCGTCGACGTCGAGCAGCCGGCGCGGGCGCTCTCCTACATGGAGACGTACGCGCTGACCGAGTGCACGGCCGAGCTCTCGTGCTCGTGCCTCGCCGGGATGCTGATGCTGCAGGCGACGGGGCTGGGGGGCTGGATGTTCGATGGCATCAACCGGTTCGCGCTCTACGGGACCATGGACGACCCCGAGGCGCCGGGCCTCGGATTCGCCTACGACCAGCACGACGACTGGACGATCCCCAACCCGACCGGGATCCCCGGCGTCTTCGAGGGACTCTCGCCGCCGCACTACCCGGACATGCGCGCGGCGGTCGAGGCATTCGCTGAGCGCAAGTTCGGGCCCGGCGGTCCCTACAACCCCGACACACCGGGCCCGTGGAAGGACAGCCGCGGTGTGCGATCGAGCGCGCAGGTGCACAGCGAGGAGTTCAAGGACTGCGTCGGCGTCATGGCCCAGTACATCTACGACACGTTCGGCAAGTTCCCCGGGACGGTGCCGACGATCTTCAGCATCACGTTCCTGCAGGTTCACCACCTCGACATCGACTACTACGACGAGCTCTTCGAGCCGGGCCACCTGCTCGACACGCACCGCTCCCACATGGAGCGCTGGCACTAGACGACTTCAGCGAACGGCCGGTAGTCGAGGTCGAAGCCATAGTGGCGGGGTCCGCCGGCGGCGATCGCGTCCGGTGTGCCGAACAGGGGGTTGGCGGCCCTGCCGATGATCGCCAGCTCGGTGCCCTTGTCGATGTCGGCGTTGGTGTAGGGCCGGCCGGTCTTGCCGTCGAGGGTCATGATCAGGTCGGGGCTCGTTACGTACGGCTGATCGTCGAGCCAGGTGATGTGGTTCTCGTTTTGGTGCCAGATCTTCATCTTGCTGCCCTCGAACTCGCCGCTGCCCTCCATCAGGACGGTTCCCGTCATGTAGCCGTCCTGGTCCTTCCAGTCACGCTCGACCACCGGGCCCTCGAACAGCACCTGACCGCCCACCGCGCCCGCCGCGGCCTGCGCCGGATCGGCATTGCCGGCGACGGCCCCGTGGATCGCGGTGCCGACCTCGAGTGCCAGCGTCAGCGAGTCACGGACCACGAAATCGCGCAGCTCGGAGATCGGCATCGCCAGCATCGCCACGGCGCACATCGCATCCGGGTCGGCGGCCTGCGTGAACACGCTCAGCGACTTGACCAGGTGCTCGGCGGCGCGCACGGAGGGGGCGGCCTCGACGACGATCCTGTTGCCCCACGTGTCGGCGACCGACGCGGGGGCCATCCCGCGGCCGGCCGCGATGGCCGGAATCTGATCCAACTCGGGGATGCTGCGATCGGAGCAGCTCGCATCGGCGAGCGTTGCGCCCATGTCCATCGCGGCGCTCATCGGCGCTGGGGTGTTGATCCCCCCGAGCTCGACCGCGAACACGACCTCGATCTCGACGCCGAGCCGTCGACCCAGACCGTGCACGGCGTCGACCATCGGGTTCGGCACCCGCGGGTCGGAGAAGCCCATCCGCTCGATGAGCTCGGGCTTGGCCGCGGCGGGCGCGATCGAGCCGGTCTTGAAGACGGTGCAGCCGTAGCTGGAGCCGTCGAGCTCGTCCATGTCGGTCCACGTGAACGACTCGCCGCTTCCGATCTTCTCCCGCAGCAGACCGCGCCACTCCTTCGGGCTGCCGCCTCCGCCGGTGCCCAGAAGGGTCAGCCCGTCAACCAGCGCCTCGGCTTGATCGACGGTCGAGATCGTCCGGGTCGGCATCGCTACACGGCCTTCGGGTTGCGCTGCGATTCGGCGGAGCGCGGGTCGAGGTCATCGACCCCGAGCGGGTGGCTGGGCGGGCGGTCGAGGATGATCCGCGAATGCGCCACCACATCCGGGGTGACGTGGAGCAGCTCGCCCGGTTCGAGCGCGCGCCAGTCCGGGTGATCGTCCATCCGCTCGCTCGCGACGATCACGACCGGCTTGTCGTCGATCTCCTGACTGTGGACGCGCAGCGCCCCGTTGTGGCTCCTGCCGTAGAACTCGCCGGGGGCCGGCCCGCCTTCTTGACGGCGCTCCACCACGAACAGCTCGTGCGTGTCGGGGTAGCGAAGGGCCCACAGCTCGTCGGCGGTACCGAGCGTCAGGTTGAGCGAGTAGACGGGCACGTTGTCGGCCACCCACCCGACCGCGGAGGCGATCCCCTCGCCGACGTCTCCCAGCTCGTCGATCCGCTTGGTGATCAGGGCGAACAGCCGCTCGGAGTCGGTCCGGCCCTCCACCGGCCCCATGTACTCCTCGCCGATCTCGCGCTCGAGGTCCTCGACCCCGTCGAGAACCCCGTTGTGGGCGAAGAGCATTCCCTCGCGCTGGAAGGGGTGGGTGTCGGTGATCGCGAAGGAGGGGACCGAGGCGAATCGGATATGCGCGAGGAACGTCGATGACCGCTCGGTGCGAGCCACCTTCGTGAACTCGTCGTCGCGAAACGCCGCGAGCGGCTGGCGGTCGACGACCGGGTTGCCGGATTCGTCGAAGAACCCCAGCCCGGTCCCGTCCGGCTCGAAGTGGCTCTGCGCGACCAGGCTGTCCGAGGCGTCGAGAAGCCAGTGTGAGACCGTGATGCGTTCCTCGCCGGCGGTCATCGCGAATAGGCGGCACATGTGGCCGTGAACCCTAACGGCGCCTCAGGCGCACGCTGGCGCTGGCACTGGGCCCTTGTCGCGATGACCGGAGCCCTGGCGCTGATCTACATCGATCAGACCGCCGTGGCGGTGGCGCTGCCGACGATCGGCGACGAGCTGGGGCTCTCGGACCTGGCCCTGCAGTGGGTCATCAACGCCTACCTGCTGGCGCTGGCCGGGACGGTCGCAATCGCGGGACGGCTCGGCGACGTGTACGGGCGGCGAAGGTTGTTCCTGGCCGGCACCACGATCCTGGCGCTCGGCTCGGTGGCGGGCGCGCTGGCGCAGGACGAGCTCCTGATGCTGAGCGGACGGGTTCTGCAGGGCATCGGCGCCGGGATGATGATGCCGAACGCGACGGGCCTGGTCTCGGAGAGCTACGCCGAGCATGAACGCGGACGCGCGCTCGGCATCTGCCTGGGCGTCTCTGGGGCGTTCCTCGCCCTCGGGCCGGTGATCGGCGGGGTGCTGGTGGATGCGTTCGGGTGGCGCTCGGTATTCGTGCTCAACCTGCCGGTGATCGGCTGCGTTGCCGGTCTCGTGTTCCTTCGCGTCGCCGGCCGCCGCGGAGCGGCCGGGGCCAGGGTCAGCGACCCGCTGGGCGCCGGAGTCGTGATCGCGGCCTTGGTGGCGATCGTGATCGCGCTGATGCAGGCCGAGAGCTGGGGCTGGACGAGCGCCAGGACGATTGCCCTTGGCGGCGGAGGATCGTTGGCGCTCGCGGTCGCCATCGTCCGCGAGCTCAGGATCCCCGCGCCCTTCTTCAACCTGCGGTTGTTCGCCCAGCGCACCTACGCGGGCGCCTCGCTCGGCGTCAGCGTCAACCGGCTCGCGGTCGTGATCGTGACCGTGTACACGTCGATCTACCTCCAGCAGGTGATCGGCATGAGCGCCTCGACCGCGGGAGTCGCGCTGCTCGCTCTGGCCCTGCCGACCGTGGTCGCCGCGCCGCTCGCGGGCCGGCTGGCGGACCGGGTCGGCCCGGCGGGCGTGTGCAACTTCGGCATGGTGGTGACCGCCGCCGGCGCATTGCTGGTCGCGGTCGGCATGGACCGGCAGGGAACCGCGCTGGTGATCGTCGGGCTCGTCCCGATCGCGATCGGGTCCGGGGTCGTGCAGCCGTCGGCCAACCTCGCCGCGATGAACACGGTCGCAGGCGAGCAGGAGTCGGAGGCGTTCGGCCTGATGGCCGCGTCTCGCCAGCTCGCCGCGACGCTCGGCCTCGCGGTGATCGGCGGCATCATCGTCACCGCCGATCTGGCGACCGGGTTCTACGTCACCGCGGCGCTCTGCGCGGTCGCCGCGGCCGTGACGGCATGGCTTCTGCGCCGCGGCCCACGCGCTTGAGGCTTCCGGCTTACTCGAACGGCAGGACCAGGTCCATCGCGGTGAGCCGGAACAGCTGGGCGACCTCGCCCTGGCCGCGCGTCATTCGCAGCCGCCCCTCCCTGTCACTGCGGCGCTTGGCGCGCAGCAGTGACTGCAGCCCGACCGAGTCGATGAACGCGAGCCCGTCGAGATCGACCAGGACCTGGTCGGCGTCGCTGGCGAGCGCGGCGCCGAGCGCCAGCTCGAAGCCGTCGCAGCTCTCCTGGTCCAGCTCCCCGTGCAGCGAGAGGCGGCAGATGTCGCCGCTGTGGCCGAGCTCGATCGTCAGACGCGACGAGCGGCCGTTGCCGTTCCGTTTAGCCCAGCCGGCTATAGGTGACCTCCGTTGGAAGCTGGTGCCGTAGTCCCCTTCGCGTCCTGGTGTCCGCGAAGGGTCTCGCAGCGCCGAGGCCGACGCCCCAGCCCACCAAGGAGCCGGGTCGCCGCAGGCAGCCTATCCCGGATCGCGCCCGCTAGGCAAGGTTTCGCCAAGTTGGGCGCGAAGGTGCGTATGATCGATCTACCTGAGTGCTCCGGTGGCGTAGGTAACGAAGCCAGGGCAAGCGGCTCTCGGAAACCGGCAAGGACAGATGGTCGTCAGACGGCCGTCAGGCACCTGCCGCCCACGTTCCCGAACACGGAGCCGCGCTTGAAGTCCGAAGAGACGGAGCCACGCCCTGAACTGGGCCAGGTCTCCTCGCAGGTATCGAGGCGGATCGTGCAGCTGCACGCCCGTCTCTACGGTCGCGGGCCGACGCGCGCAAAGACCTACATCCACCACGACTACCTGCTCTCCGTGTTGGAGGAGATCTTCACTCCCGCGGAGCGGACCCTGATCGCCGCCGGGAAAGGCGAGCACGTGCAGGCGACCCGCATGGCCTTCCAGGACGCGGTTCAGGGGTCGTTCGTCGAGATCGTCGAGGAGACCACGGGACGCCCGGTACGGGCCCTGATCAGCCAGGTTCACCTCGAGACCGGCGTCGCGATCGAGCTGTTCCTGTTCGACAACGGCGGCGGCGATGATGCCTGAGAGAAACGCGCCCTCGACCGCTCAGATCAAGGCGGAGATCAAGAAGGAGCTCCTGCAGGTACACCGGGACTCGTACGGGACCGGCGCCGACGGGATCGAGGTCCACCTCGCCGACGAGATGGTCCTGGCCGTGATCGACGTCGAGCTGACAGCGGCTGAGCGCACGCTGTTGGCGGCCGGGCAGAGCGATGCCGTGAAGGCCGCCCGGGAGGCGTTTCAGGACGTGATCGCCCCGACGTTCATCGCGATCGTGGAGCGGGCGACCGGGAGAACCGTGCACAGCTTCATCAGCTCCCTCAACATCGACCCGCTCTACTCGATCGAGTTCTTCCGCCTCGCACCGGAGGCCTAGGCGATGGCGGTCAGGCCCGTCGGCGGCGAGCTGCTGGCGAAGATCTCGAACGCGATGGTCGCCCTGCACCGCGAGCACTTCGGTCGCGGGCCGGGCGCGGCCAAGTGCGTGATCGCCGACGAGATCGTCGTCTGCACGCTGTCCGACGTCTTCACCCACGTCGAGCGGACCCTGATCGAGGCCGGCGCAGGTGAGCGCGTGCGCGATGCGCGGCAGATGCACCAGCGGGCGCTGGAGCCGGCGTTCCGGCAGACGGTCGAAGAGCTCACTGGGCGCGGCGTGGTCGCCTTCCTCAGCTCGGTCCACTTCGATCCCGATCTCGCGGTGGAGGTCTTCGTGCTCGAGCCCCTCGAGCCGGCCGCCGCGGTCGTCTAGACCTCGACCACCTCTTCGCCGTCGAAGCTCTGCTCGTGCTCGCCGAGCAGCTTCTCCGCGTGCGGCTCGAGCATGAACAGCTCGACCGCGACGTCGGGATCGGTGTTGACCTGGCTCATGTAGGCGATCACGTGGCGATCGATGGTCGACTCGATCACGTCGATGAACCGGTCCTTCATCGTCTTCTGAAAGCTGCGCCGGATCCGCTCGACCTCCTCGGTCTTGCCGTCGGCCATCAGCGTCTGCTCGACGGTGGTGAAGCCGCCCTTGAGGATGCAGAGGATCGTGTCGTTGATCGCGTAGGTCTTCGCCTCGGTTGGCCCCTTGCCGTAGTAGCGACGGTGCAGCGTCACCATCGCAACGGTGATCGCCGAGAGCTCCTGCCCTGTGGCGCGTCCCGTTTCTTGGCTCATGAGGAGCCTCCTATCGCTCGTGATGCCCGTCTCGAACACGGCGTGAACGATCCGCTCATCCGTTGGCGCGGGCCCTGTGTCGGCTACCGGCCGCTGCGGGTCCTGCTTCCAGGGTAGCGCTGAACCGGCGACGCGCTAGGGCGCCAGGCGCTCGGCGAGCCAGGCGACGAGGGGCGCGTATCGCGGCGTCAGGTGCCCGTGCTTGCCCTCGAAGAGCTCGAAGCGGTGCTCGACCCCGGCGGCCTCGAGCTGGCCGTGGAGAATCGCCGTCCCAGCCTGCAGGTTGTACTCGTCCTGGAGCCCGCACTCGAGCGAGATCGCTCGCATCGAGCGCAGCTCGTCCAGGTGCGACGGCAGCATCCGCACCGGGTCCCAGGCCAGCCAGCGCTCCCAGACGTCCTCGCGCAGCGAGCAGTCGGTGAGATCGAACGGCAGCTCCGGCTCGCGGTCGGGACCGGGGGAGTAGCAGGCCGCCATCGCGATCGCGTTGACGGCGGCGAAGGTCTGCTCCGATGGATCGGCCTGCTCGAGCATCCACTCCCAGAAGGCGTCGACCGAGTCGTACTCACGCAGCACCGCCCAGGCGCGCGGGAAGTCCTCCAGGTAGCAGTACTCGAACGCCGAGTCGCCGGAGACGTCGCCGAGCCCGCCCCAGAGCTCGGGGCGCAGCATCGGCAGCACCAGGGCTCCGTAGCCGCCCGAGGACTTCCCCTGGACAGCCCGCGAGTCGCGCTCGGCGATCGTGTTGAAGCGCTCGTCGACGAACGGGACGAGCTCGTCGCACAGATACGTCATGTACTCGCCGGTGCCGGCCGAGTTGATGAACTGCGAGCCGCCGTACGCGGTCCAGCAATCGGGCATCGGGACCACCACCGGCCGGCACTCGCCGGCGCCGATCATCCGGTCGACGTCCTCGATGAAGGTGGAGCTGTACGGGTTGCGGTTGCGCCACATGTCGATCTGGCCGGTCATCCCCTGGATCGACCAGACCGCCGGATAGGGGCCGTCGTCGGGCCAGCCCGGGGGCGTGTAGACGTAGAGCGGCCGGGACGCGGGGTCACCGAGCGGGTTGCCCTTCAGCGCCTCGCTTTCGAACTCCAGCTCGTGCAGCGTGCCGGCGAGGTCACGTCCCCAGGGGTCGCGGTCGGGCGAGCGGATCATCGCCCGCACGATATCGACAGCCGATCGGGTGCTCGTCGCGATCCGGGCGTAACCTCGGCGCCCGGACTGGGATAGTGGCTGCGTGAACCCGGACACAGAAACACCCGCGGGCGACGGCCTCGAGCGCGTCGACGCGATCCTCTTCCCGGGGCAGGGCGTCGGCGACGCGAGCGCCGCGGCGCTCGTCCGCAGCCGCCGGCCCGACCTCCACGAGCTCGCCTGCGAGCTGGTCGGTACGGATCCCTTCGAGCGGCTCGCCGGGGGCACGAACTTCGCCCAGCCGGCGATCTACTGCGCCTCGATCGCCGGGTTCGAGCGCCTCGGGCGCCCCCCGGCAGACGCTTACGCCGGACATTCCCTGGGCGAGATCGCCGCCCTCGCCGCCGCCGGCGCCGTGGGGGAGCTCGACGGCCTGCGGATCGCCGCCGAGCGCGGCCGCCTGATGCATGAGGCCGGGGAATCGGCCGCGCAGCCGCTCGGGATGCTGGCCGTCGGCGGCGATCGCTCCCAGGCGCTGCAGCTGGCGGAGCGCACGGGGCTGGCGCTGGCGAACGAGAACTCCCCCGAGCAGTTCGTGCTCAGCGGCGCGGAGTCCGGGCTCGAGGCCGCCCGCGCCGCCGCCCGTGGCCTCGATCTACGGGCGAAGCGGCTCAAGGTCACCGGCGCATTCCACTCGCCCTACATGGAGCCGGCCGTCGAGCCCTATCGCGCCCTGATCGCCGGGATCGAGTTCCGGCCCGCGACCGCGCCGGTGATCTCCGGCGCCACGGCGACGCCGTTTCACGACGATCCCCGCGAGCAGCTGGCGGCCTCGCTGACGAGCCCGGTGCTGTGGGCGGACGTGATGCGCCGCCTGCACGCCGACGGCGCCCGGCGCTTCCTCGACGTCGGCCCGGGCCGGGTGCTGGCGAAGCTCGTGCCGCGGATCCTCGATGGCGTCGAGGTCGAGATCGGCGACCGGGAGCCGGCCCGTGCCTAGCGAGGGCTGCGCCCTGGTCACCGGCGCCTCGCGCGGGATCGGCGCAGCGATCGCGGCCGAGCTGGCGAGGGCCGGCCGGCCGGTGGCGGTCAACTACCGCGCCGACCGCGAGGGCGCCGAGCGGGTCGCCGCCGGCATCCGCGAGGCCGGCGGCAGCGCTCACGCGATCCAGGCCGACGTCAGCGAGCCCGAGGCGCTCGATGGACTCGTCGGCGAGGCCGAGGAGGAGCTGGGCCCGGTGCTGGTGCTGGTCAACAACGCCGGCCTGACCGCCGACGGGCTCTCGATGCGGCTCGGCGACGAGGACTGGGACCGGGTCCTGGAGACGAACCTGAGCGCCGCCTTCCGGCTCACCAGGAGGGTGGTCGGGCCGATGATCCGGGCGCGCTTCGGGCGGATCGTCAACATCGCTTCGGTCGTCGGCGTGCACGCCAACCCGGGGCAGGCCAACTACGCCGCCTCGAAGGCGGGGTTGATCGCGTTCACCAGGACGGTCGCGGTCGAGGTCGCGCGCCGCGGCGTGACCGCCAACGCCGTCGCCCCGGGCCTGATCGAGACCGGGATGACCGCCGGGCTCGACAGCGGCCTGGCCGCGGCGATCCCGGCCCGCAGGATGGGGACGCCCGAGGAGGTTGCCGCCTGTGTCGGCTTCCTCGCCTCGGATGCAGCTTCGTACGTGAACGGAACGACGTTGACCGTCGACGGCGGGATGACCGCCTAGAGCAAGGAGTGAAACGCAGTGCCTGAAACGGAAGCAAGCAAGCAGCAGGTCGAGCAGCGGGTGATCGACGCCCTGGTCGAGTTCGGCGAGGAGCGTGAGAACCTGAAGCCCGAGGCGCGATTCGAGGATCTCGACGTCGACTCGCTCGACCTCGTCGAGCTGGCGCAGATCGTCGAGGACGAGTACGGGATCGAGATCACCGACTCCGACCTGGAGAAGATCGAGACGGTGGGGGACGTGGTCGAGCTGATCTCCTCGCGCTTGGCGGCGTGAGCCGAGACGTAGTCATCACCGGCCTCGGCGCGGTAACCCCGCTCGGGGTCGGCGCGCCGGCCCTGCACGAGCGCTGGAGCGCCGGCGAGTCGGGGATCGCCGACGGCGCCGGGCGCTGCCTGGACTTCGAGCCGACCGACTTCCTGACCCGGCGTGAGGCGCGCCGCGCCGACCGCTTCACCCAGTTCGCGCTGGTCGCCGCCGACGAGGCGCTCGCCGACGCCGGCTGGGAGGAGGAGCCGCCGTACGACTCGGTAGAGATCGGCTGCGTGATCGGGACCGGGGTCGGGGGCATCTCGACGATCGAGGACCAGCACACGGTGATGCTGGAGCGCGGCGCAAAGGCGATGTCGCCGCTGTGCGTCCCGCAGATGATGCCCAACGCCGCCGCGGGCGCGGTCGCGATGCGGCGAGGGCTGAAGGGCGAGTGCTACGGCACGGTCTCGGCCTGCGCCGCCGGCGCTCAGGCGATCGGGGCCGGGATGCGGATGGTCGAGCGCGGCGACGTCGCCGCCTGCGTGGTCGGCGGCGCCGAGGCCGCGGTCACCCCGCTGTCGGTCGCCGGGTTCGCCGGCATGGGAGCGACCTCGGAGACCGGGATCTCGCGCCCCTTCGACCGCCGGCGCGACGGTTTCGTGATCGGCGAGGGCGGCGCCGTGCTGGTGCTGGAAAGCGCCGAGCGAGCCGCGGAGCGCGGGGCGCCGATCGCCGGGCGCCTGACCGGCTACGGGGCAACCGCGGACGCCTACCACCTGACCGCTCCCGATCCCGACGGCGACGGCGCCGCGCGGGCGATGGAGGGGGCGCTCGCCGACGCCGGGATCAGCCCGGACGAGGTCGACTACATCAACGCCCACGGGACGTCGACCGAGCTCAACGACCGCTCCGAGACCGCGGCGATCAAGCGGGTCTTCGGATCGCGCGCGAGCTCGATCCCGATCTCCTCGCTGAAGTCCTCAATCGGGCACCTGCTCGGCGCCGCGGGCGCCGTGGAAGCGGTGGCCACGGTGCTGGCGCTGGCCGGCGGCGTCGCGCCGCCGACGATCAACCTCGAGCAGCCCGACGAGGAGCTCGGCCTCGACTACGTGCCGGGCGAGTCGCGCCCCCTGGCCTCGAACGGCCGCGCCCTGGTCGGGATCTCGAACTCGTTCGGGTTCGGCGGCCACAACGTCGTCCTCTGCCTCGAGGCGCCGTGATGCTGGCGGGCAAGCGCCTGCTGGTCACCGGTGTGATCACCCGCCACAGCATCGCCTTCGCGGTCGCCCGCGAGGCGCAGCTCGCCGGCGCCGAGGTGGTGTTGAGCTCGTTCGGCCGCGCCCGCCGGCTGACCGAGCGGGCGGCGATGCGGCTGCCGCAGCCGCCCGACGTGCTCGAGCTCGACGTCAACGACGAGGGCGACCTGGCGGCCGTCGCCGCCGAGCTCGAGTCGCGATGGGGGGCGGTTGACGGGGTCCTGCACGCGATCGCGCACGCGCCTGAGGACGCGATCGGGGGCCGCTTCCTGGAGACCGGCTACGAGAGCGCCGCGCAGGCGTTTCGGACCAGCGCCTACAGCCTCCAGGCGCTCGCCCGCCATCTGGCGCCGCTGCTCGAGCGCGACGACGGCGGCGCGATCGTCGGGCTCGACTTCGACGCCACCGTCGCCTGGCCCGCCTACGACTGGATGGGGGTCGCCAAGGCCGCGCTCGAGTCGACGTCGCGCTACCTGGCTCGGGACCTGGGGCCGCGCGGGGTGCGGGTCAACCTGGTCGCCGCCGGCCCGGTCGACACCGCCGCCGCCGGCGGCATCCCCGGTTTCAGCGAGCTGGCGGCCGCCTGGAGCGCCGGGGCGCCGCTCGGCTGGGACCCCGCCGACGCGACGCCGGTCGCCCACGCCGTCTGCTTTCTGCTCTCCGACTGGGCGCGGGCGATCAGCGGCGAGATCCTCCACGTCGACGGCGGCCTGCACGCGCTCGGCGCCGTGGCGCCGGGCGCCGGGGCTCAGCCGCCGTCGCCCTCGTCGCCGTAGCGGTCGCGGACCACGGCGGGGTCGAGGCCAAGCTCCTTGATCACTTCGTCGAGCGCCTCGCTGTCGGATGCGACCTCGGAGGGGTTCCAGTCGCGCTCGTCAGTCCCGGAGGCGTTCGGCCCCGGAGGCGGCGGCTTCGAGTCGGCCCCGTAGCGGTACTTCCAGAGGATCTTGTCGAGCACCCGCTGCGGCACCTGGTCGAGCACGTCGAGCGGTAGGCGGGACGACAGCTTCGCCGCCGGCGAGTGCGCCGTGTTGGTCGCCGTCAGGTCGACGTTCGGCGTGATCGCGTCGTACGGCTCCGAGTTATCCGACGGGTCGGCGTCGAAGGCCTTGTAGAGCGGCACCGCGGTGGCGTCGAACAGGTTCAGCGGCTTCATCCCGATCACCCGCTCCATCGTGCGGATGAAGGAGAGGAAGTCGTAGCGGGTGTGGTCGACCTTGGCCCGCTTCGTGTACGGGCTGATCGCCAGCGCCGGTATCCGGTGGGCGTCGACGTGATCGGCGCCGTCCTGCGAGTCGTCCTCGACCACGAGGATCAGCGAGCTCTGCCAGATCGGCGAGTGCGAGATCAGGTCGACCGTCTCGCCGACCGCGAGGTCGTTGGACGCCACCATCGCATCGGGGGTGCGCCGTCCCGGCGTCGTTCCCTCGGTGTGATCGTTGCCGTAGGTGAGGTAGTTGAACGCCGGCACGGAGTCGGAGGCGAGCTGCTGGTTGAAGCGCTGCTCGAAGCATTGGTAGCGGCTCTCGGTATTCGCCGGGTTGGCCCCCGCCGGGCGGCTGGAGTCATAGACGTCCTGGCCGTTGAGGACGTTCACGCCGGTGCCGGCGATATTGGTGAAGCAGGGCGCCGGGGCGGGGGGCTGCGGGCCGGGCGTCAGCGGGCCGACGTCGGACTTGGCGAATTTGGCGGCCACCTCCGCGTTCTCGGCCGGCGTGCGATCGATGTCGCCGAGCGGCACATCTCCGGCGATGACCTCGCCGTAGTTGTACCAGGGGATTCCCTGCTTCTCGGCCGCGTCGAAGAGGAACCCGGCGGCCGGCCAGGTGACCGAGTAGACGCCGAAGTCATATGGCCGGTTGCGGTCCGCGTAGTTGGCGTGCCAGGCCTTGACGGTGTAGTCGGAGACCGCACCGGCCGAGGTCCAGAAGTGGCCGTCGATCGAGGCCTCGGAGTTCGCGTAGACGTGGTCGAGCAGCGGGAAGCGCTGCACCAGGGCATGGATGTTGGGGGTGACGTCCTTGCCGAACACGGTCAGGTGCGGGTCGCCGTCGCCGCGCGGCTCATCGCCGAGGATCTGGTCGTAGGTGCGGTTCTCGCGGACGATGTAGAAGACGTGCTGGATCGGGCCGCCGGGAGCGAGCGGAGTGTCCTTCGGAGCCTTCATCGAGTTCGACGGCCGGATCTGCTGCGAGGCCTTCGGGGTGAGGTCGGCGAGCCGGGCGTCGGAGGGGAAGCCCATGATCCCCGACATCCCCTTGACCAGCTCGGGCAGGTAGAAGAAGCGGTAGTCGTCGTCGATGCCGTCCGGGGTGTCGTCGTTGGGGCTGTTCTGGGGGCTGACCGGAGCCGGCTCCCCGGGGGCGATGTCGTTCGGCCCGACCCCGAGTCCCTTCGCCGCGACCCAGACGAGCTTGCGATCCGACGGGTCCTTGTCCGGGGTCGTCATCACCGCGGTCGGATACGAGGCCACCGGGATCCGGCCGAGCAGCTGCCAGCGCTTGCTCTTCTTGACCAGCGGCTCGGGTGCGGCGCCGCCGTCCTCGGCCTCGGTCCCGGCCACCGCGGCGGCCCGCCGCGATTCGCGCTGGAGCAGGCGGCGGGCGCCGCTGCCCCCGTGGCCGTGATGGCCGGCCGGCTTTGCTGCCGGGTCGCAGCTGCGCTTCGCCGAGAGGGCGAAGACGGCGATCGCGTCCTCGCCGGCGTCGGCGCTCAGCAGGCGGCAGGCGTCAGCGGTGACGCTGACGTCGACCGGGGATGTGCCGAGGCCCTGCGGGCGCTCGACGGAGAGCGTCCGCGCCACCGCCATCGTCTTCGTGTTGACGACCGCGATCAGGTCCTGGTTGGCTACGGCGACGTAGGCGAGGTGGCGCTTCGGGTCGGTCGCGATCCCCTCCGGATGGGAGAGGTGGGCGCCGACCGTGATCGTCTTGACCACCGATGCCGAGGCGAGGTCGATCACCGAGACGGTGGCGTCGGTCTGGTTGGAGATCAGGCCGAGCTTGCCGTCAGCGGTGATCGCGGCGCCGTAGGGGTAGCGGCCCGTCTGCACGTAGGAGACCGAGCGGCTGGCTGTGTCGACGATCGCCGCCGCGTTGGCGAGGTCGAGCGCGGCCAGCAGCTTCGTGCCGTCCGGCGATACCGCCAGGTCCTGAGGCCACGACTGGGCCGCGGTGTTGGTGGGCGGGAAGCTCTGGGGCGGCACCGTTCCGGGCGGCGCCGGGACCTCGATCACGCCGTCGCGAGAGGCCTCGCCGCTGCGACGCTTGAGTGAGAACACGTGGATCACATCGCCGTCCTGTCCGGGGACGTCGTCGGCGACCTGGCTCGACTTCTTGCCGCTCTCCGGGGTCCCGGAGACGTAGGCGGTGTGCCCGTCGGGAGACATCGCGATCCCGCCCGAGAGGCCCGGCATCGGGATCTTCTGGATCACCTTGCCGGACCTTCCCTTGCCGCCCGCGACGCGGACGATGCGGATGTCGTTCGCCCCCCGGCCCGCGGACAGCGTCCAGGCGAAGCGCCCGTCGACGGTGAGCGCGGCCCCGGTGGGCAGGTTGCCGAGCTTCGTCAGCTTGCCGACCGGGTTCAGCAGCCTGCCGCTGGGCTGGATCCGGGTCTGCGGACCGATCACCCCGGTTGGCGGCTTGGCGGCGACGACGATCCCGGCGAAGGCACAGACCGCGACGATCGCGGCGATCAGGATTCCAGCTCGTCTACTCATCGGCCAAGCCCGCATCCCGCCAGACTATGGATCGATATAGGTTCACGTGTCAGCCGATCGTGAACGAAATGGAGCGAGAGTGATCCACCGCGGCCCCGGGCCCGGGGTCGAGATCCCGGATCTCGACGTGACGTCCTTCGTCCTCGAGGCGGCCGGGGAGCACGCCGACAAGCCGGCGCTGATCGACGGGCCGACCGGCCGCGTGCTCACCTACGGGGCCCTGTCGGAGGGTGTCAAGGCGCTTGCCGCCGGCTTGGCGGACCGCGGCTTCGGGACGGGCGACGCGCTCGGCGTCTACATGCCCAACTGCCCCGAGTACGCGATCGCCTTCCACGGCGCCGCCGCGACCGGTGGCTGCTGCATGACCGTCAACCCGCTCTACACGGCGAACGAGCTCGCCCATCAACTCGCCGACTCGGGCGCCCGGATGCTGCTCACGGCGCCGGCCTTCCTCGAGACCGCGCTCGAGGCCGCCGCGCGGAGCGGGATCTCCGACGAGGTCTACGTCCTCGGAGGGGCCGAGGGCGCGCGCCCCTTCGAGGAGCTGCTCGGCGATCCGGACGCGGCGCCGGCGGTGGAGATCGACCCCGGCGCCGACATCGCGGTGCTCCCGTACTCGAGCGGCACGACCGGGCTGCCGAAGGGCGTGATGCTGACCCACCGCAACCTGGTCGCCAACCTCTGCCAGCTCAAGGCCAGCTTCGCGATCGCCGACGACGACATCCTGATCGCCTGCCTGCCCTTCTTCCACATCTACGGGATGGTCGTGATCATGAATCAGGGCCTGCGAGCCGGGGCGACGCTGGTGACGATGCCGCGCTTCGACCTGGACCAGTTCCTCGGCCTGATCGCCGAGCACTCGGTGACTCGCGCCTACGTGGTGCCCCCGATCGCCCTGGCGCTCGCCAAGCACCCGGCGGTCGACGAACACGACCTCTCCTCCGTGCGCACGATCATGTC
Source organism: Solirubrobacterales bacterium (assembly GCA_033856255.1). Lineage (GTDB taxonomy): Bacteria > Actinomycetota > Thermoleophilia > Solirubrobacterales > 70-9 > WHSW01. The sequence goes on along the minus strand of JAWVFH010000037.1, from coordinate 6,772 downwards.
GGGCGCCGCCCCGCTGGGGGCCGAGCTCGCCGACCGGGTCGCCGAGCGGATCGACTGCCGGGTGGTGCAGGGCTACGGCCTCACGGAGACCAGCCCGGTGACTCATGTGATCAGGCCCGACGGCGAGAACAAGCCGGGCTCGATCGGTCCGCCGGTGCCCGACACCGAGTGCCGGCTGATCGACCCCGAGAGCGGTACCGACGTCGGCGAGGGCGAGCGCGGCGAGCTGTGGATCCGCGGCCCGCAGGTGATGAAGGGCTATCTCAACAACGCGGAGGCGACGGCGGCGACGATTGACGACGACGGCTGGCTGCACACCGGTGACGTCGCGGTCGTCGACGGCGACGGCTTCTTCGCGATCGTCGACCGGCTCAAGGAGCTGATCAAGTACAAGGGCTTCCAGGTCGCGCCCGCTGAGCTCGAGGCGCTGATCATCACCCATCCGCAGGTCGCCGACGTCGCCGTGATCGGCGTCCCCGACGAGGAGGCCGGCGAGCTGCCGAAGGCGTTCGTGGTCGCCGCCGGCGACGGCCTCGACGGCGAGGCGCTGATCGAGTGGGTGGGCGGGCAGGTATCGCCGCAGAAGCGGATCCGCCTCGTCGAGGCGGTCGACGAGATCCCGAAATCGCCGTCGGGAAAGATCCTGCGGCGGGTGTTGAAGGAGCGCGCGCCGGCGCCTTAGCGCGGATTCCGTCACGGCAGGAGCGCTACGACGGGCGGCGTAGCTTGTTGAAGGCGTGATGGCACGAGCGGCGACAGCGGCGGTCCTGGCTGCGTTCGCGACCGTGTTGTTCGCCGCCGCCGGCGCGCAGGCGGCGCCACGGCCGCCGACCGCGGCCCAGATCGAGCGGGCGACGGACCGCTTCCTCGCGGCCCGGCCCGCGGCGGCACCGCGCGGCGGCGGCATCCCCGCCGGCGGAATCGACGGGCAGCTGTTCCCGGCAAGCCGCGTCGTCAGCCTCTACGGCGCCCCCCAGATGGGCCAGACCGTCCTCGGCATGCACACGCCGGCGGGGGCCGCGAAGCGGCTCGCGGCTCAAGCGGCGCCCTACGCAACGCTCGGCGACCGCCCCGTGATCGGCGAGTTCGACCTCGTCTCCGTGTTCGCGACCGCGGGTGGGGGGCCGGACGGTCTCTACCGCTCCCGCCAGGCCGACGATGTGATCGGGATCTACCTCGAGCAGGCACGGGCGGTGGGGGCGAGGCTGATGCTCGACGTCCAGCCCGGGCGCTCGACCTTCAGCTCCGAGGCCGCCGAGCTCTCCGACTGGCTCGCCCAGCCCGACGTCGACCTGGCGCTCGACCCGGAGTGGAACGTGGGACGCCACGGGGTCCCGGGCCAGACGCCGGGCAAGGTCGGCGCGACCGAGGTCAACGCGGTGATCCGGAACCTGGCCGCGCTGGTCCGCGAGTACCACCTGCCGCCGAAGCTCGTCGTCGTGCACCAGTTCCGCCGCGGAATGGTCCGTGGCCGCAGCCGGATCCGGCCGCGTCGAGGCGTTCAGGTCCTGCTCAACTTCGACGGGATCGGCTCCCCTCTCGCGAAGGCCGCCGGCTACGCGGGGATCTCGAGCACGACGCTGTTCAACGGGTTCTCGCTCTTCTACCAGCGCGACACGCCGCTGATGAAACCGGCGGCGGTGCTGGGGCTCGAACCCGCCCCGGACCTCCTCCTCTACCAATAGGCTGCGCCGGTGGGGCTGCAGCTACCGCGCGGAACGTTCGCCTGGGTGCTCGCGGTAGTCGCGGGGGCCGCCGTTCTCGCGTTGGTCGCCGTCCTCCTCAACCTCGGGCCGTTCAAGGAGGCCGAGCTGACGCGCGGTGAGCTGATCGCCCGGGGCGACGAGATCTGCCGCAAGGCGCACGATGCGTTCACCAATCTTCAGGACGGCCCGCCGCGAACCGCGAGCCAGGCGGCCGAGCTCACGACTCAGCTCGCCGACATCGCCGGCGACGAGGTCGACCAGATCCGGGCCCTCAACGGGCCGCCCGAGTTCGACGCCGAGATCGAGCGCTACCTGGCCGCGCGCGAGCGCGGGATCGCCTTCCTGCGCAGCGGTCACGACGCCGCCCAGGCGCGCGACACCGAGGCCTACGTGAAGAGCCAGGCCGAGCTCGCCCGGACCCAGCGCGAGCGACAGCGAATCGCGCGCCGGATCGGCTTCGCCGAGTGCAGCCGTCCGATCGGCGGCTAGGCGCCGCCGGCCGCGATCCGAGCGTCTTCCCAGGTCGAGAAGGCGCGAGCTCTGCCGACCAGACCGCCCGCGACCTCGAAGATCCAGCCGGCGCGCGTCGCGAAGGCGTGGTCGCCGCGCCGGTCGAAGACCGTGCCGAGGGCGAGGACGCGGCCGTTGCTGGGCTCGACCGCCTCCAGGTTCACCCGCAGGTGCTCGAGGTCGTCCCCGAACTGAAGCATCCACTCGCGTACCCGCTCGCGCCCCCGCGCGGAGCTGCCACTCCACACGGTCGGCGTCCACTCCACCTCGGAATCGACCAGGGCGAGGGCGGCGTCGACATCCCCGCGCGCCATCGCCTCGAACAGCGCCCGAACGACGTCCTCGGGGTTCAGCGGCCGACCTTGATTGTCTGCGGGGGCGGCCTCGTCGGGCGTCTGGGCCCGCGCTGAATCCGTCTCGGCCGGCCGGCCGCCGGCGATATCGGCGCCGGGCGCCCGAGGTGGTAGCCCTGGACCATGTCGACGCCGAGCTCGCGCAGGAGCTCGAGTGTCGCCTCGTCCTCGACGCCTTCGGCGACGGTTCTGATGCCGAAGTTGCGCGCGGCCGAGATCATCGACCGGACCACGCTCTGGTCGGCCGGGTCGTCGACCAGCCCCCGGATGAACTGGATGTCGATCTTCAGCTCCGTGATCGGCAGGCGCTTGAGGTAGGTGAACGAGCCGTAGCCGGTGCCGAAGTCGTCCAGGGCGACGCCGCAGCCGAGCGCGGTGAGCTTCGTGACCAGGCGCTGCGCGTCGTCCATGTTGGACGCGGCTGCGGTCTCGGTGATCTCGAAGATCACGTTCTCGGCCAGCGCTCGATCGGCCAGGGCCTTCGCGATGGTCTCGATGAGCTCGGCGTCGTCGAGGCTCTTGGCCGAGAGGTTGATCGCGACCCGGCCCGAGCGCGCGAGCCCGATGCCCCGCTCGACCGCCCAGCGGTCCACGCGCCTGATCAGCTCGGTCTGCTCAGCATGGGGCAGGAAGGCGCCGGGCGGGACGATCTCGCCGTCGAGATCCATCCTCACCAGGAGCTCCTGGTGGTCGACGGTCCCGCTGCGCAGGTCGACGACCGGCTGGCCGAAGAAGACGAGCCGGTCGTCGTCGAGCGCGGCCTCGGTGCGCTCGCGCCACAGGGTCGCCTCGAGGTCCTGCCGCTCTCGCTCCTCGCGCCGTCTGAGCTCGGTGACGTCGTGGGCGATCGCCGAGGCGCCGACCATCTTGCCGGCGGAGTCGCGGACCGCGAACGCGCGCGTCGACACGGTCACCAGGCGGCCGTCCTTGCACTGCCGCTCGGTTTCGTACGCTGCCACCGGACCGTCCGAGAGCTGGCCGAAGATCCCGTTGATCTCCTCATCGCGATCGACGGGCAGGATCAGCGAGTTGAGCTTGCTACCGATCGCTTCCTCGGCCGTGTAGCCGTAGAGAAGCTCGGCCCCGTGATTCCACGCCGTCACCGCGCCGGCGAGGTCCCTCGAGATGATCGCGTCCCCGGAGGACCGCACGATCGATGCGAGCCACGTGTTCTCGGCCTCGCGGGCCTTGCGATCGCTGATGTCGCGAAGGAAGCCCGTGTACATCGGCGGGTCGGCCTGAACCTGGGTGATCGCCAGCTCGATCGGGAACTCCGCGCCGCCGGCGCGCAGCGCCGTCCCCTCGATGCGCCGGTTGAGGATCGGTCCGTCTCCCGTCTCGACGAGGAGCTTGAGGCCGCGCCGATGATGGTCGCGCTCGGCGGGGGGAATGATCAGCGTCGCGAGCTCGCGGCCGATCGCGTCATCGCTGCAGTGGCCGAAGGTCGCGGATGCGGCGTCGTTCCACTCCCGGATCATGCCCTGGGCGTCGACCGTGATCACGCAGTCGAGGGCGCCTTCGGTGGAGGCGCTGCGGACGCTCTCGGAGCGCAGTGCGCGGGCCGTCGCCGCTCCGTGGGCTCGATAGAGGAGGACCAGCTGCATGAAGCCGGCGATCAAGGTCAGGACGGCGAGCACGATCGTCAGCAAGCCGAGCCTCGAGAAGTGATCCCAGACCAGCCCGGTGATTGCGATCGTGATCGCTGTCAGGCTGACCGCCGGGACGATGGCCGTGTTCGGTCGGGGGGTCTTGGCGGCCGCCCCGGGTCGCAGCCATGCCGCGGTCGCGATCAGCAGGATCCCGACCGGCCAAATCGTCTCGGGGAGGCTTCCTTCGATCGCGGCTCCCTGAGCGACTCGCACCGCGATAATCGAATCGGCGACTACGGCCAGCGCGAATCCGGCCGCCAGGGTGACGAAGACCCGATCGAACCTCCAGCCCCGGGCCGCCAGCGCGATCAGCGTCGAGCCGACCAGGACGAGGTCGAGCGCCGGATAGGAGAGCGTCGTGGCGATCGCGGCCGAATCACCGTTGGCGTCCGCCAGGACGCTCCCGAAGACGAGCCAGGACCACAGTGTCGCCAGGCCGAGGAGGGTGACGACGAGGCCGAGGGAGAGAATCGATACGCCGCGAAACCGTGCGCCCAGCAGGCGCACGCCGGCGATCAGGCCCACGTATCCGGCCAGGTAGATGAGGTCGCCCGGAGACGGATACGTCGTCCGTCCGTTGTTCGCGAGGTCGAACTCGTTGTAGAGGTTCCCGGCGGCGTAGGCGGCGAGCCCGATCCCGATTACCGTCCAGGCGAGACGGTCGCGCCGGCGCAGGGCCGCGCTGGCGAGCACCGCGAGCGCCGCACCGGCCATCAGCGCCCTGTAGGTCCAGTCGCCGATCGCCTCGTCGGCTTCCGGGGAGCCGAGTTGGGTCACGCGGGAAGCGAGCTGCACCAGGAGGAGTCCGAGCCCGATCAGGCCAAGCGCAACCAACCAATGCCGCCTGGGCAGGAGAATCGGATCTGTGGCTTGGGGCTCGGCCTGGGGGTTGCTCATTCGGGGCTCGTCAGGCGTGAGCCACCTTCGCTCCAGAACGGCAAATCAGCCTGCACAGGTTCAATCGACCATGCGAGCGCTGGCCTTGAGCGGCCGGGACCGGGTTACCGGCGCGCGAGCCGGGCGAAGCCGACGGCCATCGCCAGGTTGGAGAGGCCCGCGACCCACATCCCGGCCCGCGCGCCGGGACGGGAGAAGGAGGCCGACCGCGACCAGACGATGTCGGTGGCGAGCTCGGTTCCGCGCAGCCAGGCGAGCGCCCACCAGTCCTCCGGGCGGTCGCGGCGCTCGGCGACCAGGTGCGCGGCGGCGAAGGTGAGCCAGATCGGCCCGCAGCGGCGAAACAGGTGACGGGCGTCGGGGGAGGGCTCGTCGTGGCCCAGGATCCGCAGCGTCGCGTCGGGGGCCAGCAGGGCCGCCGAGCCGAGCGCGAGGTCGAAGCCGATCATGTTTCGGTTGGTCAGCCGCAGCATCTCCTCGGTGGTCATGCGGCGATCCAACCACATGAGGACCGCCCTTGCAGACGCGGCGGCGGAAAAGGAAAAGCGCGGGGTGAGGCGAATCAACGGCCGTGACCAAGACCGCGACCAAGACCCGCCCCGCCGCCCGTACCCGCTCAACCAGCGCCAACGGCAGCTCGCGCCGCCAGCCGACGCGCCCGAACGGCAAGGCGCTCTCCGTCTACATCACCGAGCGCTTCGACGAGTTCTCGCGATCGCAGAAGGACGTCGCCCGCTACATCGTCGATCACCTCGACGAGGCCGCCTTCCAGACGGCCGAGGAGCTGGCCCGGAGGGCGAACACCTCTTCCTCCACGGTCGTCCGCTTCTCGCAGGCCCTGGGCTTCGACGGCTATCCCGAGCTTCAGCAGGCAGCGATCGAGGAGTACCGCCAGAAGGTCGCCGAGGGAGCGACCAACGGCAGCAACGGCGGCGCCGGCGCACTGTTCAACTTCGATCATTCCGAGTTCGAGGCGTCACTCGGAGCGGACTACTCCAACATCGAGGAGACCGCCCGCTCCCTGACCCGCGAGCAGGTCGAGGCCTCGGTCTCGGCCCTCGCGACCTCGCGCCGGGTCCTGATCGTCGGCGTCGACCAGATGGCGTTCTTCGCAAGCTATCTGCGCCACCTGCTGGGCCTGCTCGACATCCGGGCCGAGATCGTCGCCTCCCCGAGCCAGGACAACATCCAGAAGCTTTCGCGCATGGACGAGGACACGCTGTTGGTCGCGCTCACCGCCGGCCGCGCGCATCCGCTGGTCCTGCGCGCCCTGAAGCTCGGCCGTCACCGCCGCGCGCGGACGATGTCGATCACCGACGCGACGCTCTCCGACGTGGCCGAGCATTCGGAGCTGATCCTCTACTACTCGTCGAACGGTCCGTCATACATCCGTTCGAACGCGGCCCTGATGGGCCTGGTCCAGGCGCTCGCCCACGGGGTCTACGCCCGTGACGAGGCGGCCCATCGCGACCGCATCCGCGCCTACAAGCTGAAGTAACGCGGCGCCGGCACACAGCGCCGGCGGGCAATGGACCGGCCTTCGGCCGGACTTCTCAATCAGCCAAAAGGAAACAGGCCCGGGGGGCGATCCGGACCTGTCCTTGTGCGGGCCCCGGGGGAGGGGCCCTAGCCAAACCGTGTTTCTCTTTCCCTCCTG
>JAWVFH010000036.1:0-5711 GCA_033856255.1 Solirubrobacterales bacterium | reverse complement strand
CGACGTCGCCTGCCAGTTCGACTGCTCCCAGCGTTGATAGAGGTCGCCGTAGCTGATCCCATCCGCTGCCTTGATCCCGTCCTTCTGAGCGACGCTCATCTCTCTCCTCCTCAAACCGTTACACCGGTTGATGTCGAGCTTAGTCTCGCCGGCGGACCGCGGCAAGCCCGTGTGATGAACATCACAGAGGCGGCCCTTGACGGCCTCTGTAGCGTCGGTGTTGAAACCGATGGCTGACGTCTGCACCCACCTCGACCAGATCAAGGTCTCCCCGCCCGCGGAAGTCGCGGGCTGCGAGGACTGCATGCGGATCGGCGGGCACTGGTTGCACTTGCGCGTGTGCCTGAGCTGCGGGCACGTGGGGTGCTGCGACTCGTCGCCGAACAAGCACGCCAGCGCCCACGCGGCCTCCTCCACCCACCCGATCGTGCGCTCGGCGGAGCCCGGGGAGACCTGGTGCTGGTGCTACATCGACAACGTCGACTTCGAGGTCGCGTTCGAATGAAGCGCTGGTCGTTCGAACCCGGCCACACCGCGGCCGAATTCACCGCGCGGCACATGATGGTGACCTGGGTGCGGGGATCGTTCAAGGACGTGCACGGCGCCGTCCTCTTCGACCTCGACGACTGCATGCAGACCACCTTCGAAGGGGTGATCGAGGCGGGCAAGCTGTGGACCGGCGAGTCGGACCGCGACGCCCATCTGCGCAGCGCCGACTTCTTCGATGTCGACAACCATCCGGCGATCACCTTCTCCGGGCGGTTCACCGAGCGCGTCGGCGATCTGCAGTTCCGAGCCCTGGCCGAGCTGACGATCCGCGGCAATACGCGCGAGGTTCCGCTCGACGTCGTTTACCTCGGCCAGTGGACGACGCCCTACTGGGAGGGCGACGAGAACAAGGGTGAGATGACCCGGGTCGGCTTCGAGCTCAGCGCGCGGATCAACCGCCACGACTTCGACGTCTCCTGGAACGACGAGCTGCCCGGCGGCGGGGTCGTGGTCTCCAACTGGATCGAGCTGAAGATCGACGTCGAGGCGATCTCCGACGACGACCTGCGGGTCGTCGGCCTCGAAAGCGCGATCTACCCCGGCTAGTCGGCGGCCCGCCAGCAGAGAGCTCTGTCGACGCCCAGCCGCAAGAGCGGCCCGGGCGGCGTCCGCTCCCGGTACTGGCGGTACTTCGAGCGCAGCGCCTCAGCGGCCACCGGCTCGGAGTCGAGCTCGAGCACCTCGATCCGACCGAGGATCTGCACCCAGGCCAGGCGGCTCCAGTCGTCGTCGTAGCGGTCGACGCAGAGCGCGGCTTCGGGGCGCCGCTCGAGCCAGCGCACCCTTGCAGGAAGCGGCGATCGCTTCGGCTTCTCGTCGATTGCGCTCCACACCGCGCCCTCGGCGAGGGCGAAGGTGACCGGCAGCACCCGCGGGCGATCGTCGTCGTCGAGCAGCGCCAGATGGCCGACCCGCGCGGCCGCGATTAGTTCAGTTGCCCAAACGGGTAGCTGGCCTAAGGTCATCAGGCGAGAGTAAGCGAGTCAAAGGAGAGGCGATGGACGTAGGAATCGGATTGCCGAACGCGGTCCCGGGCACGACCGGCGCGCAGTTGACCGAGTGGGCGCACAACGCTGACCTGGCGGGGTTCTCGTCCCTGGGAACGATCGACCGGATCGCCTACCCGAACCTCGAGCCGCTGGTGGCGCTGGGCGCGGCGGCCGCGGTCACCGACCGGATCAAGCTGGCGACGACGATCCTGATCGCCCCCACCCGCGTCAACGCGGTGCTGCTCGCCAAGCAGGCCGCCTCCGTGCACCTGATCTCCGGCGGGCGGATGGTGCTCGGGATCGCGGTCGGCGGACGCTCCGACGACTACGAGGTCTCCGGCGTCGACTTCGAGTCCCGCGGCGGCGAGAACTTCGAGCGCATGTTGCACGAGATCAAGCACACCTGGGCGAACTCGAACGAGTCCTCCGGTGCCGCCCACCATGCTGGCGTCGGCCCCGACGTCGCCGACTCACCGCCAGAGCTGGTGATCGGCGGCACGATCGACGCCACCTACCGGCGTGCCGCCGAGTTCGGCGACGGCTGGATCGCCGGTGGCGCGCCGCCCGAGCAGCTCGCCGCGGGCCGCGACAAGATGGTGGCGGCGTGGAAGGAGGCCGGCCGCGAGGGGGAGCCGAAGACGCTGGCCCTCGCCTACTTCTCGCTCGGCGATCAGGCCGAGGAGGCCGCGAACCGCTACATCGGCGACTATTACGAGTGGCTCGGCGAGTACGCGGGGCAGATCGCCCAAAGCGTCGCCAAGGACGCCGAGACGGTGCGCCAGTACAACCAGGCCTTCGCCGACGCCGGCTGCGACGAGCTGTTTTGGATCCCGAGCTCGTCCGACCCCGGACAGGTCGACCTGCTCGCCGAGGCGGCGCTGTAATCAACCTGGCTAGGGTTCTCGCTGAGGTGACGAGGATCGCGATTACGACGAGCGTTCTGGCGCTGGCCGCGGCCGTGGCGGCGATCCTCCCGGCGGGCGCGCTCGCGGCCTACCCCGGCCTCAACGGCAAGATCACCTTCCAGAGCGACCGCGCTGGACAGCCCGACGTCTGGATCGTCAACGGCGACGGCACCGGCCCGACCAACCTGACGACGCAGATCACCGAGTACTCGCAGAGCCCCTCGTTCTCGGCCGACGGCAAGCGGATCGTGTTCGCCGTCGGCGGGAAGCTCGCGACGATGAACGCCGACGGTTCGAATTTGAACGTGACCACGGTCCCGATCACGCTGCTCGGGGGGCCGATCTTCACCCCGGACGGGGGGCGGATCGTGTTCGAGCGACAGGTCAGCGCCGGCGGGCCGGAGGATCTGATGATCGTCGCCGCCGACGGCTCCGGTACCCCGCAGACGCTGCCGACCGGCGGGGCCCCGACGAGCTCCGAGACCGAGCCGGCGTTCTCATTCGACGGCAACCGGCTCGCCTTCTCGAGCAACCGCGGTCCCAACTACGACAACTACCTCGCCGATGGGACCGGTGGCGGGGCGGTGAACTTCTCCAACCGGCCGACGTTCGATCTGGGCTCCGACTTCTCCCCGGACGCGACGAAGCTGATCTGGGTGAACTCCGTCGGCGCCAACTCCACGCTGCTGATCGCGCCGCTGTCGCCGGTGCCGGCCACCGCGACGACGATCCCCGCGCCTGGGCTCGGGCCGTTCGGCGAGCCGGTGTTCTCGCCCGACGGCGCCCGGATCGCGTACGCGAGCTCGGCGCAAGGGGGCGACCAGGACGTGGTCACCGCCGACCTCAACGGCGTCACCGTCGCCGACGTGTCCGACGGCGCGGTCAGCAACGTCGCGACCGACACCGGCCCGAGCTGGGCGCCGCTCACAGACTCTTCCCGCACCCTCACGCTGCGCTACAAGAAGCGCAAGGGCCGGTTCAAGGGCGAGCTGACCGCGACGGACCCCGGCTGCGTCGGCGCGGCGAAGGTTGAGATCCGGCGCAAGCAGAAGGGCTCCTTCAAGCCGGTCGCCAACGGCGCGACCGACGCCGCCGGCGCCTTCAGCATCAAGCTTCGCAACGCCTCGGGGAAGTTCATCGCGGTCGCCGCCAAGGAGGCCCGCGTCAATGTCGCCAACTGCCTTGAGGCGCCCTCGCCGCAGCTGAAGCTGAACTAAGTCGCGCTCTAGCCGAGCTTCGGGCTCTGCCAGGGCTCGTCGAGGCGCACCTCGAGCGCGTCCGCGAGCCCCTCGGCCGGGACCCGCGTCTGCTCCAGCGAGTCGCGGTCGCGCAGCGTGACCGTGCCGTCCTCCATCGTCTGGCCGTCGATGGTGACCCCCCAGGGCGTGCCGATCTCGTCCTGGCGCCGGTAGCGCTTGCCGATCGAGCCGCCCTCGTCGTACTCGGCCGCGATCCGGTGGCGCAGGGAGTCGAAGATCTCGCGGGCGCGCTCGGGCATGCCCTCCTTTGATACCAGCGGCAGCACCGCGACCTTGATCGGCGCCATCTTCGGATGCAGGCGCAACACGGTGCGCTCGCGCCCTTCGACCTCTTCGGTCTCGTAGGCATCGACGAGGAACGCGAGCATCGCCCGGTCGACTCCGGCCGCCGGCTCGACCACGTGCGGGACGTAGCGCTCGCCGCTGCCCTGGTCGAAGTACTCGAGCTTCTCGCCCGAGAACTGGGCGTGCTGGGTGAGATCGAAGTCGCCCCGGTTGGCGATCCCCTCGAGCTCCGACCAGCCCATCGGAAACAGGTACTCGATGTCGGAGGTGGCGGAGGAGTAGTGGGAGAGCTCGTCTGAGTCGTGGGCGCGCAGCATCAGATGGTCGGCGCGGATGCCGAGCTCGGTGTACCAGCGCATCCGCTCCTCCATCCAATGCTCGTGCCAGCGCTCGGTCTCGCCCGGCGGGCAGAAGAACTCCATCTCCATCTGCTCGAACTCGCGCGTGCGGAAGATGAAGTTGCCGGGCGTGATCTCGTTGCGAAACGACTTGCCGATCTGGGCGATCCCGAAGGGCGGCTTCTTGCGCGCGAACTGGAGCACGTTCTTGAAGTTGATGAAGATGCCCTGCGCGGTCTCGGGGCGCAGGTATGCGGTCGAGGCGGTGTCGGCGACCGGCCCCACGTGGGTCTCGAACATGAGGTTGAACTCGCGCGCTTCGGTGAGCTCGCAGTCGGGGCCCTCGCCGGGGCGCTTCGACGGCTTGCGCCCGCAGGCGGAGGTCTCGAGATGGTCGGCTCGAAAACGCAGCTTGCAGGTCTTGCAGTCGACCATCGGGTCGGTGAACCCGGCGAGGTGGCCCGACGCCTCCCAGACCCGCGGGTGCTGGATGATCGCGGAGTCGATCGCGACGATGTCGTCGCGGTCCTGAAGCATCGCCCGCCACCACTCGGCCTTGACGTTGTTCTTCAGCAGCACGCCGTAATGGCCGTAGTCGTAGGTCGACCCGATCCCGCCGTAGATCTCCGAGGACGGGAAGATGAAGCCGCGGCGCTTGCACAGCGACACGATCTTGTCCATCGTGGCGAGGTCGGTCATCGGGCCATGCTAGATAATGGGTCGCGCGTGCCCTTCTACGAGTACAGACGACCCGATGGCACGATCCTCGAGGTCATGCAGAGGATGACCGACCCGCCGCTGGCCGAGGACCCCGAGACGGGCGTCCCGCTGGAGCGCGTCTTTCATCCGATCGCGGTGCACTTCAAGGGCAAGGGCTTCTACAACACCGATTACGGGACGAAGAAGCGCCAGCGCGAGAACCAGAAGTCCGAAGAGGGCAAGAAGGCCGACGCGAAGGCCGACGCCAAGTCCAGCGACGCGACGTCGACGTCCGGCGACTCCTCGTCGAGCGGCTCGTCGTCGGAGTCGGTGTCGTCGGCGACCCCGAAGACCGAGTCCAAGCCGTCGTCGTCGTCCTCGGGCTCGGACTCGGGCTCGTCGAAGAAGAGCGATTGACGCGCCTCAGCCGGCGAGGAAGCGCCGCACCTTCGCCTGCCTGACGCTCTCGGGCACCGTGCCCGACGGCGTCCCGAGCACCTGCGTCTGTGGGCTGCCGGCGACGGCGAGCGCGCCGAACAGGCCCAGCAGCGTCGGCCCGCTCATGTCCGAGCGCAGCGAGCTCGGCGCCGCCCATGCGATCTGCGGCAGGCGGATGAACGCGAACGGCGACAGCAGCCGGCGCTTCATCGCGCTGATGACCTTCTGCTGGCGGCGCGCGCGCGTCAG
>JAWVFH010000035.1:0-2585 GCA_033856255.1 Solirubrobacterales bacterium | reverse complement strand
CGGTCTCGCCGAAGGCGTTCGGGCACAACGGCGCCGCCGGCCAGCTGGCCTGGGGTGACCCCGAAACCGGTCTCTCGCTCGCGTACTGCACGAACGGGATCGACCGGCACACCCTCCGTCAGGGCCGGCGCGGGGTAGCGATCTCGTCACTGGCGGCGCAGTGCACGCAGCCCGTGGAAGGGACAACCGGGGCCTAACTACCCGAATTTGACCCGGCCGGGCCCTAGGCGCTCCGGCCGGGACGGCGCACGCTGCTGGCTATGGCCCTACTTGGACGCGCGCGCGGGGAGATCGCCGAACGGGTTCGGAACATCCTGCCCGAAGGCCGGGCACTGTCCGATGATCTCTGGGAGCGCCGCCATGACGGCCTCGTGCGGCTGATCTGGGCGCATGTGCTGGGGCTGCTGCTGTTCGGCCTCATCCGCGGCTACCCCCTCGGCCACACCCTGATCGATGTCGTTCCGCTCGCCGCCCTGGCGGCGCTGGCGAAGTCGACGTTCCCGAGCCGGCGGATGCGCTCCTCGGTCGCCGCTGTGGGCCTCGTCGCCTGCTCGGCGGTGCTCGTGCATCTCTCGGGTGGCGCCATCGAGGCGCACTTCCACTTCTTCGTCATGGTCGGCCTGCTGAGCCTCTACCAGGAGTGGCTGCCGTTCCTGCTCGCCATCGGGTTCGTCGTCCTGCACCACGGCGTGCTCGGCGCGATCTTCCCTCGCGGTGTGTACGGGCATCCCGCGGCCATCGCCCATCCGTGGACGTGGGCCCTCATCCATGGCCTCTTCGTCCTGGCCGCCAGCGTCGCCAACATCCTGGCGTGGCGACTCAACGAGCATCAGGCGTTGCACGACGGGCTCACCGGCCTCCCGAACCGGGTCCTGCTGACCGACCGCATCGAGCACGCTCTCGATCGCCGCGACGACAACCGGCTCGTGGGGGTGCTGTTCCTCGACCTGGACGGCTTCAAGTCCGTGAACGACACCATGGGTCACGCCGCGGGCGACGAGTTGCTCTGCGAAGTGACCCGACGGTTGCTCGGTGCCATCCGACTCGGCGACACGTGCGCGCGGCTGGGTGGAGACGAGTTCGCGATCCTGCTCGACGATCTGGAGGCCAACGGCGCGGCGCTGCACGCCGCCGATCGCATCCTCGAGCTGCTGGCCGAGCCTTTCCTGCTGGGCCGTCACAAGGTGACCGTCTCCGCGAGTATCGGCGTTGCGCTGTGCATGGCCGGCGGCGCCACCGCCGACGACGCGCTGCGCAACGCGGACATGGCGATGTACTCGGCGAAGCGCCATGGCAAGGCCCGGGTCGAGATCTACGAGCCGGCCATGCACGCCGCCCTGCTCCGCCAGGTCGAGCTGGAGAGCGATCTCAAGGTGGCGCTCGAGCAACACCAGTTCGCCGTCCACTACCAACCGATCGTCAACCTGACCGACAACAGCGTCCACGGGTTCGAGGCTCTCCTGCGCTGGCAGCACCCGCGCCGCGGCCTCGTGTCTCCAGCCGAGTTCATCCCGCGCGCGGAGGAAACCGGACTCATCGTGCCCCTCGGCGCGTGGGTGCTCGAGCAAGCCGCTCAGCAGCTGGCGGCGTGGCAGTGGGCGCACCCGGAGCGGGTGGTGGAGATGAGCGTCAACTTGTCGGCGCGGCAGCTCCAAGACGAAGGCCTGGTGGGGATCGTCAGCTCCGTGCTCCAGGAAACGGGGATCGACCCGGCGCGCCTCACGCTGGAGATCACCGAGAGCACCCTCATGTCGGACTCGTGGCAGAACGAGACCAGGCTCGAGTCGCTGCACGCGCTCGGCGTGAAGCTGGCGATCGACGACTTCGGCACCGGCTACTCCGCCATGAGCTACCTCCGCCGGTTCCGGGTCGACGTGCTCAAGGTCGACAAGTCCTTCGTGGACGAGCTGCTGCGGGGCCCCGAGGACCGGGCGCTGGCGGCCGCCGTCGTCACCATGGCGAGGGCCGTGCACATGCTCACGGTCGCCGAGGGCATCGAGTCGGCCGGCCAGCTCGCCACCCTGCAGTCGCTCGGTTGCGACCTCGGTCAGGGCTACTACTTCTCGCGGCCGCTGCCGGCCGAAGCCGCCGGCGACCTGCTCATGACCGAGCGCATGGTGTTGCAGTCCCGCGCGACCCAGTCGGCCTGAAGCCGCGCCCGCCCGTCAGACGAGGCTGTCGGCCCAGGCTTCGTGCAGGGCGGAATAGCGGCCGGCGCCGACGATGAGGTCGCGCGGCGAGCCGTCTTCGACGATGCGGCCGGCGTCGACGACGAGCACGCGGTCGGCAATCTCCACCGTCGAGAGCCGGTGGGCGATGATCACCGCGGTGCGGTCGGCGAGCAGGGTGCGGAGCGCTCGCTGCACGAGTCGCTCGGACGGAATGTCGAGGGACGACGTCGCCTCGTCGAGAATGAGCACGCGCGGGTCGGCCAGAAAGGCGCGCGCGAACGCGACGAGCTGGCGCTGACCGGCCGACAACCGGCCACCGCGCTTGCGCACGTCCGTGTCGTAGCCATCCGGCAGCGCGCTGATGAACTCGTGCGCACCGATCGCGTCGGCCGCGGCCTCCATGTCCGCGCGGCT
>JAWVFH010000034.1:0-73871 GCA_033856255.1 Solirubrobacterales bacterium | reverse complement strand
ACTCGTCCCCGGCCAGTCCCGCCTCCGGGGGCGATCGCGTCGGCATCCCTCCCTGGCTACCGACGCGCTGGCGGTGGCGAGGGCCGTGTGGACCCCCTGCCTCCCGCGGCCCCGCCCCGCCAACTACCTACCGGCACCTCGTGAAGGTGCCGGTTTCCGACCCGTGACCCTGGGGTACCAGCGTCTGCAAGGGGTTCATGGGGCGGGCCGCGTGACCCCCTTCGCGGTCCCGCCCCTCTTTTTCCCCTCAGTCCGCGGTGGGCTGATTGCGCTCGATGTGGCGAATCGCGATCACGCTGCCGACCGGGCCGACCGGGGTGAGCGTGGCGGCGAGCAACGTGTAGGGCGCCTCGTGGCGCAGGACGGCGGCCCAGATCAGCAGCGCCAGGGCGACGAAGCCGAGTCCGTGGGCCAGCCCGAGGATCGCGGTCGGTCCCTCCAGGCCCGGCGCCACCCAGACGACGATCAGGGCGGTGAACAGCGCCAGCTCGAAATACGAAGCGAGCTTCACCCAGCCGAACATCGGGCCGGGGACCGGGGTGCGAAGTTCGTCAGACCCGAACACCGCCGGAGGCGAAGCCGAGGAGGTGGGAGGCAGTTGTTCCATCGGCCCGAGAGTACAAGCGCCGGTGTGCAGCTTTGGACCCCGGTCCATGGGAACCCGACGCCCCGCCGGGGAAGATGACGCCATGATCGATGGGACCACCCCACACACCGGACGGGCGCTTCGCGACCCGGCCGCCGTCTCCCGCGAGGCGCGGCGCATGGTCGGGCTCGAGCGCCGTTATCACTGCGACGGCTGCGGCGGCGAGCATCGCTCCTGGGCACGAATGTCGAGCTGCCCCGATTGCGGCGAGGCCTACGTGGCCGCGGTGATCCGCAGAGCCGCCTTCGCCTAGGCCCGCCCGAGGGCCTGGCTGATCCAGGCGACGACGGCCCCGGGCCGGTCCCGCACCTGCCTCGCTGAAAAACGGCGCACCGTGAGGCCGAGCGCTGCCAGCTCCGCGTCCTTGCGGCGGTCGCGTTCGAAGGCGCGCGGCGAGGAGTGCGCCGCGTAGCCGTCGACCTCGACCACGAGGCGATGCGCCGGCCAGTAGAGGTCGACCTCCCAGCCGGCGATGCGGAAGTTCGTTTCGGGTTCGGGGAGCTCCGTCGCTCGCAGCTTTGAGAGCAGGCGGCGCTCGGGAACGGAACGGGTCCGCTTGGGCCCGCCGTCGAGCAGGCTGCGCAGCCCCGCGATGCCGCGCCTTCCCGGCCGGTCCGCAATTGCTCGGAGGAGCTGCGCGCGGTTCGTCAGGCGCAGCGCGAACGCCTCCGCGACGGCGTCCTCGAGCTCGAGCGGCGTGCAGCATCCGGCGAGGTCGACGACGGTGCGGGGTGGGGCGGTGACGGGGATTTTCGAGCGCTCGCGCCGCTCGTATCGGTGCAGCGTCGTGGTTCGGTGCAGGCGAACGCCGGGGTGCCGGCCGGTGTGGCGACCCGTGACGGTGATGTCGACGGGGCCGGGTTGGGCCGGGTAGGGGAGGAGTCCGTACAGGTAGGCGGCGGACTGGTGGCTGAGCAGGGCGCCGTCGCCGCAGGCGAGGACCGCGGCGATCTCGCGGGCGTGCGGCGGGGTCACGGGACCGACCAGATAGACGCCGCGATGCAATGGGCGAAGCTCTCCGCGTGCGAGCGCGCCGTCCACCTGCCTCGCCGTCATCCCCAACCCACGTAGTTGTTCCCTGGTCACCACACCGTGCTGCCGCCGCGCTCTGATCTCGGCGAGTGTCATCTCAACCACCTGTCAGGTGGTTGACGCGTCACTCGACCAGGATTCGCCCCCTGGGGCTAGCCCTCGAGGGCGGTGAGGACGATGCGCTCCTGCTCGAGGCGGTGCGCGACGGGGTAGCCCTCGCTGGGGCTGGACCGCTGTGGCCGCCCGACGTACATGTGATCGACGCCGTCGGGGAGCAGCTCGGGCAGGCGGCGGGCCATGACGCTCCAGGCGCCCATGTTCTTCGGCTCCTCCTGTACCCAGACGACCTTCTTCACGTTCGGGTAGGCGGCGATCAGCGTCTCGAGCTCGTTGCGCGCGAAGGGGTAGAGGAGCTCGACCCGGGCGACGGCGACGGTGTCGGCGGCCTCGCGCCGGTCGTGGCCGTCGATGTCGTAGAAGAGCTTGCCGCTGCACAGGACCAGGCGATCGACCTGATCGCGGCGATCGGCGGTCCGCGGATCGTCGAGCACGAACTGGAACGAGCCGTTGGTCAGCTCGTCCAGCGAGGAGGCGGCGGCGCGCAGGCGCAGCAGGCCCTTGGGGGTGAAGACGACGAGTGGCCGCGGCTTCGCCAGCCGTGCCTGGCGGCGCAGCAGGTGGAAATACTGGGCGGCGGTGGTCGGGTTGGCGAGCCGGATGTTGCCCTCCGAGCCGAGCTGGATGAAGCGCTCGATGCGCGCGCTGGAGTGCTCGGGCCCGGCGCCCTCGTAGCCATGCGGGAGCAGCAGCGTGAGCCTCGTGGTCTGGCCCCACTTCGACTCTCCGGCGACGATGAACTGGTCCACGATCACCTGGGCCGAGTTGACGAAGTCGCCGAACTGCGCCTCCCAGAGGATCAGCGACTCGGGAGAAGCCGCCGAGTAGCCGTACTCGAATCCGAGGCAGGCGGCCTCCGAGAGCGGGCTGTTGTGAAGCTCGAACGGCGCCAGGGCCCCGGAGAGATTCTGGATCGGGACGTAGCGCAGCCCGGTGTTCTCATCGTGCAGCGCCAGGTGGCGATGGGAGAAGGTGCCGCGCTCGGTGTCCTGGCCGGTGAGCCGGATGTGCGTGCCTTCGGTCAGCAGCGAGCCGAAGGCGAGCGCCTCGGCGTGGCCGAACTCGATCTCGCCCTCGTCGAGCTTCTCGATCCGGCCGAGCAGCGGCTTGCGCAGCTTGCGGTGGATGGTGAAGCTCTCGGGCACCCGCAACAGCTCCTCGTTCAGGGTCCGCAGGCGCTTCTCCGAGACCGCCGTCTCGACCTCGGGGCTCTTCGTCCGGTCGAGCTCGCCGGTGCCGAGGGCGGTCGAGCTCGGGTCCTCGTACTCGCCGGCCTCCATCTTCGAGCGCAGCTCCCTGAGGATCCCCTGCAGGAGCTCGAGCCGCTCGGACGAGTCGGCGGTGACGTCCTCGGCGCTGACGACGTTCTCTGCGATCAGCTGCTCGGCGTAGATCTCGGAGACCGGCTGGTGCTCCTTGATCTGCGCCGCCATCTTCGGCTGCGTGTACGCGGGCTCATCGGTCTCGTTGTGGCCAAAGCGGCGGTAGCCGATCAGGTCTATGACCACGTCGCGGCCCCACTGCTCGCGATAGGCCATCGCCAGGCGGGTGGCCGCGATGCAGGCCTCGACGTCGTCGGCGTTGACGTGGATGATCGGGCAGTTGAAGCCCTTCGCCATGTCGCCGGCGTACGGCGTCGAGCGATCCTCCTGCGGGTCGGTGGTGAAGCCGACCTGGTTGTCGGTGATCAGGTGGATCGTGCCCCCGGTCGAGTAGCCGGCGAGCGACTGCAGGTTGAGCGTCTCGGCGACCACGCCCTGGCCGGGGAAGGCGGCGTCACCGTGCAGCAACACCGGCACCGCGACATGCGGGTTGTGGTGCAGCTTCGGGCCCGAGTGCTCGGTCTGCCCGGCGCGGGCACCGCCGGTGACCACCGGGTCGACGAACTCCAGGTGGCTCGGGTTCGGATACAGGCGCACCTTCACCTGGTCGCCGTCGCGGGTCTGGAACAGGCCCTCGGCGCCGTGGTGGTACTTGACGTCGCCGGTGCCCGAATGCGGCATCGCCGTGATCGCCTTCACCCGGTCGAGCGCCTTCGCGCCCTCGAACTCGGCCAGGATCGACTCCACGGAGCGCCCGAGGTTGTGGGCGAGGACGCTGAGCCGGCCGCGGTGGGCCATCCCGATCACGACCTCCTCGGCGCCGTTCTCGCGCGCCAGCGTGGCCATCTCGTCGATCATCGGCACGGTCACGTCGAGGCCCTCGATCGAGAACATCTTCTGGCCCAGGTAGGCCTTCTGCAGGAAGCGCTCGAACTGGAAGACCTCGATCAGCCGCGAGAGCAGGGAGCGCTTCTCGTCGGCCGCCAGGGGAGCCCGGTGCCAGCCGGTCTCGATCATCTCCCGCAGCCACATCCGCTGCTGGTGCGAGGCGAGGTGCTCGATCTGGTAGGCGATCGTCGAGCAGTAGGCGTCGCGCATCCGCGGCAGCGCGTCGAGCAGGTTCTCGCCCTCGACGCCGATCCGCAGGATCGAGGCCGGGATCCGTGCCATCAGCTCCGGGGTCAGGTTGAGGTTCTCCGGCTCGAGCGCCGGGTCGCCCTTCGGCTGGCCGCCGAGCGGGTTGACGTTCGCCGCCAGGTGGCCGTGGGTGCGGTAGGCCTTGAGCAGCGAGGTCGCCGCCTGCACCGCCTGCAGCAGCTCGCGGTCGGGCTCGGCGCCGACCACCGCGCTGGGGGAAGACGGGGTGCCGGCGGCGCTCAGCGGGGGGGCCGAGGCCGCGGCCGGGTGGGCCGTGGTGACCAGGTTGGCGGGGATCCTCAGCGCCTCGGCGACGCCCTCGTAGAAGCCGTCCTCGCCCTGCAGAAGCTGGTCGATCCGGCGCAGGAAGGACCCCGACTCGGCGCCCTGGATGATCCGGTGATCGTAGGTGGACGTCATCGTCATCACCTTCGAGATCCCCAGCGCCTTGATCTTCTCGGCCGGAGCGTGCGCCCACTCGACCGGATAGGCGATCGAGCCGGTGGCGATGATCGTCCCCTGGCCCTCCATCAGCCGCGGGACCGAGGCGACCGTGCCCAGGCCACCCGGGTTGGTGAGCGAGATGTTCGTGCCCTGGAAGTCGTCGGCGGTGAGCTTGTTCTCCCGCGTCTTCGTGATCAGGTCCTCGTAGTAGGCGTGGAAGCCGGCGAAGTCGAGCTCGTCGGCGCCCTTGATGCAGGGCACCAACAGGCTGCGCCCGCCCTTGCGCTCGACGTCGACCGCGATCCCGAGGTTGACGTGGGCGTGCTCGACCACCTGCGGCTTGCCGTCGGCCTCGGCGAACGTCCGGCCCATCACCGGCCATTCGAGACCGGCCTGGACGATCGCCCAGGCGACCAGGTGGGTGAACGAGACCTTCATCCCGCGATCCTTGAGCGCGCCGTTGATCGCCTTGCGCTTCGCGTCGAGGACGTCCACCGGCAGCGTCCTGAACGAGGTCGCGGTCGGCACCTTGCGGCTCTCGTCCATCGCCTTGGCGAGCATCGCGGCGGGCCCGCGAAGCGGCTTGACCTCGCCGTCGGCGACCGCCGCGGCCGGCGCGGCGCCGTCGCCGTCGGCCGCCGCGAGCACGTCGCCCTTGACGACCTTGCCGCCGGGCCCGGTGCCGCTGACGGCGCCAATGTCGACCCCCTTCGCCGCGGCGACCCGGCGGGCGACCGGCGACGCCTTGTTCGAATCACTGGACGTTCCGCCCGCCTCCTCGGCTTCGCCTCCGGGGGCGGCCGGGTCAGCTGCAGGGGCGGCCGACCCGTTGCCCGACGGCGCGGCGCCCGTGGCCATCTCAGCGAGGGCCTGCCCGACCTGGACCGTGTCGTCGACGTTCACGAGAAGCTTCGTGATCGTCCCCGCCGTGGGCGCCGGCACCTCGGCGTCGATTTTGTCGGTCGAGACCTCGATCACCGTGTCGCCCTCGGCGACCTGCTGGCCCTCGGCGACGTGCCACTCGAGTACCGTGCCCTCGGTCACCGACTCGCCCATCTCGGGCATGTTGATCTGCACGGTTTCGTCATCCGCCGTGGCGACAGGAGCCGGGATCTCGATCTCACCGGGCTGCGCCGACTCGGACGGGACGGAGTCGTCGCCGAGGTCCTGGTCGCCTTCGCCGCCGCTGGTGATCAGGCCCTCGGCCTCCTTGAGCGGCGGGGCTCCGTTGCCCGAGGCGGTGCCGTTCGGGTCGATCTCGGCCAGCACCTGGCCGACCGCGACCGTGTCGTCGGGCTGGGCGAGGATCTTGGTGACGACGCCACTCGCCGGCGCCGGCACCTCGGCGTCGATCTTGTCGGTCGAGACTTCGACGACGGTGTCGCCCTCGGCGACCTCCTGGCCCTCGGAGACGTGCCACTCGAGGATCGTTCCCTCGGTGACCGATTCCCCCATCTGGGGCATCTGCAGCTCGATCAGCCCGTCCGGCATCGTTCTCCATTGAGTCTATGAGGTAGGCGTGGTCACATGCACCGGTTTCGTGGTGATGGAGCGGTTTTCCCGGGTACACGGGTTTCACCGAGTCATGACCGGCTCCAGAACCTCTCGGCTCGCGCTTGCGGTATTCGTCCCCGCGTTGGCGATCCTCGTCGCGGGATGCCAGCCGCTCGGCCCCGACGAGCTCCAGCGCGAGGTCGAGACCGTCCACTCGACCGCCGCCGAGGGCGCCGTGCTGGCCGACGAGGTCGCCAGCCAGAACACGAAGCGCACCTTCGCCCGCGTCCAGGCCCGCGCGCTCGCCGATTCCGCGCAGCACAGCGCCGAGCGGCTCACCGACGCCCACCCGGCCGACGGCCTCGAGGCGCCCACCCAGCGAGCGATCTCGCTTGCCGAGGACGTCTCGAGCGCGGTGGGCGAGCTCGAGACAGCCCCCGACGACGCCGCCGCGGCCGCCCGATCCGCCGACCGGCTGCGTGAGCTGGCTCGCCAATCGGACCAGCTGGCGGCGTCGCTGTGAAGAAGCTCTTCTCGGTCGCCCTCGGGATCCTCGCCGCAATCGGCGGCTTCGTCGACATCGGCGACCTCGTCTTCAACACCCAGGCCGGGGCCGAGTTCGGCTTCCAGCTGATCTGGGCCGTGGTCGTCGGCGTCGTCGGGATCGTCGTCTTCGCCGAGATGTGCGGGCGGGTGGCGGCGGTTACCGGGCGTCCCGTGCTGGACGTCGTCCGCCAGCGTCTCGGCTTTGGCCCTGGGCTGGCGACGATGGTCGGGTCGGTGCTGCTCAGCGTGCTGACACTGGCGGCCGAGGTGGGTGGCCTCGGCCTCGTGCTCGAGCTCTTCTTCGATGCTCCCTACGCGACCATGCTCGTGCTCGCGGTGCTCTTCCTGGCCGCCGTGAGCTGGTTCCTGCCGTTCGAGTGGATCGAGCGCATCTTCGGCTACATGGGCCTGGCCCTGCTCGTCTACCTGGTCGCGGCGATCGATCTGAGCCCCGACTGGGGTGCCGTCGCGCAGGGATTTGCACCCAGCGCGCCGGCGAGCAACCTCGTCCTCTATGCCTACTTCGTCGTCGGCCTGCTCGGGGCGGCGCTGATGCCATATGAGGTCTACTTCTATTCATCCGGCGGGGTCGAGGAACGCTGGTCGGTCAAGGACCTCGGCGTCAACCGGATGAACGCGATCGTCGGCTTTGGCCTCGGCGGGCTGCTGTCGATCAGCCTGATGGTCGTCGCGGGGGTCGTCTGGCATCCGATCGGCGTCCAGCCGGAGCTGATCGGCACGGTCGCACTCGGCGCCAACGTGCCCCTGGGCGAGATCGGCCTCGTGCTGGCGCTGGTCGGGATCGCCTTCGCTGTCTCCGGGGCCGCGATCGACACGGCGTTTTCCAGCGCCTACAACCTCGCTCAGTTCTTCGGCTGGGAATGGGGCAAGTACCGGCCGAAGCGAGTCGCGTCGCGCTTCACCGCCGCCTGGCTGATCGCCTTCGCACTCGCCTACGTGGTCGTCTCGACCGGCGTCGATCCGGTCCAGCTGACCGAGTACTCGGTCGTCTTCTCGGTCGTCGTCCTTCCGCTCACCTACTTCCCGGTGCTGCTGGTCGCCCGCGACAAGGCCTTCATGGGCGAACACGCGAACGGGCCCGTGTCGAGCTTCTTCGGCTGGCTCTACCTCGGAGTGATCATGATCGTCGCGGTGGCGGCGATCCCACTGCTGATCGCGACGAACGGGGGAGGCGGCTGATGGCCGAACGCGGGCAGGAGCTCGACCTCGCCTACCGGCTGCTGGACCTCGATCTGGTCGACAGCGAGGGGATCCGCTGCGGGAAGGTCGACGACCTGGCGCTCGAGGGGGACCCGGGCCGGCCCACCTACGTGAGCGCGATCCTCAGCGGCACCGGCGCCATGCCGCCCCGCTTCCCGCAACGGCTTCAACGTCTCGCCGCGCGGGTCTTCAGGGGGAAGGTGCGGGAGGTCCCGTGGGAAGAGGTGGAGGACTTCGACGCCACGGTGGTCCTGCACAGCCCGGCGGCCCAGCTCGGGCTCGGCGACGGCGACCGCGACCTGACCCGGCTGGTCGGCGGCGGGGGTGAGGACGGATGAGGCTCTCCGATCTTCTCGAAGCGACGGTCGTGACCGAGGATGGGGACGAGCTCGGGCGCGTCCACGACGTCCGTGTGCGACAGCTGCAGCGCAGCAGCCCCGATGGCTATCGCCTGCGGATCATCGGCCTGGTCACCGGCCGCCGCGGGCTCCGCGAGCGGCTCGGCATCGATACGGGCCGGACGGAGCGGCCGATCGCCGATCGTGACCTGATCGACTGGGAACGGGTGGTCGAGGTCGACGGCCAACGCGGCCGAGTGACGGTTCGAGGATCCGGCGTCTAGACGACGCGGGCGACGAGGATGACCTCGTTGGCCGGCGCGTCGAACGAGTTCTCGCGCAGGAAGTCGAGCGCGATCGAGGCGTGGTCGCAGAAGCCGCAGGTGAGGATCGACCTCGGGCGGACCCGCGGCGCCGGCGAGATCGGCAGCGAGCAAGACGGGCAGACGAGCGCCCCACGGGCGAGCACCTGGAGCCCGTTTTCGACCAGTCGCGGCTCGCCGATCGCCGCACCGCCGGTGCGGCCCTGCTTGACGTCGGGCTCGCCGCGGTCGCCGGGATCGGGAGCAAGTTCGAAGCCCACGCACCAATAGTAGGCTCAGACCCGACTTTCGCAGCGATTGAGGAGACGCAATGAGCTACTTCGTAACCGGCGCCACCGGCTTTATCGGCCGCAACCTGGTCGAGCTGCTGCTCGAGCGCGAGGGGACGATCTACGTGCTCGTGCGCGAGGGCTCGAAAGGCCGGCTCGCCGAGCTGCGCAACCGCTGGGGCGTCGACGAGGAGCGGATCGTCGGCATCGTCGGCGACCTCTCCGAGCCCAAGCTCGGCGTCTCGCCCGAGGACCTCGCCCGGCTCGAGGGCGAGGTCGACCACCTCTTCCATCTCGCCGCGATCTACGACATGACCGCGAGCGCCGAGACCCAGCGGGTCGCCAACGTCGAGGGCACCCGCCACATGGTCCAGTTCGCCGACGCGATCGAGGCCGGGCGCGTGCACATGGTCAGCTCGATCGCCGCCGCCGGCCTCTACAAGGGCACCTGGCGCGAGGACATGTTCGACGAGGCCCAGGACGTCGACAACCACCCCTACTTCCAGACCAAGCACGAGTCCGAGGGCGTGGTCCGCAACGAGAGCTCGCGGCCGTGGCGGGTCTACCGCCCTGGGATCGTCGTCGGCAACTCCGAGACCGGCGAGATGGACAAGGTCGACGGGCCCTACTACTTCTTCAAGCTGATCCGCCGGATTCGCAACACCGTTCCGCAGTGGCTGCCGATGCCGGGCGTGGAGGGGCGCGAGATCAACATCGTCCCGGTCGACTTCGTCGTCAAGGCGATGGACCACATCGCCCACCTCGACGGCCTCGATGGGCGCGCCTTCCACCTCACCGACCCCAACCCGCACTCCGCGGGCGAGGTGATCGACATCTTCGCGGGCGCCGCGCACGCGCCCCAGTCCTCGCTGCGGCTGCCGGCCCCGGCGATCGAAACGCTGCTGCCGCTGATCAAGGCCGCGATGACCGCGACCCCGCTCTCCGACGCCGCCCTCGACCGGGTGCTCGCCGACTTCGGCGTCCCGCGGTCGGTGCTGATCTACGTCAACTACCCCACCCACTTCGACTCTCGCCAGACCGAGGCCGCGCTCGAGGGCACGGGGATCAGCGTGCCTCCGCTGGAGGCCTACGCGGGCAAGCTCTGGGACTACTGGGAGCGCCACCTCGACCCCGACCTGTTCCGCGACAAGACCCTGATCGGCGCCGCCCGCGGCCGGCTCGGACTGGTCGGCGGTTTCGCGCAGATCCTCGAGCAGCAGATCCCCGACGAGGCGCTGCGGTTCGCGCGCAACATCGTCGGCAACGCCTCGCTGGAGGCGGCGGTGCGGGGGCGGATCATCATGGTCACCGGCGCCTCGTCGGGGATCGGCAAGGCGGCGGCGGTGAAGATCGCCGACGCCGGCGGCACCGTGTTGCTGGTCGCCCGGACGCCGGAGAAGCTGGAGCTGACGCGCGACCAGATCCTCGCCGGCGGCGGGGTGGCCCACATCCACCGGTGCGACCTCTCCGATTTCGACGATATCGAACGGATGGCCGAGGAGGTGCTCGCGCAGCACGGTCACGTCGACGTGCTCGTCAACAACGCCGGTCGGTCGATCCGCCGCTCGATCGCGCTCTCCTACGACCGCCCGCACGACTTCGAGCGCACGATCGAGCTCAACTACCTGGGCTCTGTGCGGCTGATCCTGAAGCTGCTGCCGGTGATGCGCGAGCGCAAGTCCGGCCACATCGTGAACGTCAGCTCGATCGGCGTGCAGACGAACATGCCGCGCTTCTCCGCCTACGTCGCCTCGAAGTCGGCGCTGGACGCGTTCAGCCGCTGCATCGCCTCGGAGATCATCGACGACGGCGTCCACATCACGACGATCAACATGCCGCTGGTGCGGACGCCGATGATCGCGCCGACGAAGATGTACGACCGCTTCCCGACGATCACCCCGGAGGAGGCGGCGGACATGATCACCGAGGCGATCATCCACAAGCCGAAGCGGATCGCCACCCCGATGGGGACCCTGGGCCAGATCCTCTACGCGCTGAACCCGAAGTCGATCGACTACATCCTCAACACCGCCTACCACCTGTTCCCGGACTCCAGCGCCGCCAAGGGCGAGAAGAAGACACCCGGCGAGGGCGGAGGCGTGGCGACCGGGACGACTACCGACGAGCAGGCCAACAGCCAGCAGGTCCTGTTCGCGAACCTGATGCGGGGCATGCACTGGTAGGAACGCCAGCGTGAGCCGCGTCCGCAAGCACTGGGGCTGGGGCTATGAGGATCAGCAGCCGTCGCTCGCCGATCTGAACGCGGCCGCGGCCGACATCCGCGGGCGCCTCGGCTTCGGCGGCGAGGCGGAGGAGCCGGTGGCGCTGGAGGCGATCGAGCTGCCGGCGCCGCGGCTCGAGCCGCCCGCCTCGCTGGCGGAGATCGTCAGCGCCGATCACCGCGAGCGCGTCTCGCACGCGCTCGGCAAGTCCTACACCGACGCCGCCCGCGGCTTCCGGGGCCGGATCGACAATCCCCCCGACCTCGTCGCCCGCCCCCGCGACGAGGCCGAGGTAGAGGCCGTACTGGGCTGGTGCGCTGACGCCGGCGCCGCGGCGATCCCCTACGGCGGCGGCACCAGCGTCGTCGGCGGGGTCGAGCCGGACGTCGGCGACGCCTACGCGGGCGCAGTGACGATCGACCTCGGGGCGCTGGACCGGGTGCTCGAGGTCGACCCGGTCTCGCGTGCGGCGCGGATCCAGGCGGGGACGCTGGGGCCGTCGCTCAACGAGCAGCTCGCCGAGCAGGGGCTGACCCTGCGCCACTTCCCGCAGTCGTTCGAGTACTCGACCCTCGGCGGCTGGATTGCGACCCGGGCGGGCGGCCACTTCGCCACCGTCTGGACGCACATCGACGACCTGGTCGAGTCGGTGCGCGCGATCACCCCGTCCGGGGCTTGGGAGAGCCGCCGGCTGCCGGGCTCCGGCGCCGGGCCGAGCCCCGACCGGATGCTGATCGGCTCCGAGGGGATCCTGGGGCTGATCACCGAGGCCTGGGTGCGCGTCCACGAGCGACCCGAGCACAAGCTCTCCTGCGGCGTTTCATACGAGACCTTCGCCGCCGGGGCCGAGGCGGTGCGGGCGCTGTCGCAGTCGGGTCTCAACCCGGCCAACTGCCGCCTGCTCGACGAGACCGAATCGGAGGTCACCCACGCCTCCGAGGACGGCGGGGCAACGCTGGTGCTGGGGTTCGAGTCGCCCCATCAGCCGGTCGACGCGCTGATGGACCAGGCGATCGAGCTCGCCCGCGACCATGGCGGCGAGCCCGGCGAGGTGCGCGGCAAGCGCCCGCAGGTTGACGACGGAGCCGGCGACGCGGTCGGCGCCTGGCGCCACGCGTTCCTGGCCGCGCCCTACCTGCGCGACACCTTCGTCGCCGTCGGCGTGCTCTCCGACACCTTCGAGACGGCGATCACGTGGGACCGCTTCGCCGACTTCCACGCGACCGTGACCGAGACGGCGCGCCGCGCCGTCGCCGAGGCCTGCGGGCCGGTGGCGGAGGGCGACGGAGCCCCGAAGGTGATGTGCCGCTTCACCCACGTCTACCCGGACGGCCCGGCGCCGTACTTCACGATCCTCGCTCCGGCGCGGCGCGGCTCGGAGGTCGAGCAGTGGGCGGAGATCAAGGCCGCCGTCTCCGACGTCGTCATCGATGCCGGCGGCACGATCACCCACCACCACGCCGTCGGCCGCGAGCACCGGCCCTGGTACGACCGCCAGCGCCCGGAACCGTTCGCCGAAGCGCTGCGCGCCGCGAAGCGCGCCCTGGACCCGGCGGCGATCCTCAACCCCGGGGTGCTGATCGACCCCTAGGCGCGAGCGCCGCCTAGTGGTGGTGCTTCTTTTTCTTCTTCACCTTCCAGCTCAACGACGCCTGGCCCGCGTTGCCCGCGGCGTCGGTGGCGGTGACGGTGAAGGCGTGCTTGCCCTTCTTCGCCTTCACGGTGGTCGGCGAGGTGCAGGGCGCAGCCGGCTTCTTGTCGAGCTGGCATGTGAAAGTGGCGGCCTCGTCCGCGTTGAACTCGAACGTCGCCTTCGTCTTCGTCGTCTTCTTCTTCGGCCCCTTGGTGATCGTCACCCCGGGGGCCTTCCCGTCGACCGTGAAGGCGCGTCCGGCGGGGGAGCCATCGACGTTGCCGACCGCATCAGTGGCCCTGGCCTCGAACGTGTGCGCGCCGTTGGAGAGCGCGCTCGGCGTGTGCGTCGCACCGGGCCCCGAGCAGGCGCCGAAAGCGGCGCCGTCGATCCGGCACTCGAAGCTCGAGCCCGCCTCGTTCGAGGAGAACCCGAAGCTCGGAGTCGTGTCGCTGGTGGTCGACCCGGCGACTGGGCCGCTGTCGATCGCCGTCTCCGGCGAGGTGGCATCGACGGTGAGCGCTTGGGTGGAGGTCGGTGAGACCCCGCCTTCGCCACCAATCGCTCGGACACGCAGCTCGTGTGGGCCGTCGGCCAGCGGCGAGCCGGGCGTGAAGCTGTCGGCGGTCGTGCAGTCGCCGAACGAACCCGCATCGAGCGCGCACTGGAACCGCGAGCCCGCCAGATCGGTGCTGAGCCCGAACGTGGGCGCGTTCTGGTTGGTGGGCCCGCTGGGGCCGGAGATCGTCGGCGCTGCCGGGACCGGCTGGCTGCCGGCGTTCAGGGCCCCGGGGAGGTTCAGCCTCTTGCCGCTCTCGACCGGGAAGGGGCCCGGGTTCGCGAAGGCGGCGCTCGGGTCGCCGCCGCTCATGATCCGCTGGATCACTTGAGCCGGCGTCAGCGCCGGGGCCTTGGCGCGGATCAGCGCCGCGACGCCCGTCACGTGGGGAGTCGCCATCGAGGTACCGTTGAGGAACTTGTGCGTGCCGATCAAGTCCGGGCCGACCTGCTCGGGCGTATAGCTGCCCCCGAGGCAGCGGATCGCGAGGTCGTCGACCTTGCCCCCTTCGCCGGTGCTGGGGTCGGCGTCGGCCAGGAAATTGACCCGGTATCGGGCCTGGGCCTGGTTGTTGAGCTCCGGGACGCCCGTGGTCAGGCGGACGTACGGCGAGGCGAAGTTGCCGGTAAAAGCCTGACCGATGCCGATGAACGGCCCGGTGTTGCTCGGCCCGGTCGCGATCCGCAATTGGAGTCCGTCGTTGCTGTCCGGAGTCTGAATGGTGATCGCCCATTCGATATGGCATCCCGTCTTCCCGGTGAGGTTGATCGGGCTCGCCGGCTCCAGCGTGTTCGGGTCGCTCGCGGGATAATTGGTGCCGAGCGCCGACTCGCTGAGCGCATAGGTGCCCGCGTTCGGCGATGCGACGCGTTGCCACCCGGTCGTCGCGGGTGGCGGATCGACGATCCCTGCACCGGCCTGGTTGATCAGCCGGCCGTTGAAGCCGGGATCTTCAGCACCCTCGGAGTAGGCGGTCTGGTATGTCGGCTGCGTGCTCAGCACCTGCGAGCCCGGCGCCGCGATCTGGACGGAGGTGGGGCCCCAGTTCGAGTAGCTCGCCCGAGCGTCGGTGTTCGTCGTCGCCGCGACGCAGATCACGTTCGGGAAGTCGTAGGCCGGGCCGGTATATCCGGCGGCCTCGGGGCCGGCGTTGAAGTTGCAGGGGTACTGCCCGGGGTGGCGGTTGGCGCTCGGGTTGGCGGTATCGCCGCACGCGGTCGGGCTGAACTCGGCCGCCGTGTCGTCGACGATGTCGTTGTTGTCGCCGATCCCGTTCGGCCCGCCGTTGCCCGCTGAGAACACGAACAGGACGTTCGGGTTGTTCTGAATAGCGGTGGCCTGCAGCTGGCTCGGGCAGGGGCCGCCGAGGCTTGCGTTGACGACCTTGGCGCCGTTCTGGCCCGCGTAGGCGAAGGCGTTGCCGACGGAGACGTTCGACGACGAATCGAGCCCGTCGAACACCTTGACCGCCATCAGCTGGACCTTCTGGTCGACGCCGGTGACGCCATAGCCGTCGTTGCCGCGAGCCCCGATCGTTCCGGAGACATGCGTGCCGTGGTTGGAGGTGGAGTCGTCGATCGGGTCGGCATCGGCGCAGGCCGGCGGGGTTGTGTTGTCGCACGGAAACGCGGTTCGCGAGAACTGGGTCTTGAAGTCGGCGCCGAAGACGTCGTCGACGAAGCCGTTGGCATCGTCGTCGATCCCGTTGCCGGCGATCTCGCCCGGGTTATGCCACATGTTGGGCGCCAGATCGGGGTGGTTGTAGTCGATCCCCGTGTCAGCCACGGCGACCACGACCTTGGAGGCGTCGCCTCCCTCGACCGGGGCGACATCCCAGCCCTCAGGGGCGTCGATGTCGGCATCGGCGGTGCCTGGGAAGTTCGGTGGCGGCCCAGTGGTGCTGGTCGTGGTGATCGTCTGGCCGGTGTTGTTGAGGCCCCAGAGCTGGTTGAAGAACGTGTCGTTGGGGACCGAGTCGAGGTGGTAGAGGTAGTTGGGCTCGGCGAACTCGACCGCCGGATCGTCGTTGAGCTCGGCGGTCGCATCGCGGACGCTTGTTCCGTCCGGCAGCGCGAGCAGCTGTGCGCGGGCGACCTCCAGCCCCTGAGCGCTTCCGGCGTCGACCGATGCGCGAACGTCGGACCGTTCGGTGGCGTCGGTTCCACGCAGATAGCGGACCACCACATCGCCGCGCTCCCACAACCGCTGATCACCCGGATCGTTGCCGGAGATCGGCGTGAGCACAGGTTCCGAGCCGCTCGTCACAACGTTCGTGGTCACGGCCGCCGCCGGGGCGGCAACCGCTCCCGCGACGATCGTCGCGATCAAGATCCTGCGCATCCGACGGCCTCCTTGCCAACACCTCTTGATGACACTTTGATGTCGCGATCCTAGACGCAATCGCCTTGATCGCAAGCCCGCGCCTAACCTTCCCCGGTCATGCCGCCGCTCGTCCGGGCCCTGCGCCCGCAGGAATGGATCAAGAACCTGCTCGTCTTCGCGGGCGTCCTCTTCTCGGGGCGCCTCGACGCCGGCCACGCCGTCGTCGATGCCGGCATCACCTTCGTCGCCTTCTGCGCGATCTCGAGCGCCGGCTATCTGTTCAACGACCTCCGTGACCGCGAGCACGATCGCCTCCACCCGGAGAAGCGCGATCGGCCGATCGCCAGCGGCCTGGTCGCGCCGGGAACCGCGGTGGGGCTCGCCGTCGCCCTCGCTCTGCTCGGCATCGCGCTCGGCTTCCTGGTCGAGCCGGAGGTCGCCGGCCTCGTCGCCGTCTACGGGGTGATCACGACCGCCTACTCGCTCGGGCTCAAGCGCCTGGTGATCATCGACGTGATGACGATCGCCTCGCTGTTCATCCTCCGCGTCGTCGCCGGCGCTGTCGCCGTCGGCGCCCACGCCTCCGAGTTCCTGCTCGTCTGCACCGGCTTCTTGGCGCTGTTCTTGGGCTTCACCAAGCGCCGCCAGGAGGCGATGCTCGAGGAGCAGGAGGCGGCCGAGGTCGGCACCCGGCCCGTGCTCGAGCACTACTCGCTGCCGTTCCTCGACCAGATGATCGCGATGGTGACCGCCTCGGCGATCCTCTCCTACGTGATCTACACGGTCGACTCGCCACGGATCGGCTCGAAGATGCTGGCGACCGCGCCCTCGGTCCTCTACGGGATCTTCCGCTACCTGTACCTGATCTACGACCGCCGCGACACCCGCTCGACCGCCGCGATCCTGACCGAGGATCCGGGGATGATCTTCGCCGGCGTCACCTGGGTCGGCACCGCGCTGGCGATGCTCTACCTGTTCGACTAGATTCCGCCTCGATGGATCTGACGCTGACCTCGGAAGAGGAGGCCTTCCGCGACGAGTTTCGCGCCTGGCTGGAGGACAACCACCCTGGCGCGGCGCCGCGGGGCGGCGACCAGGCCCAGTACGAGTTCGAGCGCGAGTGGCAGCGCACTCTGCACTCGGCCGGCTGGGCGGGCGTCTCCTGGCCGAAGGAGTACGGCGGCCGCGGCGCGACTCTGATCGAGGCCTCGATCTTCGGCGAGGAGCTGGCGCGAGCGAAGGCTCCGCGACCGGCGAACGTGCTCGGCCTGGTGATGGGCGGCCCGGTCGTGATCGCGCACGGCACTGAGGAACAGAAGGAGCGCTTCCTGGAGCCGATCCTCTCCGCCGAGGAGATCTGGTGCCAGGGCTTCTCCGAGCCCGAGTCCGGCTCCGACCTCGCCTCGCTGAAGACGAAGGCCGTGCCCGACAACGGCGGCTTCCGGATCACCGGCCAGAAGGTCTGGACCACGTTCGCCCACGAGGCGAAGTGGTGCATGCTCGTCGCCCGCACCGACCCCGACGTGCCCAAGCACAAGGGGCTCACCTACTTCCTGATGGATATGGAGCAGGACGAGGTCGAGGTCCGGCCGCTGCGCCAGATCACCGGCGAGTCGGAGTTCAACGAGCTGTTCATCGAGAACGCCTACGTCCCCGACGAGAACGTCGTCGGCGGGGTCGGCAACGGGTGGATGGTCGCGATCACGACGCTGATGAACGAGCGCGCCGGGCTCGGCGCCTCGGCCGCGCTCGGGCTCTCGAACTCGCTCGACGAGCTGATCGAGCTGGCCCGCGAACGGGGCCTGGCCGACGACCCCATCGTCCGCGACAAGATCGCGCGGCTGAAGATCGGGATCGAGGGCCTGCGACTCGGCGCCCTGCGGTCCCTGACCGCGACGATGAAGGTCGGGATCCCGGGCCCCGAGGGCTCGATCGCGAAGCTGCAGTGGTCCTCGACCAACCAGGCGCTGACCGAGCTGGCGCTCGAGGTCGGCGGCCCCGAGACCCTGGCCAGGGACAACCTCTGGGCCTACCGCTTCCTGCGCTCGCGCGCCAACTCGATCGAGGGCGGCACCTCCGACGTGCTCCGCAACATCGTCGCCGAGCGGGTGCTCGGCCTCCCGAAGCTGAGATGACGGTAGTGAGCGCCTTTAGGCGCGAAACGAACATTGCCCCCCTGGCAAGGGAAGGTATTTAGTGGATTTCGACTTCAACGACGAGCAGCGCGAGATCAAATCGACCGCGCACGAGTTCATTGCCAGCCGCTTCAAGCCGGAGAAGGTGCGCGAGCTCGCCGAGTCCGACAGCCCCTACGACGACGCCCTGTGGAAGGAGATGTGCGACCTCGGATGGCCCGGGATCGCCATCGCCGAGGAGCACGGTGGCCAGGGACTTGGGGCAGTCGAGCTGGTGATCGTTCAGGAGGAGCTGGGTTACGCCTGCGCGCCCTCGCCGATGATCTCCAACGCGGCCGCGGGGGCCGTGATCGAGGCCGCCGGCTCCGATGAGCAGCGCAGCCGCTGGCTGCCCGGGATCGCCTCCGGCGAGCAGCGTGGCGCGGCCGCGTTCACCGCGGAGGAGGAGCCGATCGTCGGCGCCGCGAGCGGCGCTTCGATCCTCGTCCTCAGCGCCCCGCCCGACGGCGGCCGGCTGGTTGAGGCCGGCGACGCGTCGCTGGAGCGCCTCGACCTGATCGACACGACCCGCGCCTACTTCCGTGCCTCAGCCGACGGCGGCGAACCGTTGCCCGGCGACGTCGCGGCCGCCTACGACGTCCCGGTCGTCGCGCTCGCGGCGGAGCTGGTCGGCGTCGCCCAGCGGGCGCTCGACATGGCCGTTGAGTACGCCAAGGAGCGCCAGCAGTTCGACCGCCCGATCGGCGCCTACCAGGCGGTCTCCCACCGCCTGGCGGACATGCTCTGGGACGTCGAGGAGGCGCGCTCGCTGACCTACTACGCCGCCTGGGCCGCGGACGCCCAGCCGGAGAGCCTGCCCCTCGCGGCGTCGATGGCGAAGGCGCGCGCATCCGACGCGGCCGCCTCCGTTGCCCACAACGCGATCCAGACGCTCGGCGGGATCGGCTTCACCTGGGAGCACGACATCCACTTCTTCCTCAAGCGCGCGAAGGTCAGCGCCCAGCTGCTCGGCACCGCGCGCCAGCACCGCGAGCGCGTCGCCGAGCTCACCGGCCTCGGCGAGGCCGCCGCCGTCCCCGCCTGACCGACCGCTTCCTCAGCCGCGGCTGATCGCGCGCGCGACCGCGACCGCGGCGATCCCGAGCGCGGCCACGCCCAGCCCGAGCATTCGCCGATTCGGGATCGGCTTGAACACCGCCTCGCCGTCGCGGACCTCGATGTAGCCGATCGGCGAGACGTGGCCGGCGCCGCCTCCTCCTCCGCCGCTGCCCTCGGGGCTGACGCCGCTGCCGCCGCCGAACGCCCAGCTTGCCCGGGCGACGGGGATCACCGTCACCTCGCCGCGCTTGACCGGCTTACCGAACACCGCCGACGCCCTCGCGCTCGCCCCGGTCCGCTTCGCCAAGCGCTCGACGAGGCCGTCCTCGCCGCCTCGCATGACGAGCTCGCCTCGGACCTCCTCCTCGTTCGCCATCAGCTCTCCGGCAGGACCGCGAGGTCGGAGGCCAGATGGGTGCGGTCGTCGCCGTCGAGGCGGTACTCGACGTCGATCGTGTCGTGCTTGCGGTAGGTCCCGAACAGGCCCAGGTACATCGCCATCCAGCGTCCCATGCCCACCTTCTCCTTGACGATCTGGCGGTTGAAGACGAGCTCGCCGTCGCGGAGCTCGTAGTCGACGCCCTGCTTCTGGGCGACGCCGTTGACGTGGACGGTGATCGGCGGCTTGGCGCCCCTCGGCAGCGGCACCCGCCGGCCGACCGCCTCGCTGCCCTTCGGGACCTCCTCTTGCACCTCGGCCATCGCCCCCAGATTAGGCCTCCAGCGCCCGCCTCACCGCATCGAACGCCGTCTCGCGGCCGCGGGTCTCGAGCGGTTGCCGGCTGACGCCGCCGCTGAAGGCGACCATCGATCCGTCACCCATCACGTCGACACCGGCCGAGCGGCCGCGCAGGAAGCGTCCGCTCGAGATCTCCAGGCGCGCGGAGACGCGGTCCGACGGCTCGAAGTCACGCAGCGCGTTGAGCGCCGGCAGGGCGCCGTCGCGGCGCGCCACCTGCGCCCGGCGCTCGGCCGCTTCGATCGCCTCGCCGAGGTCGTCGAACGACTCGCGCTCGACGTTCGAGCCGCGCCGGATCGTCAGCTTGTAGGCCAGGCGCTTCTAAGCGCCGCGGCGCTTGCGGATCGGCCGGCGCAGGGTCTCGTTGGTGATCTTCTCCGGGCCCTCGCGGTCGGCAATCGGGGTGTAGTCGACGTCGCGGTGGCCGGTGTAGATCTGCCGCGGACGGGCGATCTTCTGCTCCGGGTCGTCGACCAGCTCCAGCCACTGGGCGACCCAGCCCGCGGTCCGCGGGATCGCGAACATGACCGTGAACATCTCGGCAGGCAGCTCCAGCGCCTCGTAGATCAACCCGGAGTAGAAGTCGACGTTGGGGTAGAGCTTGCGCGAGGTGAAGAACTCGTCGTCGAGCGCCTGCTTTTCGAGCTCGGTCGCGATCTCGATCAGCGGGTTGTACTCGGTCGCCTCGAGCACCTCCTCCACGTGCTTCTTGATGATCCGCGCCCGCGGGTCGTAGTTCTTGTAGACCCGATGGCCGAAGCCCATCAGCTTCTCCTCGCGGTTCTTGACGCCCTCGAGGAAGCCGGGAATGTTGTCGACCGTTTCGATCCGCCGCAGCATCTTCAGCACCGCCTCGTTGGCGCCGCCGTGCAGCGGGCCGTAGAGGGCGGCGACCCCGGCGGCCACCGCGGAATAGGGGTCGACCTGCGAGGAGCCGACCGCGCGGACCGCGTTGGTGGAGCAGTTCTGCTCGTGGTCGGCATGGAGGATGAAGAGCACGTCTAGCGCCTTCGCCAGCCGCGGATCCGGCTCGTACTTGAGCTCCGTCTTCTTGAACATCATCGAGAGGAAGTTCTCGGAGTAGGAGAGGTCGTTGTCGGGATAGACGTAGGGCAGGCCCATGTTGTGGCGGTAGGCGAACGCGGCCAGCGTCGGCACCTTGGCGATCAGCCTCACCGCCGCCATGTAGCGCTCCTCCGGATCGTCGATGTGCTTGGCGTCGGGGTAGAAGGTCGATAGCGCGCCGACCCCGGCGAGCAGCATCCCCATCGGGTGGGCGTCGTAGCGGAAGCCCTGCAGGAACTGCTTGATGTCCTCGTGGAAGAACGTGTGGTGGGTGATGTCGAACCGCCAGCGCTCGAGCTGCGCCTGGGTCGGGAGCTCGCCGTAGACGAGCATGAACGCGACCTCCTGGAAGTCCGACTTCTCGCACAGCTGCTCGATCGGGATCCCACGGTGCTGGAGGATCCCCGCGTCGCCGTCGATGTAGGTGATCGACGACCGGCACGAGGCCGTGTTCAGGAACGCCGGGTCGTAGGACATCATCCCGAACTCGTCCTCGGTCACCTTGATCTGGCGCAGGTCCATCGCCCGCACGGTGCCGTCGGTGATCTCGACGTCGTAGCTGGTCCCGGTCCGGTTGTCGGTGACCGTCAGGGTGTCGGAGGGGCTGTCGGCGGTCGCGACGCCGCCGCCGTCCGAAGAAGTCTCATGCTCTGAAGCCATCGCGTCTCCTCGGTCGATCCTGTTTCACCCTCATTCTCGCAGAGGGGGCGCTTCATGCCGCCTGGGCCTCGAAGTGGGTGAGCCGCTTGAACTCGGCCAGCCGCTCGGCGATCTCGGTCGGGGCGAGCCCGGCGAGGCGGGTCGTGCCGAAGTCCTCGACGTTGAAGGAGGCCATCACCGACCCGTAGGCCATCGCCTGGCGCAGCGCCCGGTCGTCGTGCTCGCCGGTGATCCGGACGGCGTCGAGGTAGCCGAGGAAGCCGCCGGCGAAGCTGTCGCCCGCGCCGGTCGGGTCGCGCACGTCCTCGAGCGGCAGGCCGGGGATCGCGAATGAGCCCTCCTCGGTGAACAGCACAGCGCCGTACTCGCCGCGCTTGGCGACGATCACGGTCGGGCCGATCTCCATCGCCGCCCGGGCGGCGTGGACGAGGTTCGCCTCGCCGGTCAGCATCCGCAGCTCGGCGTCGTTGAGCAGCAGGCAGTCGACCTCGGCGATCGCCGCCAGCAGCGAGTCGCGGGCGGTGTCGATCCAGAGGTTCATCGAGTCGAGCGCCGCGAAGCTGGCCGACGACAGCCGGCGCACGCGCCGCTGGAGATCGGGCTGGATGTTGCCGAGGAAGAGCATCTGCGACTCGCACGACTGGGCCGAGAGCTTCGGCTCGAAGTCGGCGAACACGTTGAGCTCCGTGGCGTCGGTGTGGGCGACGTTCATGTCGTGGTCGTAGTGACCGCGCCAGAAGAACGTCTTGCCGCCGGGCACGCGCTCGATGTCCTGGGTGTCGATCTTGCGCCCGGCGAGCACGGCGAGCTCGCCGTCGCCGAAATCGTCGCCGACGGGCCCGACCACGCGGACCTCGGTGAAGAAGCTGGCGGCGAGCGCGAAGTGCACCGCCGAGCCCCCGAGCATGCGCTCGCGCTCCCCGAAAGGGGTGCTTACGCTGTCGAACGCGATCGAGCCGACGACGGTCAGTCCCACGGGTGCGCCAGACTAGGGGAATCCGTGCGACCCCGACTCGGAAGGCAAGGAATGCAACGCAGATACTTGATCGCCGCCCTCGCGCTCACCTTCGCGCTCGCCGCGATTACACCCACGCTGGGATCGATCCAGAAGCAGAGCCTGGTCGCCAAATCGACCTTCCCGGTGAGAACTGCGAAGGCGGCGAAACGGATCGCCAAGCGCGCGAAGGCGATCGCCAACGAGGCGCTGACCGCGGCCAACCTCGCCCAGGCGACCGCCGACACGGCGAAGCAGCTGGCCGGCACCGCCCAGGCGGCCGCCGACGCGGCGCAGAACAGCGCCAACCTGGCGAAGAGCGCCGCCGATGCGGCCCAGGGCAGCGCCGGCCAGGCGAAGAGCGCCGCCGATGCGGCCCAGGGCAGCGCCAACCAGGCGCAGTCGAGCGCCAACCAGGCGCAGAACAGCGCCGACCAGGCGCAGGCGAGCGCGGACGCGAACGCCGCCGAGCTACTCGCGCTGCGCGCCAAGACCGACACCGATGCGCCGACGGTGACAACGACCGAGGAGAACACGTACGTCGACCTCGGTGGGCCGAGCGTGACCGTGAACGTGCCGCAGTCCGGCCTGATCGAGGTCTGGGCGCAGATAACGACCGTCGACGGGGCGGTCTCCCTGTACGAGGACGGCGGCCAGGTTCCCGACCAGGACCCCAACGACCTCTGCAGCGGCCCGGGCGGCGTCTCCCCGCCCTCAGGCGTGTTGCTCTCGGCGGCTGGGATCGGGCCGCCTCCGTTCACCGTGAGCACGCCCGGCAACGCCGGGCTGGGTCCCTGCGGCAGCACCTCGGCGCCCGGGCCGGAGCTGTTCCACACCAGCCCGGGCCTGCACACGTACGACCTGCGCTACGCGTCGTGCGGCTGCAACGCCCCGGACCCCGCTGAGTTCACGGATCGGATGCTGACGGTCGCACCGCGCCCGTGAGGGCGATCCGGATCGAGGAGTTCGGCGGGCCGGAGGTGATGCGGCTGGTCGAGCTCCCCGATCCGGAGCCCGGCGACGGCGAGGTGGTCGTCGACGTCGCCCGCGCGGGCGTGAACTTCGCCGACCTCCACGCGTCACGCAACGAATACGTCGCGGAGCAGGAGCTCCCGCTGACGCCGGGCGCGGAGATCGCGGGCCGCACCGCCGACGGCCGCAGGGTGGCGGCGATCCTGCGAACCGGCGGCTATGCCGAGCGGGTCGCCGTGCCCGCGGACGCGCTTGTCGACGTGCCCGACGCGGTGTCCGACGAGCAGGCCGCCGCCGTCCTCCTCCAGGGACTCACGGCACACGTGGCCGTCCACCGGTGCGGCCGCGTGCAGCCCGGCGAGACCGTCGTCGTCGAGTCGGCGGCCGGGGGCACCGGAACGGTTGCGGTGCAGCTCGCCAAGGGCGCCGGCGCCCGGGTGATCGCGCTCGCCTCGGATGAGGACAAGCGGGAGCTGACGCTGCGGCTCGGCGCCGGCGCGGCCGTCGACCCGGGCGCCGATGATCTCGGCGCGGCGATCCTCGCGGCCAACGGTGGCGACCAGGTCGACGTTGTGTTGCAGATGAGCGGCGGGCCGGCGTTCGACGCCGAGCTCCGCGTCCTCGCGCCGTTCGGCCGCATGGTCGTGGTGGGGATCTCCTCCCGCGAGCAGAACGAGGTCCGGACCGGACATCTCCTGCGCCACTCGCGAACCGTGACCGGCTTCTGGATCTACCACCTGCTTCCCCACCGCGAGGAGGTCGCGGCGATCGTGACCGACCTGTTCGACGCCGTCGCCGCGGGCGAGCTCGAGGCCGTGGTCGGCGAGGTCTACCCGCTCTCGGAAGCGCGGCGGGCGCACGAAGACCTGGCCGGCCGCCGTACGACCGGCAAGCTGCTGCTCGATCCCGCCCGCTAGCTTCTCTCTGATGGCGACCTTCCGCGAACTCGGGCTCTCCGAGGGAATTCTCACCGCGCTGGACGAGCTCGGCTACACCGAGCCGACGGCGGTCCAGGAGCAGGCGATCCCCGAGCTGCTCGCCGGTCACGACGTGATCGGCCAGGCGCAGACCGGAACCGGGAAGACCGCCGCCTTCGGCCTGCCGCTGCTCCAGTACCTGGATCCGTCCTCGCCGGAGACCCAGGCGATCGTGCTGACGCCGACCCGCGAGCTCTGCATCCAGGTGACCCAGGCGCTGCGCGCCTACGCCGAGCACCTCGACATCGACGTCGTCGCCGTCTTCGGGGGCGCCCCGATCGCCACCCAGCAGTCGCGGCTGCGCCGCGGCGCCCACGTCGTCGTCGCCACGGTCGGCCGGATGATGGACCTGATCTCGCGCCGCTCGCTGGTTCTCACCTCGGCCCGCTACGTAGTCCTCGACGAGGCGGACGAGATGCTCGACCTCGGCTTCATCGAGGACGTCGAGAAGATCCTCCGCATGTGCCCTTCGGGGCGCCAGACCGGCCTCTTCTCGGCCACGATCCCGGCGCCCGTCGCGCGGCTCGCCGAGCAGTACATGTACGAGCCGGTGACGATCAGCGTGACCCCGAAGCAGCTCACCGTCGACGCGATCGAGCAGGCCTACGTCGCGGTCGAGCCGCGCGAGAAGACCGACCGCCTGGTCGAAGTGCTGAAGGCCGAGGAGCCCGAGCAGGCGATCATCTTCTGCCGGACCAAGATCGGCGCCGCGAAGCTCGATCGCGAGCTCGCCGACCGCGGGCTGCGGGTGAAGGCGCTGCACGGCGACTTGAGCCAGGGCCAGCGCGACGGGGTGATGATCCAGTTCAAGGAGCGCGGGATGCCGCTGCTCGTCGCCACCGACGTCGCCGCGCGCGGACTCGACATCGAGCACGTGACCCACGTGATCAATTACGACATGCCCAACAACACAGAGATCTACGTGCACCGGATCGGCCGCACCGGCCGGGTCGGCCGCACCGGCCGGGCGATCACCTTCGTCACCCACAAGCAGGCCGACGAGATCCCGCGGATCGAGCGCGAGGCGAAGACCGTGATCGGCGAGTGGGAGCCGCCGGAGGAGCGGATCGAGCACGCGCCGCGCCCGCGTCGCCGCGACCATTCCGCCGAGGACAAGCCGCGGCGCACGCCTTCCAAGCCGGCCGCCAAGCCGGACAACGGCCATGTGAAGCTGTTCGTCAACCGCGGCGCCCGCAGCGGGATCAGCGAGGAGAACCTGCGCTGGGCGCTGACCGAGGGCGCCGTGATCCCGGCCGAGGAGATCGGCGATATCCGTGTGCTCGAGCGGTTCTCGTTCGTCGACCTGCCCGACGAGCACGCGAAGGTCGCGCTCGAGCGCCTCGACGGCACCAAGCTCGAGGGTCGCCAGATCCGCGTGGAGTACGCGAAGGACTAGCGCTCGAGCGTCGTCAGCCCGACGATGACCTGGACCGGCAGCTCGGCCGGCGTCCCACCGGACTCGACGATCGCAGCGGCCTCGGCCAGCCACTCGGCCCGCTGGTCGTCCGGCAGCGCCGCGACCCAGCTCATCGAGGCGACGTAGGCGACGATCCGATCCGGGCTGGTGGGCTGGGAGGCCGTGACCCGAACCTCGCGAGGCTTCGTCCACCCTCCGGCGGCGCCCACCGCCTCCTGCCACGGCGGCCCGTCGAAGTAGGGATGCGCGGGTCGCAGTTCCCCGACCCGCGTCCCGAGCTCGTGCGCCCACGACGCCTCGCCCCAGTCGGGAATCGTCGTCAGCACCGCCAGCCCGCCGCCCGGCGACAGGACCCGCCGGATCTCCGCCAGCGCCGCCGCCTGGTCGAACCAGTGGAAGCCATCGGCGACGGTGACCGCGTCGACCGACCCGTCGTCGAGCGGGATCGCCTCGGCCACGCCCTCGCGCGCTCGCTCGGCGCCGATCGAGGCCGCCAGCGCCTCGCGCATCTCCGCCTGCGGCTCGACCGCCACCACGTCGAGCCCGCCCGCGACCAGCGCCCGCGTCAGCTTCCCGGTCCCCGCCGCCAGGTCGAGCACCGGAGCACCCCCGGCGAGGCCGAGCTCCGCCGCCAGCGCGCCGACCACCGCAGGCGCGTACTCCGGCCGCCCGCGCTCATAGGCGTCGGCGACCGACGCGAACTTCGCGGCGAGCGGGTGCAGGGTCATCTCGGCAGCGTAGCCCCGGGCTCGGGGTCGCCGCGGGCGCTGCGGCCCTCGCGGATCAGCCGGCGCAGATCCCAGGCGCGGAAGACGACGCCGAGGGTGATGAAGGCGATGGCCACCGACCAGACCGTGACCGCGAGCTGCTGGCCGACCGAGTAGGCGAGCACCGCCGCGTAGGGGGGACCGTCGAGGGCGACGACGAGCAGCGCCTGCTGGGCGCCGGCGCCGCCGGGCGTGAACGGCAGCGCTCCGGTGATCGCCTGCACGCACATAACCAGCAGCACGTTGTCGAGCGAGCCACCGATCCCGAAGGCGTCGAGGAAGAGCCAGAAGGAGGCGAAGCGCAGCAGCCAGCCGGCCGCCTGCCAGGCGAGCACCTGGCGCAGGTAGCGGCGCGGCTCGCGGAAGATCGCCACGCCCTGCTTGAGGTTCTCCCAGAAGGACTCGATCCGGCGCGAGAGCACGGAGACGAGGGCGATCAGGCCGATCGCCGCCACCGTGACGGTCAGCAGCAACAGCTCGGGGTGAGCGGCCCAGAAGGAGATGTCGAAGGCGGGCAGCTCGGGCAGCCGCGGAGCCGCCGGCAGCAGACCCTGGGTGATCGCGTAGATCAAGACGACGATGCCGATGGCGGTGTCGAAGGGGGCCAGAACCGCGAACGAGGAGATGATCGCCGGGTATGCGGCACCGCGGACGCTGCGCTTGGCGAGCACGATCTTGATCGCGTCGCCGCCGCGGGCCGGCAGGATCCCGTTCAGCCCCGAGCCGACAAGGAAGGCGCCGACGACCCCACGCTCGGAGACCGCGTCGCCCGGATAGGCCGCGCGCACCGCGTTCGACCAGGCGTGGGCCCGGCAGAGCTGCAGGCCGAGGGAGAGCAGCAGGGCGGCGCCGAGATACGGGAGGTCGATGCGGGCGAAGTTCTCGGCGAAGCTCTCAATCGCGCTCCAGACGCGATCGAGCTGCCCGCCGAGGTCGATGGTGGCCGGCGCCATCGTGCAAGGCTAAGCCGCTTGCAGGCTCCCCCGCACCGCTCCATCGTGATCGCCGCCACGCTGCTGGCGGCGGCGATCGCCGCCGCCTACCTGGTTTGGGCCCCGTCGAGCGAGGATCTCGCGGCGGCGACGTTCAGGGCGGACCTCTTCTCCGACCACGGCTTCGCGATCTGGAACAACGCCTGGTACTCGGGCCACTACCTGCCGTCGTACAGCGTTCTCTATCCGCCGGTCGCGGCCCTGCTCGGGCCCCGCCTCACCGGGGCGCTCGCGGTCGTCGCGGCCGCCGCCCTGTTCGCGCTCCTCGCCCGCCGGCGCTTCGGCGACGCGGCGCTGCTCGGCTCGCTTTGGTTCGCGGCGGCGGTCGCGATCTGGCTGGTGACCGGGCGCATCCCCTTCCTGCTCGCCGTCCCCTTCGGGCTCGGCGCCCTGCTCGCCGCCGACTCCTCGCGCCTCGGCGCCGCCGCCGTGCTGGCGCTGCTCGCCAGCCTCGCGAGTCCGGTCGCCGGCCTGTTCGTCGCCCTCGCCGGCGCGGCGATCGCCCTCGCCGGCGAACGCCGGCGCGGGGTCGCGCTCGCCGCCGGGGCGCTGATGCCGATCGCGGCGCTCAACCTCGCCTTCCCCACCGGGGGATTCGAGCCGTTCAAGTTCTCCGCCTTCGTCGCCATCCCCCTCGCGGTGTTCGCATTCCTCTGGCTCGTCCCGGCCGAGCACAGGGCGCTGCGGATCGGCGCGGTCCTCTACGGCCTGCTGGCCGTGGTGTTGTACGTGATCGAGAACCCGCTCGGCGGAAACGCGACCAGGCTCGGGACCCTGCTCGCCGGGCCCGTGCTGGCGCTGGTGCTGTGGCCGGGGCGAGGGCGGGTCCTGCTCGCGGTCGCGATTCCGCTCCTCTACTGGCAGATGGTCGCCCCCGTCCGCGACGTCCACAAGGCGGCCGGCGACGAGTCGACCGAGCTCTCCTTCTACGAGCCGCTGCTCGGGGAGCTCGACCGGCTGGCGGCCACGGGCGAGAGCTTCCGGATCGAGGTCCCGCCGACCAAGAACCGCTGGGAGGCCGCGTACGTGGCCCGCGAGTACCCGATCGCCCGTGGCTGGCTGCGCCAGCTCGAATCCGACGACTTCGACCTCTTCACCGACGGCTCGCTGACGCCGGAGGCCTACCGGGCCTGGCTGCGCGACCACGCGGTCAGCTACGTCGCCGTCCCGGATGCGCGCCGCGACTACCTGGCCGAGGACGAGGTGGCGCTGATCGACTCCGGGCTCGACTACCTGGACGAGGTCTGGAGCTCGCCGGACTGGCGCCTGTACCGGGTCGAAGGCTCGCAGGGCTTCGGCCTTCAGGGGCTCGGCGTCGAGGCCGCGGGCCCCGACGGCTTCACCCTCGACGCCCCCGCGGCGGGCCGCTATCCGACCTCGGTCAACTGGTCGCGCTACTGGCGGGTGACCGACGGCGACGCCTGCGTCGAGGAGGACGACGGCAAGACAGTGGTCGAAGTCGCGGCCCCGGGCACGATCGAGGTCGGTCTCGGCCTCAGCGGGGGACGCTGCTGAGCTCGACCTCGAGCAGCTGCTCGAGCTTCGCCACCGTCTCCGCCGGGTCGCGGTGCAGGAGCGCGGTCATTCCCACGGCCTCGGCGCCGTCGCAGTTCTCGCGCAGGTCATCGACGAAGACCGCCCGCGCGGGCTCGACCCCGAGCCGCTCGCAGGCGAGCAGGTAGATCTCCGGCTGGGGCTTGTGCAGGCCCACCTCGCCGGAGATCACGGCGACGTCGAAGAGGTCGATCGGGGCGCGGTCGTAGATCCCCAGCCCCCAGGAGTTGGAGATCAGCCCGGTCTTCAGCCCCGCCGCCTTCGCCGCCTCGACGGCCTCGATCATCGCCTCCTCGGGCCGCAGGTCGGCGAACATCCG
Organism: Solirubrobacterales bacterium; assembly: GCA_033856255.1. Lineage (GTDB taxonomy): Bacteria > Actinomycetota > Thermoleophilia > Solirubrobacterales > 70-9 > WHSW01. Next base: position 44,557 of record JAWVFH010000034.1, on the reverse strand, counting down.
GGTGATCAGGCCGTCGGGCTCGGCGACGCCGAGCAGGGCGCCGAAGCGCGCCTCGAACTCCGCGTCCTCGAGCTCGCCGGTCTCCAGCCCCCGCAACAGGCCGAGCGCCTCGGCGTCGCCGCGAAACAGCTCGCGCACCCTCTCCGGCGCCAGGCCCTCGGTCTCGCAGAAGGCGGCGAACGCCGGCCAGATGCTGGTCGTCAGCACGCCGCCGAAATCGACGACGAGAGCAATAGGCTTCTCCGCCATGGCCGAGCAGGCTACTGACGACAAAGCCGACGACGGAATCGACGTTCCCCGGGTGGAGGCCTGGTTCGAGGCCAACGCCGGCGAGGTCGAGTTGCCGCTGCGCTTCGAGCGGATCGCGGGCGGGCGCTCGAACCTGACCTATGCGGTCTCCGACGCTGGCGGGCGCCGCTGGGCGCTGCGCCGGCCGCCGCTCGGGTCCCGGCTCGCCTCGGCGCACGACATGGGGCGCGAGCACCGGATCATCTCGGCGCTGCAGCGGACGGACGTCCCGGTGCCGCCGATCGTCGGGCTCTCCGAGGAGGGCGAGGACCCGTTCTACGTCATGGGCTGGGTCGATGGGCCGATCCTGCGCTCGATCGACGACATCGGTCCCTTCCCCGAGGAGGCCGAACGGCGGGCGATCGGCGAGCGGGTCGTCGACACGCTGATCGCGATCCATGCGGTCGAGCCGGACGCTGTGGGGCTCGGCGAGCTGGCGAAGAAGGAGGACTACGTCGCCCGCCAGCTGCACCGCTGGCAGGGCCAGTGGGAAAAGCAGCACACGCGTGAGCTGCCGCTCGTCGAGGAGGTCCACGACCGGCTCGTCGCACGCATCCCCGAGCAGGGCCCGGCGACGATCGTCCACGGCGACTACCGGCTCGACAACATGATCCTCTCGCCCGCGGGCGAGGTCGCGGCGGTCGTCGACTGGGAGCTGTGCACGCTCGGCGATCCGCTCGCCGACATCGGCCTGCTGCTCGTGTACTGGGGCGAGGAGGGCGACGAGCTGGTGCCGCTGATGCGCCCGGCGACGATGGCCCCCGGCTTCCCGGACCGCGCCCAGGTCCGCGAGCGCTACGCAGAGCGCTCCGGGCGCGACCTCGGCGAGATCGATTTCTACGTCGCCCTCGGCCTCTGGAAGCTGGCGATCATCCTCGAGGGCGTCTACGCGCGTTACGCGGCAGGCCAGTACGGCGACGTCGAGGACGCGGGCTCGAGCCCCTTCGCCCGCAACGTCGAGAAGCTGGTCGAGGCCGCCTCCGAAGCCGTGAACCGATCGCAATAAACGGGGAACGGTTCCGGCACTATCCGCGCAAGATCGCTGCGTCCGGTCGGGTAAGGCTGCAGCACAATGGGTCGGGCAGAGGACGAGGAAGCCACTATCGAGGACGGGCAAAGTACCCCGGGGTACCCGCCGGGTACTCCCGGGTACTCTGGCGCGGACGACAAGGGCGATGCCGATGCGGCCGCGAGCGAGCCGTTCTGGCGCCGGCTCGGGTACGAGTCCTTCCGGGCCTACATCAACGAGCAGAATCGGCTCCAGACCCTGTACGAGCCGTTGCCGAGGGGCTCGCCCGTCCCGGCCGTGGACCTCCCCGGCGGGGAAGTCGGAGAAGTGGGCGCGCCCGCGGCTCCTGAGAAGCGGCTACGTCAGGTCAACGTGAAACTGGGGTCCGGAGAGGGGCAGCACCTCGACCAGGCCGCGCGGATCTACGGCCTGGCGCCGGCGACGCTGGCGCGGGCTCTGGTCAACCGCGGCGTGAAGGCGATCCTCGAAGCGAACGGGTACGGAAGCGACTAGGCCTCGACCGCGGCGGGCCGGGACTCGGCGGCGCCGGCGCCGTTGGCGCCCTCGTCGGGCTTCGCCCAGCGGTTCAGCTCGCGGCGGGCGATGACCATCTTGTGGACCTCGTCGGGGCCGTCGGCGACCTTGAGCATCCGCGAGAAGCGCCACATGCCGGCGAGCGGCGTGTCGTCGGACATGCCCAGCGAGCCGTGCACCTGGATCGCGCGGTCGAGCACGTCCATGACCACGTTGGCGGCGACGACCTTGATCATCGAGATCTCGCGCCGAGCCTCCTTCTTGCCGTACGTGTCCATCTTCCAGGCGGCCATCAGGGTCAGCAGCCGAGCCTGCTCGGTCTCCATCCGCGACTTGGCGATGAAGTCCTGGATGAACTGCTTCTCGGACAGCTTCGAGCCGAATGCCTCGCGCGTGTTGGCGCGCTGGCACATCATCTCGATCGCCCGCTCGCAGCTGCCGATCGCGCGCATGCAGTGGTGGATGCGCCCCGGCCCGAGCCGGTCCTGGGCGATCACGAACCCGGCCTGGCGCGGGCCGAGCAGGTTCGCCTCGGGCACGCGGCAGTCCTCGTAGAGGATCTCGCAGTGGCCCGGGCCGCCGTCGTGGCCCATCACCGGCACGGGGCGGACCAGGTTGAAGCCGGGGTTGTCGGTGGGGACCAGGATCATCGAGGCGCGCGCGTACGGATGGGCGTCGGGATCGGTGACGACCATCGCGATCGCCAGCGAGGCGCCGACGGCGCCCGAGGTGAACCACTTGTGGCCGTTGATCACCCACTCGTCGCCCTCGAGCTCGGCGCGAGTCTGCAGCGTGCGCGGGTCCGAGCCCGCGACCTCGGGCTCGGTCATCGAGAAGCAGGAGCGGATCTCGCCCTCGAGCAGGGGCGCCAGCCAGCGCTCCTTCTGCTCCGGCGTCCCGTGCTCGGCGAGGATCTCGCTGTTGCCGGTGTCGGGAGCTGAGCAGTTGAACGCCATCGGTGCCACGGCCGGGCTGCGGCCCATCTCCTCGCAGAGGACGCCGTACTCCCAGTTGGTGAGCCCGGCGCCGTGCTCGTCGTCGGGCATGAACAGGTTCCACAGCCCCTCGGCCTTCGCCCGCTCGCGCATCTCGACCAGGATCTCCGGGTAGGCGAGGCCCGACTCCACGGTGACCTCGGCGTCCAGCGCCCGCAGCGCCGCCGCCTCGTTCGGGTAGACGTGTTCGTCCATGAAGGCGCGAATCCGGTCGCGCAGCTCGATGACTCGCGGGCTGAGGTCGAAGTCCATTGGGCAGGCCTCCTAGTAGGCGATCGGTACGTATTCAGCTGGGAATCCGGAGAGGCCGAAGAACCAGCTCTCGATTGCGTAGCGCGGGTTCGGCATCGAGGGATCAGCGGCGGTTGAGTGCAGGTTCATCTCGTCGAACAGAAGCGCGTCGCCGGGCTCGAAGATCGGCCGCACGACGCCGGCCCCGCTCGTCACCCCGTCGATCAGCTGCGGCGAGACCGACCAATTGAAGATCGCGCCCTCGGTCCCGGTCGGGACGATCTCCTCGAGGCGCTTCGGGACGACGTCGAGGCCGGGGGCCTCGTCGCCGCAGCGCGAGAGCGAGAGCCAGACGTTCAGCGCCCGGACGCGGCCGAGGAAGGCGCCGTCCTGGTGCCATGCCGAGTCGCTGTCGGGCATCACCCGGCGCAGCGTGCATTTCTCGATCGAGATCGCCGGGATCTCGTTCAGGTAGCCGTGGATCACGTCCCGCAGGCCGCAGCGCTCGAACGCCTCGAACATCTCGAACATCAGCTTCGGCGAGTCCGCGGCCCACATGCCGCCGTCGCCGATCCACTCGCGGGCCATCGCCAGATCGACGGGCGGGCCCGGGTCGAACTCCTCGTAGTAGCCCTCGACCGCGCCGCCGCCGCCGGCGAGCGAGGTCCGCGCCTGCAGCGCGGTCTCGATCTCGGCGGCGAAGCCGGTCGCCCGCTCGCGGTCCATCACCCCGCGAACGAGCACCGCGCCGCGGCCGAGGATCCCCGCCCGCAGGAGCTCGGGCGTGAGTTCGTCGGCGGTCACCTCGGGAATCCCGGAGTCGCCGGTGAGCTGGTCGTAGGCGGGCGCGGGGAAGTCCGGATCGCCGGCGTCGCTGCCCGCGAGGATCGCCCCCGCCTCGTGGCGCAGGGCGCGGATCCGGCGCTCGAGGCCGGCGTCGCGCAACGCGCGGTTGCGCTCTGAGAGCTCCTCGATCTCGGCGAAGAGCGCCTCTGTGCCGGGCTCGGCGACGGCCGTCGAGCCCCTGCGCGAACGGAAGAACATCCGCGGAAACGCTATCAGCGCGCCGCCTCAGCCTCCGTGCACTCCGAGCGCGGTCGCGCCTGGCGCGACGTCGCCGATCACGACCGCGTTGGCGCCGATCCTGGCGCCGTCCCCGACCCGCAGCCGGCCGATCACCTTTGCGCCGGTGCCGATGCTGACGCCGTCCCCGACGACAGGCCCGACGAAGTCGCCCTGGTGCAGGCCGATGGTCACGAAGGGCGCGATCGTCACCCCGCTGCCGATCACGGTGATCCCGTCGATCACGACCTGCCCGTGGAGGATGTAGAGGCCCGGCGCGATCACCACCGGGTCGCCGATCGTCACCTGGCCGATCGCGATCGCGAGGCGATGGGCGATCCGCGGCGCGATCGGAACGCCGAGCGCCTGCATCCGCGCCTTCGCCCGGTACAGCGCCTGGGCCAGGAAGGCATCGCTCTGCCACATCAGGCGCAGCGCCTGGCCGATGGCGTCGAGCTTCGAGCGAAACTCCGCCCGCTCCCCGCGGTGTTGCGCCGTCACCCTGGCGTCGGCGATCACGGCGGCGCCGAACCGGGGATGGCGGGCCCGGACGTCACGCATCACGGATTCCCGATCGACCACCTGCATGGCGGCCGAAGACCCTACCGCGTCCGTAGACTTTCGCTCGCTCGGCGGCAGCCGTCGACGAGCTCAGATGAGCCACTTCCCGAGCGATCCCGACGAGAACGCCGCCTCGATCGTCAATCTGGCCGAGGTGCTGTTCGGGTGCCTGGACGCGGCCGGAGCGCGTTCCGTGGCCGAGGTCGGCGCCTTTCACGGCAAGTCGACCCGCGAGCTGCTCGACTGGGCCGCGACCCGCGGCGCCCGAGTTGTCGCGATCGATCCGACTCCCGAGCCGGCGCTGGTCGAGCTCGCCGCCGAGCGCCCGGATCTCGAGCTGATCGAGCGCACCAGCGTCGAGGCGCTCGGCGAGCTCGAGGTCGACGCCGTGATCCTCGACGGCGACCACAACTACTTCACGCTCAGCGAGGAGCTGCGGCTGATCGAGGCGCGCGCCGGCCTCGCCTCGCTGCCGCTGCTCGTCCTCCACGACATCGGCTGGCCGCTCGCCCGCCGCGACGCCTATTACGCGCCCGAGCGGATCCCCGCCGAGCACCGCCAGCCCTTCGTCGAGCACGTCTTCCTGCTCCCCGGCGAGCCCGAACCGGTCGCCGGAGGGATGCCGTTCGCCTGCGTCGCCACACACGAGGGCGGGCCCCGCAACGGGATCCTGACCGCGATCGAGGACTTCGCAGGCGCTCGCGAGGAGCTCGTCTTCGCCTCCGTCCCGGCGTTCTTCGGGATCGGGTTCATGTGGCACCGCGATGCGCCCTGGGCGGGCGAGGTGGCCGCCCTGCTGGCGCCGTGGGACCGAAATCCGGTCCTCGAGCGGCTGGAGGCGAACCGGGTCCGGCAGATGACCGAGCGCTACCGGATCACGAAGCTGCTCGACGACCTCGAGGCCGCGAACGAGCCGCGCGAGCACCTGCTGCGCGTCCTCGCCGACTCCCGTGCCCTGGGAATCGCCGAGGGGATCTCGCGGGTCGCCGGGCGCGGCAGCCCGGCCTTCACCCGCGATCAGATCCGCGAGACCCTGGGCTAGCGCCGGCGGGCGGCGGCGGCGGCCAGCTCGTCCGCCGAGGCGCCGAAGCCGAGCCGGTTGAGCTCGTCGAGCTCGTCGTCGTCGATCCGCGCTCGGCTGCGGTCGCAGATCACGAATCTCGCCCGGGCGCGGTCGATCTCGGCCCCGCAGGCAAACGCCGCTTCCAGCAGGGCCGTCCCGAGCCGGCCCGCGTCGTCGATCGGGTCTGCGTCGCCTCCCGGCAGCGCCCCGACCTCGGCCAGCTTGGCCCGCGCGAGCTCGAGCCCGCCCGCCCCCGCTGTCGCCGACGCCGGGGCGACGAGCGCGACCAGCTCGCGATACAGCTCCGTCGCGCGCTCGGCCTCGCCCCAGTCGATCTCTCCGTCCGGCCCGAGCTTCGAGGTCGCGGCCGAGATCCGCCGGCGATGCAGGTCGAAGGCGACGAATCGATCGCCGGGCCAGCCGCCGCCGCCCCCGAACAGGGCGGCGAAGACGCAGGCGTTGCGCAGCGCCTCGGCCCGGTCGGCGACTGTGAGCGGGCCGATCCCCTCGAGGCCGGCACCGATCTCGGCGCAGCGCAGGTGCTCGCGCGCGTGCTCGCTCGACAACCGGACCGTGGCCGAATCGGGGTGGCGGCGCCAGAGGGCCAGCGGTTCCGGCACCCGGATCGCCGGGCCGGCGAGGCCGACGCGCATCCATAGGATCAGGTCGCCGAGCCAGCGCAGCCCAGGATCCCAGCCGCCCGCCCGCTCGATCGCGAACCGGCGCGCCAGCCCGCCCGGGCCGATCACCGTGTCGTGCAGGCGCAGGGCCTCGAGCGGCCGGTACTCGATCGGCCTGATCGTGTCCTCGACCCTGCCCTCGCCGTCGATCTCGCGATAGCCCGGGTAGGCCACGGCGGCCGCGGGGTTCGCGATCAGCTCACCCGCCAGCCGGCTGACCGCCCCCGGCAGCAGCTCGTCGTCGTCGGACAGGTAGCCGAGGATCTCGCCGCGGGCCTCGCGATTGCCGCGGTTGATCGCCGTCGCCTGGCCCGCGTTCTGCTGGCGGATGAAGCGGAAGCGATGCTCGGGCCAGCGGTGCGCGTAGCCGCGCAGGAGCGCCGGCGTGGCGTCGCTCGACCCGTCGTCGACGACGACGGCCTCGAGGTTCGCGTAGTCCTGCTCGAGGACGCTGTCGAGCGCCCCGGCGAGCCAGGTCTCGCGGTTGAAGGTCGGGATCACGATCGAGACCGCGGGCAGGTTCGGATCGGGCGGCGCGACCGACACCCGCCCGGGGCGGGCCCGCCTGGCCCAGCGGCGCAGCGGTCGCTCGAGCAGCGTCGCCGAGAGGTATGCGTACCCGAGCGACACGGGGACGACGATCGCCAGCCAGGCGGCGAACGCCCCGACCGAGCCGGTCCGCGGCAGCGAGAGCTCGCTGACGATCACAGCGATCACCGCGAGGTGGATCAGATAGACGCCGTAGGAGATGTCGCCCAGCGATCGCAGCGGCCGGTTGGCGAACACGGCCTGGGCGCGCGGGGGGCTGAGGGCGACGGCGACCATCGCCGTGGCGACGGTCAGCGGCAGGCAGAGCGCGACGGCGAGCGACTGGCGCGCGAACAGCCCCGCCAGGACGTTGGGGTCGTTGACCGCCTCGTGGCCGGCGAAGATCACCACGACCGCCGCCGCGATCGCCGCCACCGCCGCCACCGCCGGGGCTCGGCGGCTCAGCACCGGCACCGGGACGGTCTCGCGCAGCCGCACGTAGAGCCAGGCGCCGGTCATGCCGGCGGCGAAGCTCAGCCCCCAGCTCGGGAACTGGCTCGCGTAGAAGACGTCCCAGCGCTCCCGGGCTGCGTCGCCGGCACCGAGGTCGCCGATGTGGAGCGCGAACAGCCGCCAGACGACCAGCAGCGCGGCGGCTAGGGCGAGGCCGACGAACGGCCGCCGGTACCAGGCGCCCGCGACCAGCGGCAGGGCGATGTAGAAGACCGTCTCGACCGAGAGCGTCCAGACCGAGGGGACGATCCCGAACCCGAGCGCGAAGTCGCCGTCGAACAGGGTCGCCGGGGTCTGCAGCATGGTCGCGTGGAGGAGGGCCTCGCCGACGCTCGGCACCCCGATCGGCAGCGAGAGGACCGCGAGCAGGACGATCGCGACGGCGAGGCTGAGCCAGTACGCGGGCAGGATCCGGGCCGCCCGGCGAAGCGCGTAGTCGCCGACGCTGCCGAAGCGCCCGCCGCGGGCGGCGGTCGGGAGGAAGAGGACGAAGCCGCTGACCACGAACAGCATCGTCAGCGGCACCCGCGGCAGGAGGCCGAAGATCGCCACGCCCCGCCACGAGTCGCCAACCGCCCCGGCGACGCCGCTGAAGAGGCAGACGTGGAAGGCGACGATGAGGAAGATCGCGACCGCGCGATAGCCGTCGAAGCTCGGGACGATCGGGATGTTGTGCGCGGCGCGGGCCTCCTTGCCCGGGTCGAGGCTCTCGGTCACGCCGGCAGCTGCCCGCAGGCAATCCGCGCGACCACCGCGCTGACGTCCGTGACCTCGTACTCGGGCGGGATCCGCCAGTCGGTCGGGAGCTCCACCGCCGCCCTCACGCAGCGCCCGATCCCGTCCGCGACGCCGGCGATCAGGTTGCTCCCGCATTCGACGGTCTCCGGCCGCTCGGTGCTGTCGCGCGCGGTGACCGCCGGGACCCGCAGGATGCAGCACTCCTCCTGGACCGTGCCGCTGTCGGTGATCACGCAGCGTGCGCCGCGCTCGAGGGCGACGAAGTCGAAGTATCCGAACGGCTCGCACAGCCGCAGCGCCGGGTCGGAGATCCCGAGCCGCCCGAGGCGCTCGCGGGTCCGGGGGTGGACGCTGAAGACGACCGGCAGATCGAGGTCGCGGGCGGCCGCGCCGACCCCCTCGATGAGCGACCGCAGCCGCTCGTCGACGTCGACCGTCTCCTGGCGGTGCGCGGTCAGCAGCAGGTACTCGCCGGCCGCGAGGCCGAGCTCGTCGAGCGCGGTCGAGGCCCCGATCGCTCCGGCGTGGGTCTCGAGCACTTCCTTGATCGGGTTGCCGATCGTCTGCACCCGGCGCGGGTGAAAGCCCTCCCGCAGCAGGTTGTCGCGACTGCGCTCGGTGTAGGGGAGCAGGACGTCGCTCGCCTGGTCGATGATCCGGCGGTTGACCTCCTCCGGGACGCGGTCGTCGAAGCAGCGGTTGCCGGCCTCCATGTGAAGGACGGGGATCCCCATCCGCTTGGCCACGTAGGCGGACATCGCACTGTCGGTGTCCCCGAGCAGCAACAGCCGGTCCGGCCGCTGCTCGGCGAACAGCTCTCCGGTCGCCGCCAGGATCGCCCCGACCCGGGCGGCGAAGCCGCCGCCCTCGATCCCGAGGTGGCGGTCGGGGGCGCGGACGCCCAGCTCGTCGAAGAAGACGTCGCTGAGGCGATGCTCGAAGTTCTGACCGGTGTGGATCAGCGTCAGCTCGCAGAGGCCGTCGAGGCGCTCGATCACCCGGCTCAGCCGGATGATCTCGGGCCGTGTCCCGAGGACGATCGCGATCTTCATCAGGCCGGCGACAACCCCGGGATCGCATCCGGGGACCGGACCTCGTCCGCGGAGCTGTACTCGCGACCGGAGAACGGCTCGCCCTCCGGCTGCTCGGATCGCAGCTCGGGCAGGATCGGGGCGATCGCGAGGTGGTCACCGCGCTCGTAGGTGCGCGACGCCTCCTCCTCCGAGACCAGGACCTCGTGGATCTTCTCCCCGGGGCGAACCCCGACGTACTCGACCGCGACGTCGCGGGAGCCGATCATCGACCGGGCGAGGTCGTCGATGCGGACCGCGGGCAGCCGGGGGACGTAGGTCTCTCCCTGGCGCCCGGAGCGGACCGCCTCGAAGACCGTGTCCACGGCCTGGTCGAGGCTGAGCAGGAAGCGGGTCATCTCCGGGGTCGTCACGGTCAGCGGCCCGCCGTGCTCGAGCTGCTCTTCGAACAGGGGGACGACCGACCCGCGCGAGGCGATCACGTTGCCGTACCGCGCGACGACGAACCGCGTCCCCGGGCACTGCAGGCCGCCCTCGAGCAGGATCCGCTCCTGCAGCGCCTTCGACATCCCCATCACGTTGACCGGCTTGCAGGCCTTGTCGGTCGAGATCCCGACCACGGTCTCGATCGCCAGCGAGTGCTCGCGGATCGCGCGAACGATGTTGCGCGCGCCGAGCACGTTCGTGTTCACGGCCTCGACAGGGTGGTACTCGCAGGTCGGGACCTGCTTCATCGCCGCCGCGTGGAAGACCAGATCGGCGTTCTCGAGCACGGCCGCGACGGCGGCGAAGTCGCGGATGTCGCCGATCCGGAAGACCAGCCGGCGGTGGCGCTCCTCGTCGTAGACGATCTCATCGGTCGCCACCCGCTGGTGCAGGAACGAGAGCCGCATCTCGTGCTGGAGCGCCTCGCTGCGCGAGAAGACGACGACGTGCTCCGGCAGGCCGACGTCGCCCTCGAGCAGCCGCGTGACCAGGGCGCGGCCGAGCGATCCGGTTCCACCGGTGACCACGACCCGCTTACCGCTCAGCATCGCTCTCCTCCTCCGCCAACTCGGCGATCATCTCCTCCCACTCGGGGGGATTCCACCCGACTCGCTCGCGCAGGCGCGACGAGTCGAGGCTACGGTCGATCCGCACGCTCGGGTCGGGCTCGATCTCGATCTCGAGTCCGAACCGATCCCGAATCATCCGCAGCAGCTCCAGCTTGGCGATCGGCGCCGCTCCGACGTGCCAGGTTCCGTGCAGGCCGGGGTCCGCCTCGATCAGGTCGCCGATCAGCCGGCAGAGCACGGGCGTGGTCGGTCCGGTGAAGATCGCGTTGGGAAAGCCGGAGATCGTCCCGGTCGCCGAAAGCACCCATTCGAGCAGGCCGCTGGCGCGCTCGAGCTCGCGCCCGAGCATCGAGGTGCGCAGGGTGAGCGTCGTCTCGCCCTCGGGCTCGCCGGCCAGCTTCGAGCGGCCGTACAGGTCGGCGGGGTCGGGCCGGTCGGACTCGGCGTAATTACCGCGCTCGCCGGAGAACACGCAGTCGGTTGAGATCTGGATCAGGCGGGCGCCGTGGCGCCCGCAGGCCTCCTCGACCTGATGGGGAAACAGCGAGTTGGCGGCTACGAGGGCGACCGGGTCGGCGGCCTCGGGGCGTTGCTTGACGAGGCCGACGCAGTTGACGACCACGTCGGGCGCGGAGTCGCGGATCGTCGCGTCGAGGCCGGCCGGGTCGCCGACCCCAAGTCCGGTGATCGTCCGCTGCGGATCGAGGATCGACTCGGCGGCGGCCGGGATCGAGTCCTGCCGCACCGTGGCCGTCGCCTCGAAGCGCTCCGCGCAGTGAGACCAGAGGCGGTGTCCGAGCATCCCGGTCGCGCCGAGGATCAGGACCCGCCGGCGCGACGGCAGGGCGTCCACGGCTCAGCCGGTGACCGCGGTGGCGAAAACGAACATGGGCGAAATCTAGTTCTAGAACGGCCCGCCGGCCTGCTCGCGCTCTTCGGGCAAAGGCGCCGCGTCGGCGTCGTAGTCCCAATAGCCCGAGAGATCCTTGCGCGTGTAGGCGACGCTCGATGGATCGTGCGCCCAGTTCCATTCGTTCGCCGGCCCGACGTAGTACTGGCCGACGCCGATTCCGGTGCCCGAGCCGATCAACCCCGGCGGCGTGGTCTCGAAGTTCTCTCGCCAGTAGCGCTCTGACCAGAAGAGGGCGCAGAACTCGGTGAAGATGTACTCGTCCGTGAACATGTATCCCCGCTCGACCAGGTGCGGCCACAGGTTCCGGACGCAGTCGTCGAGGCTGGACTGGTAGTCGACGTCGAGGAACGCCAGGACGATCGGCTCGTCGTGGTCGGCCAAGGTGTCGCTGAACCAGCCCTTGCGAAACGTGCAGACACCGATCTCTCCGTGCCGGCGGACGTTTTCGGTCACGGTCTCGAGGTCGGCGTCGAGACCGCCGGTCTGTATGGCGCGGGCGAAGCGGTCGTTGCCGCGCGGCGACGGCAGGCCCTCGAACGAGTCGTAGACGATCAGCTCGCGCCCGGCCAGCGCGCACGCCAGCGACAGGTTCGCGGTCGAGCCGCCCATGTAGCAGCCGCACTCGACCACCACCCCCTCCACGTCCGGTGGGACCTCCAGCAGCTTGATCGCCATCGCCAGGTGGGCCTTGTACGAGGTACCGGTCCAGACCCCGCGCGTCGTTCGCCACATCCGCCACGCGAGCCCGAATCGCTTGCCCCAGGTCAGCCCGTAGGCGGGATGGAGTCGCGGGTTGATGCAGAGATAGAACGCGGTCGACGGCAGCGTCAGCAGGCTCCACAGCCGCGCGAGCCGGATGCGCACCCCCTGCGAGATGGCGAATGATCGGACCTGGCCATCGTTCGTTCGCAAACGGGGCGCAACGCTACTCGATCGCCAGCCGGCGGACTAAGGGCCGTTGCGGCTGCGGATTCGCGTTCCCAGCCGTCGCAACGGCGCGGTCATCCGCCAGCTGAGGCTGGTCCGCATCCGCTCGAGCTCCTGCCAGTGGGCGACGCGGAGCAGCTCCTGGACCCCGCCCATCAGCCGCGCGGCCGAGGCCTCGGCCTCGGCGCGGCGAGCGCGGAACTCCCAGTCGTCGTCGCGGGAGCCGTTGTGGGGCAGCTTGGCGTCCCACTTCTCGGCCACCCGCATGTACGCGGTGATCCAGCTCTCGACGTCCTCGATCAGGGTCAGCGAGTGATGGTGGACGACCTGCAGGTCCGCGGTGACGACCTTCTTGCCGGCCGAGCGCGCCTGCATGCAGATGTCGAAGTCGTAGCCGTGGATCTTGCCCAGCGACTCGTCGAAGCGCAGCTCACGCATCGCCCAAGGCGACATCGCCATCACGAAACCGTCGATCGAGTCGACCTCGCCGAGCCGGGCGTACGGGGGCAGCGCGTCCGTCCTCCAGGAGAAGGCCGGGATCTCGCCACCGCCGAGCTCCTCGTAGCGGTGCGTGAACGAGGCCCAGGTGATCGAGCCCTCCCACCAGGCGATGTTGCGGACGTCGACGGCGCCGGCGCAGCCGACGATCGCAACGTCCGGGTCGGCGAGCGCGTTGCGGACCTTGGTCAGGAACTCGGGATCGTGGATCTCGGCGTCCTGATGGATGAGGACGAGGGCCTCGACGTCGTCGCGGTCCTTGACCTGGTCGAGGATCAGGTTGTAGTTGCGAAAGATCGAGCCGACGCTGGCGAACACGATCAGCTCGGAATCCGGCTCTACCTCCCGCAGCCGCCGGACCCCGGCACCGGCGGCGCGCTCGAAGACGTCGGGGTCGGTGACCGCGGTGGCGAAAACGAACATGGGCGAAATCTAGGGGCCGCGGCGCCTCGGCGGGCGTGCGCTCAGGCCGAGGCGCCGGCCGCGGTGCGGGCGGCACGGCTGCGGGAGAACACCTGGGCCATGAACAGCAGCCCGACCATGATGCTGGCGACGCCGATCGCCGGGATCACGATCCCCGGCGTGTAGTTCTTCACGATCAGCGTCGTACCGGAGGCCATCAGGACGACGGCGAGCGCGTAGCGGAGGAACTTCTGCGGCGCCTTGACCGACAGGTTGGTGCCGACGATCACGCCGGGGATCGAGCCCACGAGGATCGTGCCGGCGAGCGCGAAGTCGATGTTGCCGCCGATCCAGTGGGCGATTCCGGCCGCCCAGAGCAGGATCGCGGCGTGGAAGACGTCGGTGCCGACCACCCGCCGCGGGGTGAGCCGGAAGATCGCGATCAGCGCGATCGCGATCAGGGTGCCGCTGCCGGCGGAGGTCAGCCCGATCACGAACCCGGTGGTCGCGCCGGTGATCACCGCGGCGATGATGTGGCGCCGGTAGAGGTGCATCGCCGAGCGCTCCTGGATCACGCCGCCGAGGAAGAGCGAGCGCAGCATGGTGGCGACGCCGACGACGACCAGGGTGCCGCCGAGCATCCCCAGCACGACCGTGTCGAGGTCGTCGCCGTAGCGGCTCTGGAGCAGCTCGATCACCCAGACGCCGGCGATCGCCGACGGCACGCTGCCGACCGCGAGCCAGAAGGCGAGGCCCTTGTGCACGGTGCCGAGCTTCAGGTGCTTGTAGCCCCCGACCGTCTTCGTGATCGCGGCGTAGAAGATGTCGGTGCCGATCGCGGTCACCGGCTGGATCCCGAAGATCAGGATCAACAGCGGCGTCATCAGCGAGGCGCCGCCCATCCCGGTCATGCCGACGAGCAGGCCGATGCCGAACCCGAAGACCATGATCGTCGGGTCGATGCCGATACCGAAGATGTGGAACAGTGGATCCATGCGGGCAGGGGGACGTGAGACCCGTTGGAACTCATGACCTTTGTGGACCGACTAGGTCCTAAAAGGACCGCGACAGGGTAACAGTCAGCGTTTCAGCCAGGCCTCGGGATCGTTCAGCACCGCTTCGATCCGCCACGGCAGGTCGCCGCGGGCAACCTCGGCCAGGGTGGCGCTCTCGAGCACCGATCGCAGCGCCGCGCGAACCGCGACCCAGACGTCGCGAAGCCGCTCCGCCGGGCCGCCGTAATGGAGCTCCTCGGGCGCGTGCTCGTGGATGTTCGCCAGCGGCCCCTCGACCGCGCGGATCACGTCTGCGATCGTGATCTCCGCCGGGTCGCGGGCGAGCCAGTAGCCGCCCTTGGCCCCGCGCCGCGCCTGGATCAGGCGGGCGTGCTTGAGCTCCAGCAGGATGTGCTCGAGGAACTGCAGCGGAATCCCCTGCGCCTCGGCGAGGCGCTCGCCCTTGACCGGATCGCCGTCGTGGTGGGCGGCCAGCTCGAGCGCGGCGCGGACCGCGTAGTCGGCTTTCGCTGAGATCCTCACCGGGCAATTGTCGCAATTCGAGTCAAGAATGTCTTTCAGGCGCTAACCTGCGGCGCTCGTGATCGACCTGCAGAGCCACTCGACCGTCTCCGACGGCCAGCTCGAGCCCGGCGACGTCGCCCGCTCGGCGGCCGAGGCCGGGATCACCGTGATGTCGCTGACCGACCACGACGGGATCGCCGGGGTCGAGGAGGCGAGCCGGGTCGCCGCCGAGCTCGGGATCGAGAACGTGCCGGCGCTGGAGATGTCCTGCGTCCACAAGTATTCCGAGGACCTCCACGTCTGCGGCTACTGGGTCGACCTGGAGAAGATCGCCCCGGCCTGCGCCAAAGCGCAGCAGGAGCGCGTCGACCGGGCCAAGGAGATCATCGCCAGGCTCAACTCGCACGGTGTCGAGGTCACCTTCGAGGACGCCGTCGCGAAGGCCGGCGCCGCCGATGCGATCGGCCGGCCCCACATCGCCAAGGCCGCCGGCGCCGGCCCCGACCTGGGGCCGTTCTTCGAGGAGTACCTGGTCCCGGGGGCGAAGGCCTTCGTCTCCCGCACGTGGCCGACCGCCGACCAGGCCGTGGACCTGATCCACGAGGCCGGCGGCGCCGCCGTCGTCGCCCATCCCTATTGGGACGTCCAGGACCCCGGACAGGTGCGAGATCTGGTTGAGAGCCTGGTGCGCGACGTCGGCCTCGACGGGATCGAGACCTTCTACCCGCCGCACACGGCCGAGCAGACCAAGCACTGTCTCGAGCTCTGCGAGGAGTTCGGCCTCGTCCCGACCGCCTCCTCGGACTTCCACGGCCCGACGCACAAGACGTTCAGCCGCTGGGGCGCCTACGACACCTACGGCCTCGGCGAGCCGCGGGTGCCCGTCAAGCCCTGAGCGGTCCCGTCCGCCTCAGGCGCAGGCGACGGTGACCTGGCCCTTGGCCGCCTGCTTGCCCTTGACCAGGACCTTCGCGTTCCATTCCCCGTCGATGTTGGTCGGCCCGAACGGGCCGGTGGCGAAGCTGTAGCCGTAGCTGGTCGTGTAGGAGTTGTTGGACGGCCACTTGAAGGCGCCCTTCTTGACGTCGGCGTCCGAGGGCTCCTCCGAGAAACCGGCGCTCGGCGGGCCGCCCCAGACGCCGATCCCGACCTTCGTGCCCTTGGCGATCCCCTTGCCGCGGACGACGACGTACAGGTTCCGCTGACCGAGGCCGCTGTCGAAGCACTGCTCGATCGTCTCCTTGTTCTTGACCTGCGGAGAGCTCGAGCCGGCCTGGGTGGTCCATCCGAGCACCGAGACCTTCGGCTTCGCCTCGGCCGGTGCGGCGACCAGCGCCAGCGTCGCGGCGAGCGCGGCGATCGCCGGCCCCGTCCGTTTCAGCTCGCGAATTCGCCCCGCCATCCGCGGCATCCTAACCCTCAGTGGTGCGGGTGCTTGCGCCGCCCCTTCGGCTTGTTCTTGCCGCCAGTGGCGACGAAACTGACGCAGTCGCCCTGGTTGGCGAACGTGTAGATGCCGTTGAAGTTGTGCCAGCCGTTGCCCTTGCAGTCGTCCTTGGTGGTCGGCACCTCCTTCGTGTCGCAGACGGTCCCGAGATGGTCCTGATCGACGTCCGCCTGGTTCGCGTTCGCGACGGTGGCGCAGTTGTCGGTGCCGTTGGCGACCCCGTCGCCGTCGACATCGCTGTCGCAGGCGTCACCGAGCCCGTCGTGGTCGAGGTCGGCCTGGCCCGGATTCGCTACGTGTGGGCAGTTGTCGCTGCCGTCACCGACCCCATCACTGTCGGAGTCCGCGGGAGCCCCGACGTTCCAGGTGCTCCCGTGCATCGTCAGCACCGTGATCCAGAGGTCGCCGTCGTGATCCAGGCGCGACTGCTCGCACGGCCACCAATCGCCGGTGCGCGAGCCGACGGGCGGACAGGACGGGTGCACCTGCGTGCCGTTGCGGAACATCCGCACGTCGGCTGGTGCGACGTGCTGCGCCGCGAGCTCGGCGCCGTCGAGCTTGAACACGAAGACCAGCGGGTTGTTGGGGTCGACAGCATCGGGGGTGTGAATGTCGTACTCCTGGTCGAGGATGGTGAACCCGGGCGGCGTCACCAGGAGGCTCGCTGGGCGCGTGTCGATGTAGATCCCGCCGGGAACGGGACTGGTCACCGAGGCCGCGTACGGCTCCGCCGGGGTCGCTTCCGGAGCGGTCTCGCAACACGGTGTCCCGACCGGAAGGACGTGGATCGGGACGTTGAACTGCACCGGGGCGTGGTAGGGGTCCTGAACGGTGTAGTTGAGCTCGGCGAGACCGGTGAAGTTGAGCGCCGGCGTGAACAGGACGCTGTCGCCGTTTTGAGGGTCGCTCCAGTCGCCGTTAACCGTGAACGGGTTTCCGGGCGCGTAGCTGATGTGGTCGCCATCAGGGTCGACGCAGTTGCCGTTGAGCCGGATCGAGGAGCCGGTCTCGACGAACACACTGGTGTCCGGGCAGGTCGGCGGCTGATTGCCCTCCGGGAAGTCGACGACGTTGATCGGAATCGTCACGGGTGATGACTCGACCGTGCCGTTCGTGACCTTGGCTTGCAAGCTGTCGGGTCCGACGTACTCGTCGTCGGCGGTGTACGTACCGGTGGTTCCGGTGCCGGGGAATGTGACCGTTCCGTGATCGGTCCGACCGGGCTGACCGGGCTGGGAGAGCACGATCACGCTGAGGCCGTTCGTCGGCCCACCCGGGAACCCCTGGAAGCACGGCAGCGTGACCGAGGTCGCCTGGCCCTCGAAGGCCTGCGTCGGGAACGGCGGGAAGCACACCGGCGGCGCAGGCGGAGACCCGGTGATCGTGATCGAGATCGTGATCTGGTTCGAGGTTTGGCCGTCGATGTTGGTGATGGCGTGGTATTTGAAGCTGTCGGGGCCGGTATAGGTCAGGTTGTTCGGGTGGTAGAAGCCACCGCCGCAGCAGTCCTGACTCAATGTGCCGTGTGTAGGGAAGGAATCGGGAGGCAGCGCCACGGAGACTGGGTCGCCCTCGGGATCGCTGCACGTGTCGCTGATCGGTAGAGCAAGCGTGGCGTTGTTCGCCACCGTGTAGGACATGTCATGGCAGGCGGGAGGCCCACCGCTGGCGAGCGCCGAGCCGGCCCCGGGGCCGATCAGCCAGATCAGGCCGGCCGCGAGTCCGATCGTGGGCGCAATCAGACGGCGGGACGGGCGCGGACTGGCGGGCATGAGGGTCCTTCCTCTGGGGGCCACGGTCTCCGACCTGTCCCACCCTCCTCGCCAGGGGGGCGAAAGTCAAGCTCACCGCTGCTGCGTTGTGGCTAGCGGCCCGAGGCCACCACCGGCACCTCGGCGCGGATCTGGGCCAGCAGGCGGGCCGAGAACGCGGTCGGGTCCTCGCCGGGGCGGTGGTCGCCCTCGGCCGGAAGGCTGAAGCGGATCCGGACCCGGGGGCGCTTCGGGAAGCGCGCGTAGTCGGTGGTCCCGGCGGCGGCGACGAGGACGATCTTCGCCTCGGGCACCGCGGCCGCAAGGTGGCCGATCCCGCTGCGGGCGCGCAGCTCGCGGCCGAGCGAGCGGGTGCCCTCGGGGAAGATGCCGATGCAGGCGCCGTCGCCGAGCGCCTCGATCGCCCGGCCGAGCGCCCCGCGGTCGCCCTTCCCGCGCTCGATCGGGATCTGGCCCATGCCGGTGAGGATCGGCGCCAGCGCCCTCGAGTCCCAGAGCGTCGATTTCGCCAGCGCTCGCACCTGGCGGTGCCCGCGCGCGGCGACCCCGATCGCCACCGGGTCCATCTGGCTGTCGTGGTTGCCGGCCAGCAGCACGGGGCCCGAGCGCGGCAGCAGCTCGAGCCCGTCGACCTGCATCCGCCCCCACCAGGCCGCGTACGGCGCGCAGGCCGCCATCGCGACCCGGTAGGTGCGGGTGAAGGGTTCCGGTTGCGCTATCGCGCTAGGCCGCTACGGCGGCGGGGATGAAGGCGCGCTCCTCGAGGTACGAGAGGATCTGCTGCGCCGACTCCTCCGGAGTCTGCGACTCGGTGTCGATCACGAGCTCAGGGCTCTCGGGGACCTCGTAGGGGTCCGAGACGCCGGTGAACTCCTTGATCTCGCCCGAGCGGGCCTTCGCGTACAGGCCCTTGACGTCGCGCTCCTCGCAGGTCTCCACCGAGGCCTTGACATAGGCCTCGACGAAGCGCTCGCCCATCATCTGGCGCGCCTCGTCGCGGATGTCCTGGTAGGGCGAGATCGCGGCGGTGATCACCGGCACCTCATTGCGCGAGAGCAGGTTGGCGACGAAGGCGATCCGGCGAATGTTGGTGTCGCGGTCCTCCTTCGAGAAGCCGAGGCCCTTGGACAGGTTCTCGCGCACGACGTCGCCGTCGAGCACCTCGAGCTTCGAGCCGCGCTTGCGCATCTCCTTGACCAGATGCGTCGTGATGGTGGACTTGCCCGAGCCGGAGAGCCCGGTGAACCAGAGGCAGAAGCCTTTTTCGTCTGACATCAGATGCCCTCCTTGTAAGCGTCGATCAGGATCTCGGCGACCTCGTCGCGGCTGAACTCGTGGGGCGGCTTCTCGCCGGCCTCGAGCATCTCGCGCACCTTGGTGCCCGACAGGAACAGGTGCGACTCCTGGGGATGGGGACAGGTCTTGGCCGAGCCCATGCCCTCGCAGTCGTTGCACCAGAAGGTGTGCTCGAAGAACAGCGGCGTGATCCCGAGGGCATCGATGTCGATGTCGTCGAAGATCCGCTGCGCGTCGTAGGTGCCGTAGTAGTCGCCCACGCCCGCGTGATCGCGGCCGACGATGAAGTGCGTGCAGCCGTAGTTGCGGCGGATGATCGCGTGGAGCACGGCCTCGCGCGGGCCGGCGTAATGCATCTTGCCCGGGTTGACCCCCAGCATCACGTGGTCCGCGTGGTAGTAGTTGTCCATCAGGACCTCGTAGCACTTCATGCGCACGTCAGCGGGGATGTCGCCCTTCTTGGTCTCGCCGATCAGCGGATGGATGTAGAGGCCGTCGCAGATCTCGAGCGCCGCCTTGGTGAGGTACTCGTGGGCGCGGTGAATCGGGTTGCGGGTCTGGAAGGCGACGATTCGCTTCCAGCCGCGGTCGGCGAACGACTGCTTCGCCTCGGCCGCCGTCTGGTAGCGCTTCATGAACGCTTCCTCGTGGTCGGGCAGCGCGTCGGCCTCGATCGGGCCGGCGAGGCAGCGATTGCCCTCGGCGCGGATCGCCGCGACGCCGGGATGATCCTCGTCGGTCGTGCGGTAGACCCTCTCGGCCTCGTGCTCGACGTCCTTCTCGTAGATCTCCTCGACGGTCAGGCGACCGAGCGCCTTGCCGTTCGGGGCGCTGAGCTCGACGACGTCGCCGACCTCGCACTCGAGCTCGGTCGCGAGCGTGATCGGGATCGACCAGATCTCGCCGGAGGTGAGCTTCATGTCGTCACAGACGGACTTCCAGTCCGCCGAGCCGAGGAAGCCGGTCAGCGGAGCGAACCCGCCGTTGGCGAGCAGCTCGAAGTCAGAGGCCTGGCGCGAGCTCAGCTGCAGCGTCAAGGCCGTGGGGGCGGTTGTCTCAGGCACGTTCTTGGTTCTCCTTCAGTCTTTTCAGCCGGTCGAGGGTAGCGACTCGGCGCCAATCTTGAGCGAGTCAGGCAAGAACGCCGGTGAGCGCCGGAGCTACCCGTGGATGCCGCACTCGGTGCGGTCGGTCCCTGCCCAGCGGCCCGCACGCTCGCCCCCGCCATTCAGTGCGACCGTCGTGCAGGGCATGCAGCCGATCGACGGGTAGCCCTGGTCGTGAAGCGGGTTGTACGGGATGTGGTGCTCCTTGATGTAGCTCCACACCTGCTTTTCATCCCAGTCGGCCAGCGGGTTGAGCTTCCAGAGCCCGAACCGCTCGTCCCAGCCGAACTTCGGGGCGTCGGCGCGGGTCTTCGAGTCGACCCGGCGAATTCCCGATACCCAGCAGTTCACCTCGTCGAGGGCCTTGTGCATCAGCTCGACCTTGTGATCCGCGCAGCAGCCGTCGCGGTCGAGGGACCAGGGCTTCGACCCGTTGGCGATCCGCTCGAACTCGATCCCATAGCGCTCGGTGAGCGCGTCGCGCGTTTCGTAGGTCTCCGGGAACAGCAGCTCGGTGTCCACGAAGAAGAACCGTGCCTCCGGCGCGATCCGGTGCACCATGTCGACCATCACCGAGCTCGTCTTCTGGAACGAGACCGCGAACCGCAGATCTGGGTGAAAGCGGTCGACGGCCCAGGCGATCGCCTCCTCTGCGGTCATCCGCTCGACCTCGGCGGCGACCTCGATCGGAACGCCGTGGCCGTTGCCGTTTCCGTTCACGGTCGGCGTTGGGGTGGGGAGGACGGTGCCGCTCATACCGCGCACTCGCCTTCGCCGCGCTCGACCGCGTAGGGCTCGGAGCGGTTCCAGTCGATGAACTGGTTCATCGTCTCCAGGCTGAACTCCGCCGGCAGCGTCAGCTCCTTGACCTCGGCCTCGAAGCGCTCGGTGCCGACCCGCTCGACGAAGTCGTTGAAGGCCTCCTCGCCGTCGCGCTCGGCCTCGTAGAGGCGCAGCCAGCGCTCGACCGCGTCGGGGACGCGCTTGGCGGGCAGCCGCGCCTTCAGCCGGTGGCCGTAGATGACCTCGCCGCCCTCGTAGTTGCCGCCCAGGTGGGGGATGTAGGCCGGCATCGTCCGCCCGCCGACCTTCAGCGAGGCGCCGTAGAAGCCGATGTTGGCGATGTGGTGCTGGCTGCAGCCGTTCGGGCAGCCGGACATCTTGATGTGGACGCGCCTGGTCAGCGGGTCGGTGATCTGCATCTCCTCGATCCGCTCCTGGAGCGCGCGGTTGAGGCCCATCGAGCTGGTGATCCCGAGCTTGCAGCTGTCGGTGCCGGGGCAGGAGACGACGTCGGCGATCTGATCGGCGCCGGCGTCGTTGAGGCCGAGCTCGCCGAGTCGCTGCCACACGTCGTAGAGGGCCTCGTCGCGAACCCAGCGCAGGACGAAGTTCTGGTGCACGGTCGTCCGAGCCGAACCCCCCGTGTACTCGCGCATGATCTCGGCGAGACCGCGGAGTTGATCCGGGGTCAGGTCGCCGCGCGTGATCTTGACCTGCACCGTGTTGAAGCCGGCCTGGCGTTGCGGCCTGACGTTCGCCTGCTGAAAGCGATCGAACTCGCTGCGGTCCCCGTTCGGGCTCGCGGCGGCGGCGGGCGGCCCCGGCGCGTTGGCCTCCTCGTCGATTCCGTAGACGAGATGGTCGATCGAGAAGTCGCGCTCGGCGACCCAGTCTCCCGCCAGCTCTTCTTCCACCATCTCGCGGAAGGCGTCGATCCCGATCTTGTCGATCAGGACCTTGATCCGGGCGCGGGCGCGGTTGACGCGCAGCCATTCCTGGCGGTCGAAGATCCGGAAGACGGCCTCGGAGATCTTCAGGTAGTCGCCGTTCTCGAGCTCGACGAAGTCGTAGAGTGTCGGCGCGACGCGCGGCATGATCGAAGTACCGCCGCCGACCCGGATCTCGACCCCGCGGACGCCGTCGCGTTCGCGCGGGATGAAGCCGATGTCGTGGATGCCGGTGATCGCGACGTCCTCGTCGGTGGCCGTGAACGCGGTCTTCACCTTGCGCGGCATCAGCTGCGTCGTCGGATGGCGGACGAAGTAGCGCACGTAGGCGGAGGCGTAGGGGGTGATGTCGAAGAGCTCGCCCTCGCTGACGCCGGCCCAGGGGTCGCCGGTGACGTTGCGGACCGTGTTGCCGCAGCCCTCGCGGGAGGAGAGGCCCGAGTCGGAGAGCTCGCGGATCAGCTTCGCCGCGTCGGGCAGCGGGACGTGATGGATCTGGATGTTCTGGCGGGTGGTGACGTGGCCCTTGTTGAGGGGCGCGTACTTCTCGATCACCGAGGCGAAGGCGTCCATCTGGTCCGGGGTGACGCCGCCCATCGGCAGCTTCACTCGGATCATCTGCACGTCCGGCTGGCGCTGGCCGTAGACGCCCTGCTTGAGCCGGAAGCCGATGAACTGCGCCTCGGTCTGCTCGCCGCGCAGGAAGCTGCCGGCCTCGGTGTCGAAGTCGTCGAACTCGCGCTCGATCGCCGGGATCAGGTGCCCGGGGACGTTCTCGTAGACCTCGGGGTTGGTCAGCGAGCCGAGCTTGCCCTTGCCCTTCTGCGGCTTGGAGTGGTCGACGTCGAGCTTGTGCTCGGCGGAGATCCGCTCGGCTGCTGTCGCCTGCGGGGCGGCGGTCGGCTCCATGGGCAAGCCATATTACACAAATCCCGATTGGGATTCGGGTATTTAGGTCAGCGACCGGCCAGCAGGCGGACCACGGCCGCCCTGTCGCCTCCGGCGGTCCCGCCGGCCACGAGCCTCCCGTGCGCATCGACGGCGATCGACGACGCCAGGTCGAACCCGCCGGGCACGCCGCCGTGCTCCTGCGACCGCCTCAGCAGGTCGAGCGAGAACAGGCCATTCACGGCGAACGACAGATCCGGTGTCCCGGCCCCGGTCAGGCGCATGATCGCGAAGTCGCCCCCGTCGCGGCCGCGCTCGACCCCGGCGAGCGCCGGCTTGCCGCCGGGCTGGGCGGTGATCCCGAACGCGTAGTCGCGATCGCCGAACGGAATGGACGCGGTGCCGTCGCCCGCGAAGGCGGCGTCGAGGTCGCCGTCCGGGTCGTAGCGCGCCACGATCGGGTTGTGCGCGTCTCCGACCGCAAGCAGGCGTCCCTGGGCATCCAGCGCCAGGTCCAGGATCCCACCCTCCGTGACGAAATCTCCGGTGACCGTCCCGTCGCCGGCGAACGTCGGATCGAGCTGCCCCGTTGCGGACAGGCGCACGAGGGCGAACTCCGTCTGGCCGTAGGGGAAATCGCCGGGATACGTGAACCCGCCCACGATGATCCGGCCGTCCGGTTGCACGACCACGGCTCGAGCCTCGTCGCGGCTGTGCGAGGCGGCTTCATCGGAGGCGAGGTCGACGGTCGCGATCCCGTCGGCGGAGAAGCTCGGATCGAGCGATCCGCTCGGCGTCAGCTTCGCGATCGCGAAATCGGCGTCGCTCGCGCCGCCTCGCGGCACCTGGATCTTGCCGGCGACGATCACCGATCCATCCGGCGCGATGTCAACCCCAGCGATCCCGCCGGCGGCTGTGAACGCGACCTCGGCGAGCCCGTCGCCGGAGAACGCGCGATCGAGCGATCCGTCCCGGGTCATCCGCGTCACCAGGAGGCTCCCGTCGTTCGTCGCGACCACCACCGGCTTGCCGTCCGGCTGCACCGCGACGTCGGCCGCGTACTGGTCGGTGCCGGGGATGCGGATCACGGCGCGACCGTCCCTCGAGAATCGGCGGTCGTAGGTGCCGTCGGCCCGCAGCCGCGCGACGGCTACATCGCGGTAGCGATCGCCCACGGTGGAGGGGTCGTCGTCCGGCGTCCGGCGGATGCTGGTCGCAACCACCGGCGCATTGCCGGTCCCGAGGGCGGTCAGCGCCCGGTTCTTGACGATGTGGTGGGGAAAGCCGACGATCGCCTTGCCGTCCTTCGAGAATTGCGGGTCGGGCTCACCCGCCGCGGCGGCGGCGGAGGTCGTCGCCGTCAGGAAGGCGGCCACCGCCAGCCCGACGACCGAGAGATCGCGAACCGTCCTCACACCACGCGAACCACGTGTCGCGTTCGGAGTTGCGCTCAGTCGATGTCGGTGTCCTCGATCAGGAACGCGACCCGGACGTGGGCGCGATACTCGTCGAGGCTCTCGCCCCTGATCCCGGTCGAGACGATGTCGACGGCCCGGATGTTTCGCAGCGACGACTGCGCCTGGGTCAGCGCCTGCTTGGCGGCGTCGTCGGTCGACGTCTTCGAGCTGCCGACCAGCTCGATGATCTTGACTACGGCCACGGTTCCTCCTCCTTGGGGGTGCCGGCGCTTGAGCGGCCGGTGGAGGGGTTCTATCGCGGCGCGTGCCCCCATGCCGCTCCGCTCACCTGCCGCGCGGCGATCCCCTCCTCGAGCGCCGCCCGCTGCCATGGATTCTGGATCGGTGCGGCCGTCGCGACGGGCGCCGTGTCGGCGAGGAACTGCTCCAGCGCTGCGACGATCGCCGCGGCTTCGCCGGCGGAGGCAGCGGGTGTGACCAGCTCGATCCGCGGCCGGGGCGGCTTGCGGTTTCCGTTCGCGCTCACGGCCTGGACTCTACGATCGTCGCGCGATGAGTGAGATCCCGGTCTTCGACGGCGCGGCGGTGATGGCGGCGGTCTCGCCGGGCGAGGCGATCGAGCGCGTGCGCGGCGCCTTCGAGCGCCACGCGGCCGGCGACTGGGTGATGCCGGCGAAGGTCTACGTCGACGCGCCGCCCGCCGGCGACTTCCGCGCGATGCCGGCCCGCGGCGACGGCTACGCGGCACTCAAGTGGGTCACCTCGTTCCCCCACAACCCCCAGCGCGGGCTGCCCGTGGTCACCGGGGCGCTGCTCGTCTCCAGCGCAGAGACCGGCGAGCTGGTGGCGATCATGGATTGCGCCGCGATCACGTCGCTGCGCACCGGCGCCGCGGCGGCGGTCTCGGCCCGGGCCCTGGCGCGCGACGACGCCGGCACCGTCGGCCTGATCGGCTGTGGCGTCAACGGGGCCTGGGCGGCGCGCTGCCTGGCGGCCGCCGGCTACGGGCCGGGCGTCTGCCATGACCCGCGGCCCGAGGCCGCCCAGGCGCTCGCGGAGGAGCTCGGCTGGAGCACCGGCGAACATGAGCGGGCCGTCTCCGCCGACGTCGTCGTCACCGTGACCCCGGCGGCGGCGACGGTGATCGACGGCGGCGACCTGCGGGCGGGCCAGCACCTCGCCGTGCTCGGCGCCGACGCGCACGGCAAGGCCGAGGTCGAGCTCGCCGCGCTGCGGCGCTGCAGCCTCTTCTGCGACGACTGGGAGCAGGCGTCGAAGGGCGGAGAGCTCTCCGGCGCGGTCGCCGCGGGGGTGGTCGCGCGTGAGCAGGTGACGGAGATCGGCGATGTCCTGCTGGGCCGGGCGGCCGGGCGCGGCAATGACGAGGAGATCACGCTCTTCGACTCCACCGGGCTCGCGATCCAGGACCTCGGCATCGCCCTTGCCGTCCTGGAGGCGGGGGTAGACGCCCCAACCATCTCGCTCTGATGGGGCGCCCGACGAAACCACCGCATACACGTACCTAACGTCGGGCACCCCCGGGTCAGCGGCGGCGCTTGACCTTCTCGCACCCTTTACTGACTCGGTCTTCTGAGTCCGCCACTACCCGATCCTGGCCGGGCCCGCAGTTGACCGTGTCCCGCTCACCGTCACGGGAGACGATCCGGTCGCGCCCGCCGCCGCCGCCGATCTTGTCGCGGTCCTGGCCGCCCCCGATCTTGTCGCTGCCCCGACCGCCCTGAAGGCAGTCGGCGCCGGCCTTGCCGTGCAGCCGGTCGTTGCCGGCGCGACCCCGGATCCGGTCCCCGCTCGCGGTACCGCGAAGCCGGTCGCGCTTCGGCGTGCCGACGATCGCGTTCTCGCACGGGCCGGCCACCTGCGGCTCGCCGCCTGAGTCGCGCCTCGGATCCGCGACCAGCAGCTCCACGTTTCGATCCTGGGGCTCACCCTCGCCGCAGGGGACGGGATCGCACGCGCGCGCGCCCGTCTGCGTGTCGTTGTAGGCGAGCGTGCGCCCGATCGAGGCCAGCTGCTCGGGGCTGAACGCCGAGGCGTCCCCGGGGGCCGCCGCCGCCGCGTCGCTGGCGTGGTCGAGGATCGTCCCGAACAGCGACAGGGTGCCGTCGCGGTTGTCGAAGAGCTCCACCAGCCGCGACTGCTGCGGCCAGTCGGCCTCGGCCGCGACCCGGATCGACCAGAAGCCGCCGGGGCCGCCGGGGTTGGCGTGCGCCTCGATGCTGTTGACGTGCGAGTGCCCGGCGATCCAGGCGATCACGTGCGGGTACTTGAACAGCAGCTGCTCGACGTCGTCGCCGAGGTGGATCGGCCGCGAGTCGCGCGGGTCGACGTCGCAGCCCGGGTTGGCGTCGTGCCCGTGCGCATCGGGTCCCGTGCACGGCGGCGCCGACTCGTCCGGGACGTCGGCGGTCAGGCTCGGGATCGCGTGGTGGCTGAACAGGATCACCAGCTCGTCGCGCTCGGTCGCCCGCTCGAGCTCGCCCCGCAGCCACTTGAACTGCGGATCGTCGATGTTGCCGTCGGCCGAGGGCCCGATCACGCCCGCCTCGGAGAGCGTGTCGAGCGAGATCATCCGGATCCCGGGCCGCGGGCTCCAGGAGTAGTAGCCGGCGGCGCCGGCCGAGGCCCGTTCCTCGGCCGGGTCGATCAGGCCGAAGCCGTGCCCGTCGGCCTGAGTCCCGGCCTCGAACACGGCCTTGTACTGCTGCTTGCTCACGTACTGGCGCCGCGGGTCGGGAGGCACCAGCGAGACGCTCGACGGGTTGGTGGTCAACAGGGTCTGGAGGTAGGAGGGGTCGAGCGCCCCGAGCGCCGTGCCGAACGTGTCGGGGTCGGTCACCGCCGGCGACATCGGCTTCACGCAGCCGGTCGCGACGCTCTCGTAGCCCGCGTTGGCAGCGGCGTTGCCCTGCACGAGCCCGTCGTGGTTGCCGAAGGCGACGTAGGAGGGGACGTCGAGCCCGGCCGCCTCGAACGGCTGCTGGGCGCGGTCCATCAGGCCCGGGTACTTGGGCCAGCCCGCGAACGCGGCGGCGGGAGCGTTGGGATCGTAGAACTGGGGCGTGGCGCCCTCGACGTAGTCGTTGTAGTCCTGAACGCCCGTGTAGTCGGCGGGCGTTGCGGCGTCGGCGATCAGCGGCGCCGCCCCGGCGCAGAACGGGTCGGTCGAGCTCCCCGGCGCGATCCCGCTGCCCGGATTCAGGGTTCCGCCCTCGAGCAGCGTCCGCACCCACTCGGTCTCGTTGAGCTGCTGGCTGTCGGCGGAGTCGCCGGTGTCGAGGGCGAGGTCCATGGCCCGGTGCGAGCCGTCGCCGGCGGCCAACGGGCTGCGCGCCGCGAAGGCGTCGAGCTGGCGGATCGTCGCGTCGTCGATCTGCGGCTCGATCGCCTCCCAGGGGCGCCAGGCGGCGCCGAAGGGCCCGTAGTCGATGAACTCGACCCGCGCCGGCGACTCCTCGTCGGCGAGCTGGAAGTCACTCACCTGTCCGAGGTAGAGCAGCGAGCGGCGGCGCTGCTCGCGTCCCGCCTCGGCGCTGCCGACCTGCTGCTCGCGGACCACGTAGCCCTCGCCGGCCCCGAGCTGCAGATTGCGGAAGCCGGGATCCTGGTTGGGAAGGACGCGGCTCTCGACCGTCGTCCTGCCGAGCGTGTCGGGGGCGCCCGAGGCCGGCGCGGAAGCGAGCGCGAGGCTCGCGGTCAGCAGAGCCGCGGCGCCGGCGAGCGCGCGCACCCGGAACCGCGGTGTTCTGCCCCGAACCCCCATCCTCTCGTGGCTGAGGCTACGCCGGGCGGCACCCGCGTGCGCCGGTTACGCGGCGGTGGCGAACTCGCGGACGACGGCCTCGGTGAGGTCGGCGGCGGCGCCGATCGTCGGGTAACTGAGGTTCTCGGGCACGTCGGCGGGGGAGTGGTAGTTGGAGATTCCCTTGTGGCGGTTGAGCGAGACCAGGCACGCGGTCGGGATCCCCATCCGGCTCGGGACCACCGAATCGGTGCTGGTCGTGGCCCGCATCCCCCGGCGCATCCTGATCCCCTCGCGGACGGCGACCTCGGCGACCAGGTCGCGCAGTCCGCGGTCGAAGTAGTCCTCCATCACGAACGGTCCCTCGCCTTCGAGCATCGCCAGCTGCGGCGAGCCGACGGACTCCAGGTTGAGCAGCCAGGTCCGGTCGCGGTCGAGCGGCGCCAGGTGGCGGCGGGCGAAGGCGTGGATGCCGCCCTGCAGGACCTCCTCCGCGCCGCAGGACGCGAGGATAAGCCGCAGGCCAGGGACCGGGCGTTCGGCGAGCAGCTCGGCGAGCGCGACCAGCGCCGCGACGCCGCTGAGGTTGTCGTTGGCGCCGGGGACGACGGGACTGCGGGCGATGTCGCGAAACGACGCGGCGCTCATCGCCGAGAGCGCAGTGCCGAGAGCGGCGATCCCGCGGCGGCGGGTCGCGGCCCCGAGGGCCGCGAGCGCCGGGCCGGCGGCGACGCCCCACCAGACCGGGATCGCGGTGTCGGCCCGCTCGATCACCCCCGGGAACCAATCGGTGAGCCTGCTCTGCATCGTCTGGTCGAACGCGCGCCCGCCGTGGGCGGCGTCGTGGTGGGCGATCAGCACGAAGGTGCGCGCGGCCTCGGGATCGCCGAGCTCGGCGACCACGTTCCAGGTCTTCTTGCGATCGCCCAGCGCCCGCCGCGCCGGGCGAGCGCCGTTGGAAACGTCGTCGACGATCAGCGCCGCGCTCGCCAGCCCGCCTGCGATCGCCGCCGCGCGGGCCCGGCCGCTGAGCGCCAGCAGACCCGAGGCGGCACCGGTGGCGCTCAGGGCAGCGTGCAGGCCCGGCCAGCCGTCGAGGTACTCCTCCTCCTCGACCCGGGCCGGGGCGCCGGCCCGCTCCAGCCGCGCCGCCAGCCACTCGGCGGCCTGGCGCTCGCCCTCGGACCCGGCTTCGCGGTCCAGCGGCGCCAGCGTCTGAGCCACCTCGCGGATCGTCTCCTCGGAGGCCCGTGAGCGGCGGTGCTCGGTCAGCGCGGCGTTGGTCGGCATCGGGCGCCGCAGACTACCGGCGGCCGCGACCCGCCCGTCGCGGTCGCGGTACGCTCAAGGAGGGGAGTCGGGCGACCGAAAAGTAGGGAGATGGCCAAGGGGGCCACAGACAGGTTTCAGGTTCGGCACATCTACCGATCCTTCCGCGCTGAGCGCAACGAGGCACTGCACCGCGTGCTCGGCCGGCTTCCGGACGATTTCATCGTCGCCCTGATCGAGGGCCTCGAGGGCGCCGACGTGATCACGCCCGGCCGGCTGTTCGCGGGCTATCGCGGCGGCTGCGCGGTCGGCGTCACCCTGCGGGCGCTGGACCCCGGCTACCGGGGGCGGCGGCTGGTCTGGGGCCGGCGCCTGCGCCGTTCGATCATCGGCCTGCGCCGCTCGCTGGCCCGCGAGGTCGACCACCTGTACGCGCTCGAGCAGGTCTTCGACCGCTCCGTGCACATGCTCCAGGCCCAGTTCCCGCGCGTCCCCGGCGAGCAGGTCGCCGAGGCGACCGCGCACTGGGTCGCCGGCGAGGCCCGCACGGAGCTGCTGCTGCGGGAGATGAGCTCGGAGTGGATCGAGCGGATCTCGCTCGATAGGGAGCAGCCCGCCCGCGCCCTCGCCGCCGCCTAGTGGCTACTGCTGGGGCGTGGCGCCGGCGGGCTGGACGTCGAGCAGGTCGACGACGAAGACCAGCGTCTCGTTGGGCTTGATCGTCGGCGGCTGTCCCTGCGACCCGTAGCCGAGGTCGGGAGGGATGATCAGCTCGCGACGGCCGCCGACCTTCATCCCGACGATCCCCTGGTCCCAGCCCGGGATCACCTGGCCGCCGCCGAGCGGGAAGGTGAACGGCTGGCCGCGGTCCCAGGAGGCGTCGAACTCCTTGCCGTCCGCGTAGTTGACGCCTACGTACTGCATCGAGACCGTGTCGCCGGTCTTCGCCTCGGCGCCGTCGCCGACGACGATGTCCTCCGTCTTCAAGGTGGTGGGGGGCGCCCCGTCGGGCACTTCGACCTTCGGCTTCGTGGACGTGTCGGCGCTCTGGTCCGTCCCGGTGGCCGACGATGAGTTGTCGCCGCCGCCGGTGGCGAGCACCACGACGAGGGCGATGATCCCCGCAACGGCGAGGGCGCCGAGGAAGATCAGGCGGTCGCGGTTGCCACCGCCGCCCTTCGGCGCGGGCTCGGTCGGCTCGGTCGGTTCGGCTGGTTCAGTCGCCACGGGCGGGGCAGCATACCGACCGCCCGCGGCGCTCACCGCTTCTTGATCCGCGCCGCGCCTGAATGCGAGCCGAGCGGGAGCATCGGTGACGCGGTCGCCTCCGCCGATTGAAATTGGACGTTCATCCGATCGGATAGGGCCTGACATCCACCTGTCTGGCGCGTTAGGCAGGTATCGGAAATCACATGGATGGGGGATAGGGCCATGGAGCGGCCGGACAGGACTAGGAGGAGAGCATGAAGACGGTTGCAGCGTTCACGCTCGCGACGGCGGCACTCGTGATCGCCCCCGGCGCGTCGGCGGACCCGGGGCAGAACGGGCCGCCCGGTCCGGAGGGCAATCCCAACCAGCCGCCCGCGGCCCCGGCACCGGGCCCTCCGGCGACGCCCCCGGGCAACTCGGGCTCCAACCCGCACGGCGGGCCTCCCGGGATCACCGGCACCGCTCCGCCGCAGGGCCCGCCCGCGTCCTCGAACGCGGGTGGCGGGCCGCACCCGTCGCAGACCGGCGAAGCCCCGCCGACCACGCCCCCGGGCAACTCGGGCTCCAATCCGCACGGCGGGCCTCCCGGGATCACCGGCACAGCGCCCCCGCAGGCACCGCCCGACACCGGTGTCGGAGGCGACCAGGGCGCTGGTGGCGACAACCCCGGCGGCGGCCCCGACGGGTGGATCACGATCTGCCATGCGACCGGGTCGGAGACGAACCCGTTCGTCGAGATCACGATCTCCGTCAACGGCCTCCACGGCCACGGAGGCCATGAGGACGACATCATCCCGGCCCCGGCCGGCGGCTGTCCAGGCGCGGCAGTGGTGGTCCCATCGACCGCCGACACCGGATCGGACGCCGCAGCCGGTTCGGGTGTCGAAACAGGTTCGGGGTCGCGCACCGGCACCGGCACCGGCAGCCGTCCGGGTCTCGATCTCGCGTCGAGCTACACCGTCGGTGTGACCGGGGCCGTGCTGGCCGAGAGCGCATCGGGCAGCGCTGAGGCGAGCGGCGCGGATGTCGCTAGCGCGGCCGGCCCGGGGGCTGCCGACGCGGA
Organism: Solirubrobacterales bacterium; assembly: GCA_033856255.1. Classification (GTDB taxonomy): domain Bacteria; phylum Actinomycetota; class Thermoleophilia; order Solirubrobacterales; family 70-9; genus WHSW01. Next base: position 13,051 of record JAWVFH010000034.1, on the reverse strand, counting down.
CGGAACCGCCGATGCGCCCGCCGACGGCCAGCTGCCGTTCACGGGCATGCTGCTCGGCGGGCTGGCGCTGTGCGGTCTGGTCGCGCTCGGTGGCGGCCTGGCCCTGCGCAGCGCCGCGAGGGCCTCGGCAACCTCGCGTTAGGCGATCGTCGTGGGCTGGGCGGCGTCCGCCGCCCGGCCCACGGCGCCGTCACAGCGGGATGTTCCCGTGCTTTCGCTTCGGCTGCTCCACGCGCTTGGTCTGCAGGGTGCGCAGGGCGCGGATCAGCTTCGGCCGGGTCTCGCGGGGCTCGATGACGTCGTCGATGTAGCCGCGCTCGGCCGCGGCGTAGGGGTTGGCGAAGTGGGCCTTGTAGTCGTCGATCAGCTTCTGGCGGCGCTCGTCGGGGGTTGGCGACTGGCTGATGTCCTTGCGATAGATGATGTTGACGGCGCCCTCGGGGCCCATCACCGCGACCTCGGCCTGCGGCCAGGCGAAGTTGAAGTCGGCGAGCATGTGCTTGGAGTTCATGACGTCGTAGGCCCCGCCGTAGGCCTTGCGCGTGATCACGGTCAGCTTCGGCACGGTCGCCTCGGTGAAGGCGTAGAGGAGCTTGGCGCCGTGGCGGATGATCCCGCCCCACTCCTGGGAGGTGCCGGGCAGGAACCCCGGCACGTCGGTGAACGTGATCAGGGGGATGTTGAAGGCGTCGCAGAAGCGCACGAACCGCGCCGCCTTCTCCGAGGCCTCGATGTCGAGCACGCCCGCGAGGTGCTTGGGCTGGTTGCCGACGATCCCGACCGGATAGCCGTCGAGGCGGCTGAAGCCGATGATGATGTTCTGGGCGAAGTGCTCCTGAACCTCGAAGAAGTCGCCGTCGTCGACGATCAGCGAGACGACTTCGCGCATGTCGTAGGGCTTCTGCGGGTCGGGCGGAACGACGGTGTCGAGGGCCTCCTCCATCCGCTCGGGGTCGTCGTAAGGCTCCACCCGTGGCGGCATCTCGAGGTTGTTCGACGGCAGGAAGCCGACCAGGTAGCGGATGTCCTCGAGGCACTGCTCCTCGTCGTCGGAGGCGAAATGCGCGACGCCCGACTTCGAGTTGTGCGTCATCGCCCCGCCCAGCTCCTCGAACTCGACCTCCTCGCCGGTCACCGTCTTGATCACCTCGGGGCCGGTGATGAACATGTGCGAGGTCTCCTTGACCATGAAGATGAAGTCGGTCATCGCCGGCGAGTAGACGGCACCCCCCGCGCACGGCCCCATGATCGCCGAGATCTGCGGGATCACCCCGGAACAATTGACGTTCCTGACGAAGACGTCGCCGTAGGCGCCCAGGGAGACGACGCCCTCCTGGATCCGCGCTCCGCCCGAGTCGTTGAGCCCGATCACCGGTGCCCCGACCTTCGCCGCGAGGTCCATCACCTTGCACATCTTCTCCGCCATCACCTCGCCGAGCGAGCCGCCGAAGACGGTGAAGTCCTGGCTGAAGACGAACACCGTGCGGCCGTCGATCGTCCCGTAGCCGGTCACCACCGCGTCGCCGTAGGGGCGCTTCTTGTCCATGTCGAACTCGTGCGTGCGGTGGCGGACGAAGGTGTCGAGCTCCTCGAACGAGCCCGGGTCGAGCAGCTTCTCGACCCGCTCGCGGGCGGTCAGCTTGCCCTTCGCGTGCTGCTTTTCGACCGCGTCCTCGGAGGCCGAATGGACGGCCTGCTCGCGCAGCTCGCGCAGGTAGGAGAGCTTCTCCTCGAGCGTGACCGGGTTTCTTTCGCGCATCGGGCGCGGGATTCTACGTGGGCGCGGCGCGCTCGAGGATCGCGATCAGCGACGCGACGACGCGGGGATCGAGCTCGCCGCCCGCGCGCTGCGACAGACCCTCGATTGCAACCCGCGCGGCGGGGCGGTCGCCGGTCGCCGTGGCCAGCGTCGCCTGGCACACGCAGGCGGCCCTCATCAGCCGCGACTCGATCGGGATCCGGTCGGCGGCCAGGCCCTCGGCGCCGCCGCCGTCGTAGCGCTCCCGGATCCGCAACAGCCAGCCGCAGACGTGCTCGGGGATCCCGGCGCCGCGGGCGAGCTGGTAGGCCGCCTGGTACTGGGCGTCCCAGGTCTCGGCCTCGGTCGGGTCGCGCTCCTCGGCCGGCTTGATCGCGATCGCGGCCGGCACGTAGATCAGCCCGATCTCGTGCAGCATCGCCGCCTCGCGGGCGACGTCGCACTGGGGGCGGTCGAAGCCGAGCCCGACGGCCGCCGCGAAGGCGTAGGAGGAGGTCGCCTGGGCGTGCTCGCGAGAGCCCGGCAGGTGGCGCTCGAGCGCCTCGACCAGGGGGGCGCCGTGCAGGCGCAGCAGATTGGCGAGGTCGAGATCGCCCCGCTCGCGCCGGGCGCTGCCCTCAGGGCGACCCGAAGGGGCGTCGCTCGGGCGATCCAAGCTCATCGAGCAGGCCCTCTAGCGCCTCGATCGCCTCGGCGGGGTCGGGGCGCACGTGTTCGGCTGTGATCGCGACCGCGGTCCCGAAGCCGCTCTCGGTGAGCTCGATCGCGATCCGCCCCGGCGCCTCGGGCTGCGCTGAGCGCCAGGCGAGCACGCGCTCCGGCTCGCGGTCTATGACCTCGACGGCGATCGGGCTCGGGACGCCGATCAGCCCGCCCATCCAGGCCTCCATCCGCACCGGGTCGTCGGCCAGCTCCCACAGTTCGGGCGCCGATTTGACCAGTGTCCGCTTGGTCTTCGATTCCATGTGCGCGGGGTTCGGCCATCGTGCTCCGAGTCCTGCCACGCATAGTTTGGTTCAGAAGAAGGCTCCGCCCTTGTACTCGCCGAACACGTCTCGCATCGCGTTGCAGACCTCGCCGATCGAGGCGTTTGCGGCCAGGGCGTCGCGGATCGGGTGCAGCAGGTTGCCCTCGCCACGAGCGATCGCGCGTAGCGATTCGAGCTTCGCCTCCACGGCAGCCTGATCGCGGTCCGCCTTGAATCTGGCCAGCCGCTCCTTCTGGCGCTTCTCCGCCTCCGGGTCGACCTTGAGGGTGTCGACGTCGTCGACCGTGTCGGTGACGTATTTGTTGACGCCGACGACGATGTCCTGGCCCGAGCGGTAGCGCTCGTGGTAGGAGAGGGCCGATTCCTCGATCTCGCGCTGAATGAAGTCGAGCGCCTCGACCGAGCCGCCGAGCTCGCCGACCTGCCCGATGAGCTCCCAGGCGCGCTTCTCGATCTCGTCGGTCAGCGACTCGACGAAGTAGGAGCCGGCGAACGGGTCGACGGTGTCGGCGGCGCCGGATTCATGGGCGATCACCTGCTGGGTGCGCAGGGCGATCCGCGCCGAGCGCTCGGTCGGCAACGCGAGCGCCTCGTCGAAGCCGTTGGTGTGCAGGGATTGGGTGCCGCCGCTGACCGCGGCGAAGCCCTGCAGGGCGACCCGGATGATGTTCACCTCGGGCTGCTGGGCCTGCAGCGTCACGCCGCCGGTCTGCGTGTGGAAGCGGATCATCTGCGAGCGCTCGGACTCCGAGCCGAAGCGCTCGCGCACGATCTTCGCCCACATCCGGCGCACGGCACGGAACTTGGCGATCTCCTGGAAGACGTTGTTGTGGCAGTTGAAGAAGAAGGCGAGCCGGGGGGCGAACTCGTCGATCTCGAGCCCGCGATCGAGCGCCGCCTCGGTGTAGGCGATCGCGTTGGAGAGCGTGAAGGCGACCTCCTGAACTGCCGAGCAGCCCTTCTCGCGGATGTGGTAGCCGGAGATCGAGATCGTGTTCCATTTCGGGACCCGCTCGGCGCAGTACTCGAAGATGTCGGTGGTCAGCCGCATGGTCGGCACCGGCGGGTAGATGTAGTTGCCGCGGGCGACGTACTCCTTCAGCACGTCGTTTTGGACCGTGCCCCGCAGCTTCTCCGAGGGCACGCCCTGCTCCTCGCCGACCAGCTCGTAGAGCAGCAGCAGGATCGCCGCCGGGGCGTTGATCGTCATCGAGGTCGAGACCTGGTCGAGCGGGATCTGATCGAAGCAGATCCGCATGTCCTCGATCGTGTCGATCGGGACCCCGGTCCGCCCGACCTCGCCGTCGCAGAGCGGATCGTCGGAGTCGCGTCCGAGCTGGGTCGGCAGGTCGAAGGCCATCGAGAGCCCGGTCGAGCCGTGCTCGAGCAGGTAGCGGTAGCGGCCGTTGGTGTCCTCGGGCGAGGAGAAGCCCGCGTACTGGCGCATCGTCCACAGCCGGTCGCGGTACATGCGCTCGTGGATCCCGCGGGTGAACGGGTAGCTGCCGGGCTCGCCGAGGCGCTCCTCGAGCCCGGGCGCGACATCCGACTCGTCGTAAAGCGGCTCGATCTCGATCCCGGAGTCAGTGATCACGCGCGGATCGTCGGGACCGACGACCGGGGCGACGTAGCGGTGCAGGTCCTGCTCGACCGCCTCTTCCTGCTCGCGGGAGGTTGGCTCGACTGCCATCCCGGCGAAGTCTAGGGCCGCTTACGATGCCCCGGGTGCGGGTTGCGATCGCGACATTTTCGGCGGTGCCCGAGCAGTTCACCGACGACCTGCGGGTCGTCGAGGCGCTTGCCGAGCGTGGCGTCGCGGCCTCCCGCATCGCCTGGGACGACCCCGAGGCCGACTGGAGCGTCTTCGACGCCGTCGTGATCCGCTCGACCTGGGATTACGCCCAGCGGCGCGACCAATTCGTCGCCTGGTGCGTCTCGGTCGGAGCGAAGCTTCACAACGGCGCCGCGCTGGTGCGCTGGAACTCCGACAAGCGCTACCTCGGCGACCTCGGTGCGGCCGGGATCCCGGTTGTGGAGACCGCGTATCTCGCCCCGGGTGACGAGATCTCCTCGCTCGACGGGGAGGTGGTGGTCAAGCCGACGGTCTCGGCCGGCGGGCGCGACTCGGGCCGGTTCAGCCCGTCGGCCCACGACCTCGCTCACGGCTTGATCGGCGAGATCCACGCCAGCGGCCGCACCGCGATGCTGCAGCCATACCACCCGACCGTCGACTCGGTCGGAGAGACCGCGGTCCTCTGCATCGACGGCGAGCCCGCCCACACGCTGCGAAAGCACGCCGTCCTGCGCCCCGACGAGGTGGCGCCGGTGCGCGACGACGCGCTCGGCGCTGCCGAGGTCATGTACGACCCGGACCTCGTCGTCCCGGGCGAGGCCGGCGACGACGAGCTCGACCTCGCCCGCGAGGTCGTCGCCGAGGTCACACGCCGCTTCGACTACCTGCCGCTGTACGCCCGGGTGGACATGATCCGCGACTCCGCCGGCGACCCGGTCCTGCTCGAGCTCGAGGCGATCGAGCCGAACTTCTACCTCGACCAGGTCCCGGAGACGGCGGACGTGGTCGCGGCGGCCATCGTCTCCCGGGCCGGCGGCGGACCGTAGGGCGAGCAGCCGCGAGCTCGCCCGGCGCGGCTTGAACGGGGCCGGCGGATGCGGGAGTATTTGGCCGCAGGGCGCCATCCGAACGGAAGGGGACGGAGATGAATCGCCTCGGGCACGGAGCGCGCGCGGGACTGGTGATTGCCGCTGTGATCTCGGGATTGCCGGGCACGGCGGCCGCGGCCGTCCGCTATGCGGCTCCGGGCGGAGCTGGGCCGGAGGCGACCTGTCCCGCCAGCAACCCCTGCGACCTGAGCAAGGCGGTCGAGGGCCCGTCGGTCGCCAACGGTGACGAGGTCGTCGTGCTCCCGGGCCGCCATCAACTCCCGGGGGACGACCCGACGGACAGCGAGTCCGGGATCAACCCGCTGACGATCCGGAAAGCGATCAACGTCCACGGCACGGCCGGAGCCCCGCCGACGATCGTCGCCGGCCCGGACGGCGGCGCTGTCTATCTCGATAACCCCGATGCGGTGCTCAGCGACGTGATCGTCGAAGGCACCGGTCTTGGCCTCGCCGCCGGCCTCGCCGAACGAGTCCTGGTGATGACGCCGAAGAACTTCGCGTGCTACTTCGACAAGTACAGGACCCTCGCCCAGCCGGCCCCGGTGCTCCGCGACAGCGTTTGCTTCGGCGAGCCCGACAACCAGACGATCAGTACGGGCGTCGGCGCGAGCGTGTCGCCGGTGCAGCCGCCCCGCGCGCTCGCCGGCAAGCTCGTCAACGTGACCGCGATCGGAACCCAGGGCATTTCGATCGGCGCCCTCGGCGGTTCGACCGCGACGGTCGAGGGGACGAACGTGATCGCCATCGGATCGGCGCGGGGCGTGGACGTCGGCGCCTACACGGAGAGCGGGGTGGACACGGCACCGGATGGCGCGGGTGCGACGGTCTCGCTGACGAACTCGAACTACGAGACCACCGAGGTGACGGGGCCCGGCGCCTCGGTGACGCCGCCGGGCACCGGCACCAACCAGACCGCCGAGCCGGTGCTCGCGAGCCCGTCGACCGGTGACGCGCGCCAGGTGACCGGCTCGCCCACGATCGACGCCGGCGCGACGGTGCCGCTGCTCGGATCGTTCGACTTCGAGGGCCAGCCTCGCGTTCAGGGACCGGCGCCGGACATCGGCGGGGATGAGGGCTCGGTCGCGGCCCCGTTTATGCTCTCGGCCGCGGCCCAGCGGGCGATCCGCGACCTCGAGATCGATCTGCGCTGTCAGATCCCCGTCTGCGGCTTGGGGATCTCGGGAACGGTGCGGGTCCGTGGTGGCCACGCCAAGCGCGCCCGCTCCTCTCCCCGTGCGGCTCACAGCTTCGACCTCGTGCCCCGCTCGCTCACGCTCGTGTCCGGCGAGCGAAAGACGGTGAAGCTGAAGCTGGACGGCGGATCGCGGCGCAAGGTCGAGGCGCTGCTCGAGGATGGGGCGAAGGCACAGGCGCTGGTCGAGGTCGACACCGGAGAGTCCGGCTATGCCGATCGCGAGAAGGTGAAGATCAAGCCCGGCGGCTGATCGCCGCTTCGACCGCCGCCGCCATCCCCTCGGCCGGCGCCGGGTAGGTGTACCGCTCGATCGCGCCCTGGGGCGGCGGCGCCGGCTCGCCCGCGGCGACCCGTCGCAGGGCCGCGCCGATCGCGTCCGGGTCGTCGGCCGGCGCGACCTCGGCGCCGAGCTCGGCGGCCACCCGGCCCGCCTCCGTGCCGGCGGCCAGCGCCAGGATCGGCGCGCCGCTGGCCGCGTACTCGAAGAGCTTGATGTTGAGCAGCTGCGAGCGGGTGGGCTGGGCGATCAGCAGCAACGCGTCTGCCTCGAGTTGCAGCGCCAGGGCGCGCTCGCGCGGCATCGGGCCGAGCAGCGAGATCCGGGCCGGGGAGACGTCGGTCTCGAACAGGCGCGCCTCGTCCTCCGTCAGCGGCCCGGCGATCGCCAGCTCGAGCTTCGCCGCCGCCTCGGGGTGATCGCGAGCCAGCTTCGTCAGCCCCGCGATCAGTGGACCCGGGTCGCGGCCGTAGGTGCCGAAGCGACCGGTGTAGAGGACCGAGACGCGGTTGGGATCGAGCAGGCCGGTGGGCTCGCCCGGCTCCGGCGCCGCCTCCGGGTCCCAGCCGTTGCGGATCAGCAGCGGGTCGGCGATCCCGCGGCGGCGCAGGTCCTCGGCGGCGGGCTCGGAGACGCAGACGACCGCATCCGCGGCTCCTAGCCAGCGGCGCTCGAGGCGCTCGTCGAGGCGGCGCTGGATCGCGGTCGGGAACTCGGGGCGCAGCGACTCGAACGTCCAGGCGTCGCGCACATCGGCAACCCACGGGACGCCCCGGCGGTGAAGCGCGAAGCCGATCGCGTGCACGGACTCGGGCGGCGAGCTGGTGATCACGCAGTCGAAACGCCGCTCGCGCTGCAGGCGCAGCGCCCGGGAGCGCGCGAAGGGCATCCAGGCGGCCGCCAGCGCCTCGGGCACCACGACCTTGCTCAGCGGGTGGGGGCGGCCGCTGTAGGTCGGTGAGTCGAACAGCGCCCCGATCGTCTCCTTGCCGGCCAGCCGCGCCCGCCAGCGCTGTGCGTCGGCGGTTCGGACCACGTCCTCGGCCGCATCGTCGTCGCCCGGCCCGTATGCCGAGGTGGTCAGCACGGTGACCTCGTGGCCGAGCCGGCGCAGCCACTTCGCCATCGACGCGGGGCGCAGCGCACCGGTGTCGCGGCAGGGCGGGTAGAAGTAGGCGACGAGCAGAATCCTCATTCGCGCCTCGCCCCGATCGCCTCCGCGTAGGCGGCGTCCATCCGCTCGACCAGCCGGGGCCAGCTCCATTCGCGCACGGCCTTCTCGCGGCCGCGCGCACCCATCGTGCGGCGGCGCTCCGGGTCGTCCGCCAGCTCCCCCAGCGCCGCCGCCACGGCGGCCGGGTCCCCGCGCGGGACGAGCAGGCCGGTCTCGGCGTCGTCGATCACCGCGCGCACCCCGGGGTAGTCGGTGGCGATCGCGGGCAGGCCGGCGGCCATCGCCTCGATCAGGACGATCCCGAACGACTCCGGCGGTTCGGTGGTGAGCAGGAACACGTCGGCTGCACGGAGCACGTTCGGCAGCTCGGCGTGGGGGACGGCATCGAGGAAATGAACGCGATCGCCGACCCCGGCCGTCGCCGCGGCGCCGCGGAAGCCGTCGAGCAGGTCGCCGCCCCCGGCGACGACCAGGTGCACGTTCGGGTCGCCGAGGCCCGCGACGGCCTGGATCGCGACGTCGAGGCGTTTGAAGTGGTGGGCTCGATCGAGCGTGGCGACGAAGGCGGCGACGAAGGCGGCGGCCGGGATCCCGAGCCGCTCGCGCAGCTTCGAGTCGCCGGGCGAGAAGAGCTCCGCGTCGACCCCGTTCGGCATCTCGATCAGCTTCTCCGGGCGGCGCTCGCCGGTCCGGCGCAGGTAGGGAACCGAGTTCGCGTGATCGGCGGAGAGCACGCAGACGCGGTCGGCGGCCCGGATCAAGAGCGGCGCCACCGAGTGCTCGTAGGCCTCGAACAGGGCCCCGCGCGGCCCCTTGCCGACGAGGCGATTCTTGTAGTGGACGAGCAGCGCCTGCTGTCGGCGCCGGCGGCGCAGCCGCCCGAGCAAGGTGAGCTCGGAGCCGAAGATGAACGGGTAGTGGACGTGGACGACGTCGAAGCCCTCGACTCGCGCCAGGCTCGGGATCAGCGGTGCGTTGCCGATCGCGAAGACCGGGTCGATCCGGTGGACGACGGCCCCGCCGGGGTCCGGCGCGATCCCCTCGGCGGGCGCCGTGAAGACCTCGACGTGGTAGCCGAGCGCGGCCTGCTCGCGGGCGAAGCGAAAGGCGGTGTTGCCGGCGCCGCCCGGGTAGGGCGGGAAGGTCGCGGTCAGATGGGCGACCCGCAACGGGCGCTCCGGAGCGCCTCGCGGGGCGCTAATCGCCGGTGCCGACGAGGCGCTCGACGCCGGTCTGCTCGATCGTCATCCGCAGGCCGTCGCGGAGCTCGACCCGGGGCTCCCAGTCGAGCAGGTCCTTGGCCCGCGTGATCTCGGGCTGGCGCACCTGCGGGTCGTCGGTCGGCAGCGCCTCGAAGACGATCTCCGACCGCGACTCGGTGACCTCGATCACGACCTCGGCCAGCTCGAGCAGGGTGAACTCGTGCGGGTTGCCGATGTTGACCGGCTCGTGGACGTCGGAGTTGGCCATTGCGATGTAGCCGGCGATCTGATCGTCGACGTAACAGAAGCTGCGCGTCTGGCTGCCGTCCCCGAACACGGTCAGCGGCTTGTCCTGGAGCGCCTGGCGCAGGAAGGTGGGGATCGCCCGGCCGTCGTGGGGGCGCATCCGCGACCCATAGGTGTTGAAGGTGCGCACGATCCCGGTGTCGACGCCCTGCTGGCGGTGGTAGGCCATCGTCAGCGCCTCGGCGTATCGCTTCGCCTCGTCGTAGACGCCTCGCGGGCCGATCGGGTTGACGTGGCCCCAGTAGCTCTCGGGCTGGGGATGGACCTGCGGGTCGCCGTAGACCTCCGAGGTCGAGGCGAGCACGAAGCGGGCGCGGTGCTTCTTGGCCAGCCCGAGCATGTGGTGGGTGCCGTAGGAGCCGACCTTGAGCGTGTGCAGCGGCAGGCGCAGGTAGTCGATCGGGCTCGCCGGCGATGCCAGGTGGTAGACGACGTCGATCGGCTCGTCAATGAAGAAGGGCTCGGTCAGGTCGTGCTGGACGAAGACGAAGTCGTCGGAGCGGATGTGCTCGACGTTTTGCAGTGAGCCGGTGTCGAGGTTGTCGACGCAGATCACCCGGTGGTCGTCGGCGAGCAGGTGATCGCACATGTGCGAGCCCAGAAAGCCCGCTCCTCCGCTGATCAGGCAGGTGGCCATCGCCGCGCGAGGATAGCGGCGATGGGGGCATCGGCGGCACGGTCGGGGTTGGAGCTGACGTGGGCCGTGCAGGCGTCGATCCAGAGCGCGCGAACGCCGCCGTCGAGCTGCTCCGCGCCCACGGCGAGGTCCTGCGCCGGGTCGCCCGCCGCCACTCGGCCTGCGCCGAGGACGCCGACGACGCCCTCCAACGCGCCTCGGTGATCCTGCTGACCAAGGCGCCGGTCGCCGACCCCGGGCGGCTGATCGCCTGGATGGTGGTCGTCACCAAGCACGAGGCGATGGCCGTGCGCCGCGGCCGCGAGCGCTTGCTCGCCTGCCTGGCGCCGGATGGGGCGTCCGGGATCGACCGGCTCGACACGCTCGCCTCCGACCTCCCGGACCCGGCCGAGCGGGCCGAGCGCCGCGAGCGGCTCGCCGAGGCCCGCGCGGCGGTCGCCGCCCTGAAGGCGAACGAGCGCCTGGCGATCCTGCTCCAGGCACAGGGCTACTCCTACGCCGAGATCTGCGGCATCTGCGGCTGGAGCTACACGAAGGTCAACCGCTGTCTGGCCGAGGGCCGCGAGCGGCTGAGGGCGTTGCGACGCAGCCAACCCGAAGCGCCGTGAGACCGCCGGCGCCGCCCCGCGGGCGTCAGTTGAGGTTGTACGCCTCGCGCGAGAGCGTGAAGCCGCCGCCGCCGGCGTTCTCACAGCTCATCCCCGACTCGGCCGACGTGCAGGTGATCGAGCCGACGTGAGAGGAGCTGCCGTAGGGGAGCGCCTCGGCCTGCGGGTTGAGGACGGTGTCGCCGGCGCATACGAACTCGGCGGAGCCGCTCGACGGCAGCTGGATTCCCTGGCCGAAGTCGACCTCGTCAGGACAGCTCGAGGGGTGCGGCGGCGGGCTCCAATCGCGCTCGGAGATGTCGCAGCGCACGAACTTCGGCGTGATCAGGCAGGCGATGTTGCCGCTCGGCGATTGGAAGGCCTTGAGGCTGACGACGGGGCCAGAGCCGCCTGAGCTGTCGGTGGCGGTCGCCGTCGTCGTCGACGGCGTGGTCGAGCTCGTCGAGCTCGAGGCCTGGACCGTGGTCGTCGTCGTGTTGTTGATCACCGTCGTCGTCCCGCCGCCGCCGCATCCGGCGAGCAGCGCGACGGCGCCCGCGATCAGCATCACGGGCTTCACGGGAAGATCCTGGCCTCGGGCATGTCGGTGGCGAGCGGCGGAGGGGGCGGGTCCTGGAGTTGCTTCACCCCCGGAGCGTACGGGGCCCAGTGGGGCTCGGCGAGGTGGTTGCGAAGTGCCTGCTGCGCCCCGGGGTAGAACTGGACGTTGTAGTCGTTGTCCGGGTCGACGCCGCGGTAGTAGAGCATCGCCTTCACCCGCTCGTGGGCCTCGGCCCAGCGGAACAGGCCGCCGGTGAAGGAGCCGCCGAAGTCGTTGTCCCACGGCCCGTACTCGCCGATCACGAACGGCCACCTGTCCCAGCGGTTGAAGAAGGCGACGTCGTCGTCGAAGGCGCCGGCGAACTTCGAGTAGATGTCGAGCCCGACCCAGTCGACGTACCTGCCGCCGGGCCAGTAGTCGGCGGGTTGGTTGCCGGCGATGTTGGGCGAGCCGAAGCTCTGCGGCACCCACATCATCGCCACCCGCGGCTCGGGCATGTGCTCGGGGATCGGCAGCGGAATCCCTCCGGGTCCGCCCTCGTAGGCCGGGTCGTCCATCGACTTCGCCCGCAGGATCCGCGGCAGGCCCAGGCGCAGCAGCTCGCGGTTGATCCCGTCGCGCGAGCCGCCTCGCATGATCAGGGTGAAGCGGCGCCAGGCGAGCTTGTACCAGCGGGCCGAGTGGCCGTGGCGGCGCGGCGAGCCGTCGGCGTTGAACGCGGAGTAGGCGTTCCAGTGCCCGTTCATCTCCGCCATCAGGCGGATGTAGACCGTCTGGCCGGTCTCGGCGATGTTGCCCGCCATCCGGGTCATGTAGCGGTCGTCCTTGCCCTTGGCGATCTGCCGCGGGGTGATCACCTCCTCGCCCTCGCCGGTCGCGGTCGAGAGGCTGAGCACCCCGCGGGTGTTCGTCTTGCCCCAGCGATAGAGGGCGCCGGTGGTCAGCGGCACCCGCCAGTGGAAGAAGTCCTGAAGCAGCGCCGGATGGGCGCCGACCTGTTCGGCGAACTGCTCGAAGTCGGCGACGTCGCCGGTGTCGGAGACGCCGTGGAAGGCGCGGTGGTGGCGGGGGGCGTAGGCGTCGCCGGCGGCCGCGCCGGGAGCCGCCAGCGCGACCGCGCCGACCAGTAGCCCTGCCAGGGTCGCTGTCGCTCGCATCGCCTCGCACAGTGTGACCAGGCTCACGTTCGGGTGCCCCCTGAGCGGGTACGCCTATGTCCCAAGTGGGTGAGGAGGAGCGGGAGCCGCGCGAGGACGAGGAGGAGGAGGGGTCACGGACCGCTCGGATCGTCGGCGTGGCCGTCCTGCTCGTGACCGCCGCGCTCACCTATCTCGTCCTCTTCGGCCACGGCGACCGCTACCAGGTGACGGCGCAGTTCGCCAACGCCGGTCAGCTCGTGAAGGGCAACGAGGTGGTGGTCGCCGGCGCCAAGGTCGGCTCCGTCAGCGCGGTCGAGCTCGGCCCCGACGGCCAGGCCCTGGTCACCTTCTCGGTCGACTCCGACTTCGCCCCGCTTCGCCGCGGCACCGTGGCGACGGTCCGCTCGCCCTCGCTCTCTCAGATCGCCGGCCGCCAGGTCCAGCTCACCCTGCCGCCCTCGAGCACGGCCGGGGCTGCGATCGAAGACGGCGGCACCCTCTCGCAGTCAGAGACGGTCTCGGCCGTCGACCTAGACCAGCTCT
>JAWVFH010000033.1:0-2554 GCA_033856255.1 Solirubrobacterales bacterium | reverse complement strand
GCTCCGACCCCCACGAGTACGAGCCACGCCCGAGTGACGCCCAGGCGGTGGCCACGGCGAAGGTCGTGATCCGCTCCGGTGGCGACGTCGACGACTGGCTGAACGGCGTGATCGGCCAGGCCGGCGGCGGCGCGAAGGTCGTCTCGCTGATCGACTCGGTGGCGAGGCGCGGAAACGACCCGCACTGGTGGCAGGACCCGCGCAACGCCGAGACCGCGGTCGAGACGATCCGCCAGGCGCTCGCGAAGGCCGATCCGAAGGGCGCCGCCGGGTACACGAGCCGCGCCCGCGCCTACGAGGCCCGGCTGCGCACGCTCGACGCGAACATCGCGAACTGCGTCGCCCGGCTGCCGAAAACGGATCGCAAGCTCGTCACGAGCCACGACGCCCTCGGCTACTACGCCCGCCGCTACGGCTTCACCGTCGTAGGCGCCGCGATCCCCTCGCTCTCCACACAGGCGCAGCCGAGCGCCGCGGCCACGCAGCGCCTCGTGGCCCAGATCAAGCGCGAGCACGTTGCAGCCATCTTCCCCGAATCCGCCCTCAGCCCGAAGCTCGAGCAGGCGATCGCCCGGGATGCCGGCGCGAAGGTCGGCGGGGCGCTGTGGGCGGACGCGCTGGGGCCGCCTGGTTCCTCCGGCGCCACCTATCTGAGCGCGCTGGCGGCCAACACGCGCACCATCGTCTCGGCGCTCAGCCGCGGCCGCGAGACCTGCGCCCGGCTCCAGCCCTAGCGCATACCCTCAAGACCACCTTGTCCGATGACGATGCAAGCCGTATGGACGCTGCCCTCGTCCCTGGCCGGTTGAAGATCACTGCTGCCCTCGCAGCCGTGTGCGCCGTGGCCATAGCGGCGCTCAGCCTGGCCGGAGGCGGCGGCAGCGACAACCGGTCGGCCGCCACAGCGGCATCGGGGCCCGTCGCCGAAGCGCCCGCCGCCGTCGCGAAGCCGCTGCCCGCGGGCCCGAATGCGAAGCCGCTCAAGTCGCACCCGAAGATCGTGGTTGCCGTGCCGCCCGGTCAGGCCCCGCCGACCGACGCGGCCAACGTGCCGGGCCCGTCGAACGCCCAGCCGCCGTCCGACGCCGAGGTGCGCGGCGAGCTGACCGCCTTCCGCGAGCATCTCCAGGGCTTCGCCGGCGTCGCGCGCGGGACCGTGCCCGACGTGCGCCCCGACGGCACCGCGGTGGCGCCGCTCGAAGCCCCCGACATCGTGGCCACCGTGATCGCGGCCGGGAACGAGATCGCCACCAAGCCGTACAAGTGGGGCGGTGGGCACGGCGCGTGGCGCGACAAGGGCTACGACTGCTCGGGCTCCGTCTCGTTCGCCCTTGCCGGCGCCGGCCTCATGACCTCCCCGCTCGTGGCCGCCCAGTTCATGCACTGGGGCGCCAAGGGGCCGGGCAAGTGGATCACGATCTACGCCAACGGCGGACACACCTTCATGGTCGTCGCCGGGCTGCGCTTCGACACGAGCGGCGCGACGGGCGGCACCCGCTGGCAGCCCGCCGACGGACGCTCCTACGCGGGCTTCGCGCAGCGTCATCCACCTGGTCTTTAGGTCATCCTGCAAAGAGGTTCCTAACCTTCCCGGCCGGGACCCACTAGAAAAGGACGACGCTTGGCTTCCAGGAAAGAGCAGCGCGAGCAGGCGCGCAAGGAGCGTGAGGAGCGCGAGGCCGCCGAGAGGCAGAAGGCCCAGCGCAAGAAGCGCATCTTCCAGCTGGGCGGGGCGCTGGCCGCGGCCGTGGTGATCGTGGTGGTCGCCGTCGTCATCTCGAGCGGCGGCAGCAGCAAGAAGACCAACGCGACGGGCGGTGTGGAGGGCTCGAGCCAGGCCACGCAGCTGCTCCAGGGCATCCCGCAGAACGGCATCACGCTGGGCGACCCGAAGGCGCCGGTCACGCTCACCGAGTTCGCCGACCTCCAGTGCCCGTTCTGCCGCGACTACACGCTGAAGACGTTCCCGACGATCGTCGCCAAGTACGTCCGCGCCGGCAAGGTGAAGATGGTCTTCCGCAACTACGCCTTCATCAGCGCGGACTCGCTCACGGCGGCGCGCGCGGCGGAGGCGGCCGGCAAGCAGGACAAGCTCTGGAACTTCATCGACGTCTTCTACAACAACCAGGGTGCGGAGCGCAGCGGCTACGTGACCGACCCCTTCTTGTCGAAGATCGCCACGGCCGCCGGCGTGGACGCCCAGAAGATGCTCGCCGATCGCAGCGCTCCGGAGGTCGACCAGCAGATCGCCGAGGCCCAGCAGGAGGCGCAGACCGCGGGTGTCAACTCGACGCCGACGTTCCTCATCCAGAAGGGCAGCGCCGCGCCCAAGAAGGTCTCGCAGTCGGCTTTCGACCCGAACGAGTTCAGCAAGGCGATCGACGCGGCGCTCGGCGGTACATGAGCGACGTGACCTCCGCAGCCCCGGCGGTGACCGAGGAGCCCAGGCGTCCGCGCCTGTTCCCGCGGGTCGCCGGCGGGGAGCGGAAGCTCGTGTTGTGGATCGCTGGGATCGCGCTCCTCGGCGTTGCGATCGCGACCTACCTCGTTTACA
>JAWVFH010000032.1:0-22430 GCA_033856255.1 Solirubrobacterales bacterium | reverse complement strand
TCTGCCCGGCGCCGTGCGAGTCGGCCTGCGTGCTGGCGATCGACGACGACCCGGTGATGATCAAGCAGATCGAGTACGCGATCGTCCACCGCGGCTTCGAGGAGGGCTGGATCGTCCCCCGGCCGCCCGTCGGGCGAACCGGCCGCAGCGTCGCCGTGATCGGCTCCGGCCCCGCCGGGCTGGCCGCCGCCGCCGAGCTGAACCAGGTCGGCCACGAGGTCACCGTCTACGAGCGCGACGAGGCGCCCGGCGGCCTGATGCGCTTCGGCGTCCCCGACGCGAAGCTCGAGAAGTGGATGATCGATCGCCGGGTCGAGATCCTCGAGGGCGAGGGGATCGGGTTCGAATACGGCGCCGATGTCGGCGTCAACGTCGACCCGGCCGAGCTCGCCGCCGCCCACGACGCGGTCGTGGTCGCGATCGGCGCGCGGGTCGAGCGCGACTTCGAGGCCCCCGGGCGCGAGCTCGAGGGCGTCCACTTCGCGATGGACTACCTCTATCAGCGCAACCGCTGGGTCGCCCGATCGCAGGGCAACCCGGCCCCCGAGCCCGCCCCCGGCGCCGAGATCACCGCCGCCGGCAAGCACGTGGTCGTGATCGGCGGCGGCGACACGGGCATGGACTGCATCTCCAACGCCAACCGCGAGGGCGCCCTCTCGGCGACCCTGCTCGACGTCTACCCCGAGCTCCCCTCCGACGGGCGCTACCCCGACTCGCCGTGGCCGCTGTCGCCGAAGCGCTCGTTCACCACCTACGCCCTCGACGAGGGAGGCGAGCGCCGGTTCGGCCACCAGGTGATCGGCCTCGAGGGCCCGGGCGGGCGCGTCAGCGCCCTGGTCGGCCGCCGCGTGACCGGGAGCTCGTCTCGGACCCTGGAGCCGGTGGCCGGGAGCGAGTTCACGATGCCCGCCGACCTGGTCCTGATCGCGATCGGCTTCCTGCACCCGGCCCACGACGACGTCGTCGCCGGGCTCGGCCTCGAGCTCGACAAGCGGGGCAACCTGGCGGCGAAGGCGTTCGCGACCTCGCGCGAGGACGTCTGGGCCGCCGGCGACGCCCGCGTCGGCCAGTCGCTGATCGTCACCGCGATCGCCGACGGGCGCCGTTGCGCCCGCGCGATCGACCGCAGGCTGCGCGAGCCGGTCACCGCCGGCTGACCGGGCCCCGCCCTCAGCCGCCGCCGGGGCCCTCGGCCGCGACGTTCTCCGTCGCCGCCGGCTGCCCGGAATCGCGGTCGCCGTTGTGCGAGGCCGCGTACGAGGCTCCGTTCGAGCTCGCCGCCGGCGCTGCCTCGGTGTCGGTGCCGCGGTAGGGGCCCGGCTTCGGCCGCGGCTTGCCTCCGGGGAAGGCCAGGCGCAGGATCGTCCGCTGCACGGAGCCCCATTGCTTGGAGAACGGGCCGGTGTTGTACGGCAGCCCGTACCGCCTGCAGACGTCGCGCACCTTGGGCGCGATCTCGCCGTAACGGGACGAGGGCATGTCCGGATAGAGGTGGTGCTCGACCTGGTAACCGAGGTTGCCCGAGGCGACGTGGAAGAACCCGCCGCCCTCGATGTTGGCGGCGCCGAGCAGCTGGCGGACGTACCAGCCACCCTTGCTCTCGTCCTCGACCTCCTCCTCGCTGAAGGTGTAGGTCTGGTCGGGGAAGTGGCCGCAGAAGATGATCGCGTTCGACCAGAAATTGCGCACCACGTTCGCGACCGCATCAGCCCGGAGCGTCGAGCGATAGCTGCGCTTGAACTCGCCGGTGAACGCGGTCACGGCCGCTTCGGTGGCGGTTCCGTGGCGCCGTCGCGCGATCCGCCCGCGGCCGCGGGCCTTGAGCGCCGCGCCGGCCGCCGCGACCCCGCCGGCGACGAGCCCGGAGAGCGCCGGGAATGCGACGTAGTCCTTGACGATCTGGGTACGCGCCTTGCCGGCGATCCCCTTCAGTTCCTCGCGCACCTGCTCCTTGGACTTCTCGCCCTTGCGGATCGCCTCGAAGTCGAGGTCGTGGAAGGCGACGCCCCACTCGAACAGGGCCATCAGCACGACGTTGTAGATCGGCTGCAGCAGGTAGAACGGGTACCACTTCTGGTGCGGGTCGATCCGCATGATCTCGTAGCCGAGGTCCTTGTCCTTGCCGCGGATGTTCGTGTAGGTGTGGTGGACGTAGTTGTGGGAGTGCTTCCAGGCCTCCTTGGTCGAGGCGGTGTCCCAATCCCAGGTCTCGGAGTGGATCTCCGGATTGTTCATCCAGTCCCACTGGCCATGCATGACGTTGTGGCCGATCTCCATGTTCTCCAGGATCTTCGCCGCCGACAGCGAGGCGGTCCCCAGCAGCCACAGCGGCGGAAACCGCGAGCCGAGCAGCTCCAGCCGGCCCATCACCACGAGGCGCCGGTGCATCTCGATCATCGAGCGGATGTACTTGGCGTCGCGCTCGCCGAGGTCGTCGAAGACCTCGTCGTGAATCGCGTCGAACTCCTTGCCGAGCTGCTCGATCTGCTCGTCGGACAGCCGCGCCAGCGGGCTCTCGATGGTCTCGGTGGTCATGTTCTCCTCTTGTTCGCGTTCAAAGATCGATCTCAACCGGGCCCTCAGGTGCATTGATGCAGATACGCACCGTCTGACCCTCCTCGCCATGGACCTCGCCGCTGCGCATATCGCGTAGTTGCCCCGAAGAGAGCTTTCCAACACATGTGTGGCAGATGCCCATCCGGCAGCCGTGCTCGAGCACGAGGCCGGCCTCCTCGCCGGCGTCGAGGATCGACTTCGATCCGTCGGACTCAGCCTCGGTGTCGCTCTTCAGGAACCTGATCGTGCCGCCGTCGCCCTCGCCGGTCCCGTCGCCGCCGATGACCGGCTGGAAGCGCTCCATGTGAAGCTTGTCCTCGAGGTCCGCGTCCTTCCACAGCGGCTCGAAATCGTCGAGCATCCCGACCGGCCCGCACAGGAACGTCTCGCGCTCGCGCCAATCGGGGCAGAGCTCGTCGAGGCGGTCCGGGGTGATCCGGCCGCCATCGCGGGTGTGCTGGATGTGCAGGCGAAGGCCGTCGTTGCGCTCGTCGAGCTCGCCCATGCGCTCGCCGAAGATCACGTCGCCCGGCGTCGGCGCCGAATGCAGGTGCACGGCGTCGTTGAGCCCGCCCTCGCGGTCGAGCGCGCGGAGCATCGCCATGATCGGGGTGATGCCGCTGCCGGCCGAGATGAACAGCAGCCGCTCCGGGCGCGGGTCGGGAAGGACGAACTGGCCATCGACATCGGACAGCACGACGATCGTTCCGGGACGCAGCTCGCGGTTGACGTAGGGCGAGACCTTGCCCTCCTCCACCAGCTTCGGCGTGATCGAGATGAAGCCGTCGGGCCGGCCGGGGTCGGAGGTGATCGAGTAGGCGCGCCAGTGACGGATGCCGTCGACGTCGAAGCCGATGCGCAGGTACTGGCCCGGCTCGTGACCGGGCCAGGTATGGCCTGGCCGGATCAGGACCGTGGTCGCATCCCCGGCCTCGGGCGACAACTCCTCCACGCGGCCGCGCACCTCGCGTGTCGACCACAGCGGATTGATCAGCTCGAGGTAGTCGTCGGGAAGCAGCGGCGACGTGAATGCGCTGATCGCGCGCAGCGCCCGAGCCCTCAGCGGGTGGACGTTCGGCTTTGCTCCTCTTTCCGCCATTTCGTAGGTCCCCCTCTCCTTTCCCCGCACCGAGCGCGCTCATTCATAACATCTGACAACAGGGCGAACCGATCCTGGGTAGATTTGGACGCTCGGACAGGGGGTGCAAGCAAGCCGATCCGTAGGCTTCCGCCCTCGAATTCAGCGAGAACCCCGATTAAACATGGGACCCGCCTGCGCGCGGGCCCGTCGGCGCGTAGGAGGCGAAGAAAAAGGTGACCAGGATCCGGCAGAAGAACGTTCACGCGGCGACTTGGAGCTCCAACGGTGAGGCCCTGGGCACGCTCGACCTGACCAAGGACAAGAACGACCCCTTCGGCGCCAACGTGTTCTCGCCCGCGGTGCAGAAGGAGCGCCTCTCCAAGGACACCTACGAGAAGCTCCAGTCCGTGCTCGCCCACGGCGAGGCCCTGGATCCCGACCTCGCCGACGAGGTCGCCGAGGCGATGAAGGAGTGGGCGCTGGAACGCGGCGCGACCCACTACACGCACGTCTTCCAGCCCCTCACCGGCCTCACCGCCGAGAAGCATGATTCGTTCTTCGAGCCCGACGGCACCGGCCGCGCGGTCGCCAAGTTCTCCGGCAAGGAGCTGATCCAGGGCGAGCCCGACGCCTCGTCCTTCCCGACCGGCGGCGTCCGGGCCACCTTCGAGGCCCGCGGCTACACGGCCTGGGACCCGACCAGCCCGGCGTTCATCCTCGAGAACCCCAACGGGGCCCTGCTCTGCATCCCGACCGCCTTCGCCTCCTGGACCGGCGAGGCGCTGGACGCGAAGATCCCGCTGCTGCGCTCGATGGACGCGCTCTCCAAGTCGGCGATCCGGGCGCTGAAGATCCTCGGCGACACCGAGGCCCAGCGCGTCTTCACGACCGTCGGCCCCGAGCAGGAGTACTTCCTGATCGACGAGCAGTACTACTTCGAGCGCCCCGACCTGGTGACGACGGGCCGGACCCTGTTCGGCGCCAAGCCGCCCAAGGGCCACGAGCTGGACGACCACTACTTCGGCTCGATCCCGGAGCGCGTCCTCGCCTGCATGATGGAGACGGAGACCGAGCTGCGGAAGCTCGGCGTGCCGGTGAAGACGCGACACAACGAGGTCGCGCCGGGCCAGTACGAGCTCGCGCCGATCTTCGAGAACTCGAACGTCGGCTCCGACCACCAGCAGCTGACGATGCAGATCATGCGCAGCGTCGCCCGCAATTACGGGCTCGTCTGCCTGCTGCACGAGAAGCCGTTCGCCGGCGTCAACGGGTCCGGCAAGCACAACAACTGGTCGATGGGCACCGACACCGGGCACAACCTGATGGACCCCGGCGAGACCCCCTCGGAGAACATCAACTTCCTGTTCTTCTGCGCGGCGGTGATCCAGGCGGTCAACAAGCACCAGGGACTGCTGCGGGCGTCCGTCGCCAGCATCGGCCAGGACCACCGCCTGGGAGCGAACGAGGCGCCGCCGGCGATCATCTCGATCTTCCTCGGCGCCGAGCTCGACAAGGTGTTCGAGGCGATCGCCTCGGGCTCCGGCGACGGGGTGACGCCGGGTGAGATCCTCGGCCTCGGAACGCCGGTCCTGCCGCCGCTGCCGATGCACGGCGGCGATCGCAACCGGACCTCGCCGTTCGCCTTCACCGGCAACAAGTTCGAGTTCCGAGCCGTCGGCTCGAGCGCCTCGCTGGCGTTCCCCAACACCGTCCTCAACACGATCGTCGCCGAGGCGATCGACGCCCTCGCCGACGAGCTCGAGGCGAAGGTGAGCGCCGGCACCGACCTCACTGAGGCGGTCACGGCCGTGGTCAAGGATTCCTACGCCGCCAACAAGCAGATCATCTTCGACGGCGACAACTACGACGAGGCCTGGCACGCCGAGGCGGAGCGGCGCGGCCTGAAGGACCTGAAGACGACGCCCGACGCGCTGCCGGAGGTGCTCTCCGAGCAGACGGTCGAGGCCTTCGGCCGCTACGGAGTGCTGTCCGAGCGCGAGCTCGAGTCGCGCTACGAGGTCTGGCTCGAGCAGTACATCACCAACGCCAACATCGAGGCCGAGACCGCGGCGGCGATCGCGAAGACGATGATCCTGCCCGCTGCGCTTCGCCAGCTTCAGCTCGGCGGCGACATCAACATCGACGGGATCAACGCCGAGGTCCGGCAGCTGACGATCGACCTGATCGAGGCAGTCGGCACGCTCGACGAGGCGAACGCCTACCCGGACGGGGTCGAGGGCCTGGAGCTGGCCGAGTACGCCCGCGACCACCAGATCGCCGCGATGGCGACGGTCCGCGAGTGGGCCGACAAGCTCGAGGGCGTCGTCGCCGACGACCTCTGGCCGCTGCCGAAGTACTCAGAGATCCTGTTCGTGCGCTGAGTCAGCGTTCGTCGAGCCCGAGCAACCGGCGAAGGTCGGCGGCGAGGGCGCGGGCGCCGGATCGCAGCTGGGCCGACGTGATGCGAACCGGGCGCCAGCCCGCGGCGGTCAGGGCGCGATCTCGCTCGCGGTCGTCCTCGAAGGCGAGGCCGCGCTCATGCGCGGTGCGGCCGTCGAGCTCCACTGCCAGGCGGGCTTCCCGCCACAGGCAGTCGACCACGCGGGTTCGCCCGCCCGTTCGGATCGGGGCGTTGGTCTCCGGGAGCGGGATGCCGTACGCGCCACAGAGCTCGATCAGGTCATCCTCGAGCGGGCTCATCGTCGGCCCCGCGGTGAGCGCGTAGCCGGCTGCGATCCGGGCAAGGGTGCGCCGGCCGCGACGCCGCGGGTAGCGCGCGAGGATCGCTGCGATCTCCTCAGGCTCGACCAGGCCCTTGAACTCGGCGCGCTTGATCAGGGTGCGGAGCTGGCGCTCACCGCAACTCGCGGACAGGTCGAGGAACGTGCGGGGAAGGGCAGTAACGGGGACGCCGTCGACGAGGTCGCGGTCCTCGGTCGGCAGAACGGCGCGGTGGATGAGCAAGCCGCGGCGTGGCCGGTGGCGGTGCGGACTCGTCACGTGGATCACCGGGCGTGGCCGGTCGACGAGGCAGTAAAGGGAGAGTGCGGTCCAGTGGCCGGCGGCTGCACCCGGGCCGGCGGCAAAGGTCCCGGCCATGGCCCGGGCAGTATGGGTGAGCGCCTCATGGCCGACGGCATACGGCGCGCCCCGCCCCGGGAACACCCGCCACAGCCTTCCTGACCGCAACCGGCACTCGATCGCCTTCCTCCCGACCCCGAGCTCCAGCAACTGCCACCGAGCCACCACGCCGTGCTGACGCCGGGCGAGCGCGGCAATCGCCGCATCATCGCCCACATCCACGTCCGTCTGACGGACGTGCGTTTGGCCCCCCAGGAGGCGCGTGGATGCACGTTCGTCGGGCATGGCCCGGACTCTGGCCGGGCGGAGCGCGCGTGGGGCGCGCGGAGTGCGCCGGAAGGTGCGTTAGAGCTCGGCGACCTCGTCGCCGGTGGCGATCGTGCCCGCGGCGACGACGTCCGCCCGCAGGCCGCCGCGATGGACGAGGCCGCGCAGCACGCCGTCGCGGGTCAGCCCCTGGAGGTGGGTGCAGGGCTCGCAGAGCTCGATCCCGACCGCCTCGACGGTGCCGACGCGGAAGCGCTTGCCGACCAGGTCGTTGAGGCCGACGCCGCGTGTGAGCACGTTGCGGCGCGACTCCTCGTGCGTGAGCGGGATCCCGGTCTCGGCCGTGAACGCCTCCAGCGCCTCGGCCTCGATCAGGGTCAGGTCGCGGCCCTCGCCGCGGCGCTCGGCATCCGGCGCGTCGGCGAA
This sequence comes from Solirubrobacterales bacterium, assembly GCA_033856255.1. GTDB lineage: Bacteria > Actinomycetota > Thermoleophilia > Solirubrobacterales > 70-9 > WHSW01. The sequence goes on along the minus strand of JAWVFH010000032.1, from coordinate 15,019 downwards.
GTAGCGGTCGCCGCGCGGGCCCTGGTCGGGCAGCACCTCGACCGCGTCGACGCGCTCGGGCAGCGCCGATTCGATCGGGTTGATCGCGATCTGCTCGACGACGCCGGCCACGCGCCCAGGATAGCCGCGGCGCGCTCGGCGCCGCCCGGCCGCTAGGCGGCCTTCTTGGCCGCCTTGGCCTCGTCCTCGAGGCGCTTGCGCGCCTTCAGCACCGCGGGAACCGAGCAGCGCACGACCTTGGCGATCTCGCCGTTGGGACGGTCCGGATCACGGTCGATCTCGAACTCGATCAGCGCCACCGTGCGGATCTTGGCGCGCTCCTCGAGCGTCGCCGTGTCGGGCGCGGCCGCATCGGCCTGCTCGGTCGCGCGGGCGCGACGGCAAGCGAGGCAGTAGCAGGCGTTCTTGGTCTTCTCCCAGCCGGCGGGCACGCCGCGGCGCTCATGGCCCGGCATCTGGCGGCTGACGACGCCGCAGCGCCCGCAGTGGAACTCACTCGAGGTTCCACGACGGCGGGCTGGCTTGACGACTCGATGAGTGCCGGTATCGGCGGCAGAAGACATGCAGTACTCCTTGTGAGCGTTGGAGAAGATCCGAGGACCCCGACAGCACTCACTGGCGCACGACGGAACGAACTCGGGGGCCGCGTTTGAGCAACCCGGGACGACCAAGGGTATCAAATCGGGCAGTTCGTAACGTTTGTTACGTTGCACCAGGCGTGGTGGGCGCCTGAGCGTGCTCAGAAGGCGTCGGGTCGGGTGACCCGATGCGAGCGCTGCCCGAGGTGGCCGAGGCGGTTGCGAACGACCGCCAGCGCCAGCTGCACGTCGACCGGCTCGCCGTTGTGCGCCCGGCGGGCGGCCTTGGCGACCCGGCGCGGGTCGCCGAAGATGATCCCCCCTGCGGTCGAGGCGCGCAGCGACAGCCCCCGGCCGGGACGGCAGACCGCCCCGCCGATCTGCTCCGAGCCGACGCCGGCCTCGGTCAGGATCGCCGCCAGGATCTCGGTCTCGCGCTTGACGCGGTCGATGAGGGCCTCGCGGTCGAGGCCCTTCGGCGCGCGTTCGACGTCGATCGCGGTGATCCCGTTGACGCCGATGCAGAGGTGGTCGATCGTGGTCGCGGCGGCCGGCACGGCGAGGTCGTGGATGATCATCACGCCGGAGCCGCGCAGGTGCTTTGCCAGCTGGTTCTTGATCCGCTCGAGCTCGGCCTCGCCGAGGTACTCGAACGGCAGCTCGATTCCGGGCGCGCGCGAGCGCAGCTCGTAGGTCGCGGCTGTGGCCAGGCTGGGAAGCGATTCGCTTTCCACGTCCTTTCAATCGGCGGCCGGGTCGAAATCGTTAGCGGTGCAGCCTGAATGTCCAGGCACGCCGCGGCGGCGCGAATCCGGCCCTCGCTACCGTCATGGCGATGGCCGAGAGCGACGAGCCGAAGGCGAAGGGGCCGACGCGCGGCAGGGTGGCGAGGACCGCCAAGCTCGGCCGCGTGGCCGCCGGCGGCGCCGCCCGCTGGGCGGGCGACCGCCTCGACGCCCGCGGCACCGACGACGAGCGCCAGCGGCGCCGCGGTGACCGCGTCGTGGCGACGATCGACTCGCTCGTCGATCAGCTCGCGGTGATGCGCGGCGCGGCCATGAAGGCCGGCCAGGTCCTCTCGACGATCGAGTTCCCGGGCCTCGATCCCGACCAGGCCGAGTACCTGCAGCAGCGGCTGGCCTCGCTGCGAGACAACGTCCCCGCGGTCGGCTGGAAGCAGATGCGCGACGTGCTCGAGCGCGAGTGGGGCGACGCCCCCGAGCGGGTCCTGGCCGAGATCGACCCCGAGCCGGCGGCAGCCGCCAGCATCGGCCAGGTCCACCGCGGCCGCACCCACGAGGGCACCGAGGTCGCGGTCAAGGTCCAGTACCCGGGCATCGCCGAGGCGGTCGAGTCCGACATGCGCAACCTGCGCATGCTCTCCCCCGTGCTCCGCCGCCTGATGCCGGGGCTGGAGGTCAAGGACGTGCTCGGCGAGCTCGCCGAGCGGGTGATCGAGGAGTGCGACTACGAGCTCGAGGCCGCCAACCACCGGCGCATCGCTCGGTACTGGCGCCGCCATCCGCTCGTGCGCGTGCCGATGGTCGACACCTCGCTCAGCCGCCGCCGGGTCCTGGTCAGCGAGTGGGTCGACGGGCTGGGCTTCGAGCGCGTCGGAGAGCAACCGGACGCCGTCCGCGACCGCTACGTCGAGACCATCTACCGCTTCTTCTACGCCAACGCGGCGGAGCTCGACATCGCCCTCGGCGACCCGCACCCCGGCAACTACCTGCTCTGCGACGACGGCCGGGTCGCCTTCTTCGACTTCGGCATGATCCGCGAGCTGCCGCGCACCTACCTGCGCCAGGAGGGCCGCGTGTTCGCGGCGATCCGCGATTCCGACGCGGCCGAGCTGCTGGCGGGGATGCGGGCGCTCGGCTACCTGCCCGGGCTCTCGGTCGAGTGGGACGCGGCGGTGATCCTGGAGGGCATGCGCCAGGCGGGCTGGTGGTTCCTGGGCACCGAGCCGCGGCGGCTGGCGCCCGAGGACCTGTGGCGCGGCAGCGAGTCGCTGCGCGACGGCGCCGGCAGCGAGGCCTACGAGCAGCTGCGGCGCATGACCCTCCCGCCCGAGGCCCTGCTGCTGCGCCGGATGGAGGGCCTGCTGTTCCAGATCGCCTCGACGATGCGCGCCGAGGCCGACTGGGGAGCCCTGCTCGGCGAGCTGGTCGAGGGCGGCGAACCGGTCACCGAGCTCGGCGCTCAGCACGCCGCGTGGCGCGACCAAACCTAAAGGGGGTCAGACCCCGTTGAAGTTGCTGAGCTGGAACGTCGCCGGGCGCACCAAGCTGCTCGCCGACCAGGCCGCGGCCGTCGTGCGCCAGGAGCCCGACCTGGTCTGCCTGCAGGAGGTGCGCCCGAGCACCCGCGATCGCTGGGCCGACGCTCTGGCTGCGGCTGGGCTCGTCCACACGCTCGACTCGGGCGAGTTTCGAAACGGGCGGCGGCTGTTCAACCTCACCGCCTCGCGTTGGCCGCTGACCGAGCTGCCGGCGATCGCCGCTCCACACCCCGAGCGGGTGCTCTCGACCGTGGTCGAGACGCCGCACGGGCTGCTCGACCTCCACAACGCCCACGTGCCGCCGGCGCAGAGTCGCGGCTTCACCAAGGTCGAGACCTGCGAGGCGATCCACGAGCGCCTCGCCCGGCCCAGCGACCGCCACCGCGTCCTCTGCGGCGACCTCAACATCCCGCGCGAGGAGACCGTGCACGGCGAAGTGATCACCTTCGCCGAGAACCACCCCGAGTGGCTCGAGCGCTGGGACGCCGCCGAGCGCGGCGTGATCGAGGGCTTGGCCGAGTGGGACCTGGCCGACCAGTTCCGCGCCCTGAACGGCTGGGACCGACGCGACGTCAGCTGGGTGTTCCACACGCGGTCCTATCGCAAGGCGGGCTTCCGCCTCGACCACGTGCTCGCCTCGGCGAGCCTCAACACGACGTACTGCGACTACCACCACGGCTGGCGCGAGCTCGGCCTCTCCGACCACTCCGGCCTGGAGGCGGTGTTCGCGCCGAGCTAATAGGTCCCGGAGCGGACCCGCTCGCAGCGATCGACGCGGTCGCGCCGCTCCACGTCGAAGGCATGATCGTGGCGCGACGGTCCACAGTCGAGGCGATCCGTCGCACCGTCCTGCGCGTCGCCGACGCCGACACCGGCGTCGAGCCGATCCCGCCCGGAGCCTCCGCCCAACCGGTCCGCATCTTCGCCGCCGTCGACGATGTCGCGACCCTTGCCGCCACGGGCCAGGTCGGCTCCGTCCATGCCGTACAAGACGTCGTCTCCGCCGCCACCGGCCGCGGTGTCGTTCCCGGCGAAGGCTTGGAGCTCATCGTCGCCGGCTCCGCCGCGCAGCACGTCGCGAGCCCCCGACCCCCCCACCGAGTACTCACGGAGTAACACCAGCGGAGCCGTGTAGAGCAGGTCCGGACCGCCATTGCCGACGAGCACGTCGCCGCCGCCGTTCCCCATCAGCCCCTCGGCGAACCCGTCCGACCCGAGCACGGTGCCATCGCCGCCGACGATCCTGTCGGGCCCCGGGGTGCCGATCAGCTCCTCAGCCCCTTCGATCTCGTCCCCCTCTCCGGCGGCGCCGTCGTTTGCCCGGGAGTCGATCGAGATGCTGACCGGTTGTGCGGCGTCGGCGTAGCTGATCGTGTCGAAGCCCTCGCGAAGGTCGAACCGGTCGGCGCCGTCCGGCGAGTCGCCGGCGTCGACGAAGTCGTTGCCCTGGTTGGACCGGACCGAGTCGCTGCCAGGGCCCGGGTCGATCCGGTCGGACGTCGGGCCGGGGTAGAGCTGGTCGTCGCCGGTTCCGCCCTCCGCCTCGATGCTGAGGCTCCCGCCGCCGCCATCGTCGGCGGGGATCCCGGTGGCCCGCAGCTGGTCGTCTCCGTCGCCGAGCAGGAACCGAAAGACGATTAGCCTGCCCATGTCGCTGCAGCCGAGGTGGCCACAGCCCGAGGCCGGCCGCGAGCGGGGCACCACGCAGGTCGCCGAGACGCCCGGCCCCCCGCCCCCTGAGCAGCCCGGACCCGCGGCGAGCGGCTCGTGCAGGTCGGTCACCTCGTATCGCATCTCGCCAGACTCCTCGCCCGCCGGGACGATCGAGGCGATGTTGTCCTCACCGGCAGCCGCCTCGAACAGGAGGGTCGCGCGCTCCTGCGGCGGGAACGGCGAGACCGTCTCCTCGACCACGCTCACCGTGGCCGCGCCGGCCGTGGCCGGAAACAGGCCGGCGACGAGGAGGGCGGCTGCGCAGGTGCGAAACGTCATCTCAGCCGCATCAACACCCGCGCAGGGCGATCAGCGCGCCGGCATGCGTGCCAAAGCGATTGGCGCGAACAGGGCCCCTCGGATCATTCCGCGATCGAGGCCCTGTTCGAGCCGGATGGAGCCTCAGAGGCTCCAAGTTTTCAAGTGGTGGTCAGCGGTTGCGGCGGCGGCGGCCGTTGTGCGAGCCGCGTCCGTTGCGCTGCGAGTTGCGCGGCGCGGCCGGGCGCGAGGAGACGTGCGCCGGGCGGTTGTGGTCGTACTCGGCGCTCAGCCCGAGCTCGCGGGCGACCTTGCGCATCTCGGCATCCTGCTCGCCGAGCACGAAGGTGATCCCGGCGCCGTCGCGGCCGGCGCGGGCGGTGCGCCCGACCCGGTGGACGTAGGCATCGCGGTCGCCCGGAGCGTCGAAGTTGATCACGTGGGTGATGTCCTCGACGTCGATCCCGCGGGCGGCGACGTCGGTGGCGACGAGCGTGTCGACGTTGCCGGCAGAGAACTGGGCGAGGGCGCGGTTGCGCTGGTTCTGGCTCTTGTTGCCGTGCATCGCAACCGCCTGCAGGCGCTGCTTGCCGAGCCGCTTGACGAGCCGGTCGGCGCCGTGCTTGGTGCGCACGAAGACCAGCGTCCGACCGCGCTCGGAATCGCGCAGCTCGGCGACCAGCGCGTCGATCTTCGCGTCCTGGGAGAGGTGGACGAAGCGGTGCGAGATCTCGCCCTGGTCGTCGGCGACCGGCTCGTGGACGTGGCGGCGTGCCTCGTGGGTGTAGGCGTTGGCGACCTGGCCGGCGGCCGCCTCGAGGGTTGCCGAGCAGAAGATCGTCTGGCGATCGGACGGGGTCTGGCGGACGATCCGGTCGACGGCGGGCTTGAAGCCCATGTCGAGCATCCGGTCGGCCTCGTCGATGACCAGGATCCGGAGCTGGTCGAGGGTGAAGGCTCGGCGCTCGAGCAGATCCTCGAGGCGGCCGGGCGTGGCGACGACGATGTGGGCCCGGGCGGCCTTCTTGGCCTGCTTGTCGAGCGCGACGCCGCCGTAGACCGGCGCGACCGAGAGGGCCCGGGAGGTGGCGATGTCGTGCAGATCGTCGACGATCTGCAGCGCGAGCTCGCGGGTCGGGGCGAGGATCAGAGCCGCCGGGCGGCGGTCATCGGCCTCGATGCACTCGACCAGCGGGATGCCGAAGGCGAGGGTCTTGCCCGAGCCGGTGGGCGATTGGACGAGCACGTCGTGGCCGTCGAGGACGTCCTCGATGACAAGCTTCTGGACGGCGAACGGCGCGGTGATGCCGCGCTTTGCGAGCGCGTCGGCAACAGGACGCGTTACGCCGAGGTCGGCGAACGTGGACATATAGGGGTGCACTCCTTGTGTTGTGCGGTGGGAATCCTGAGACCCGGACGCACTCACTAAGTGCACGGAAGAAACGGAACTCCTCGAGCGCCCGATTGGCACTCGACGCAGACGACGGTAGCAGGTACTCGGCCCGGATCCGCCCGTTTGCGGGAGAAATGGTCGCGATCGCCCGCCCGCGTTGCTACAAGGATGGGGTGACCGAGAGGCAAGGCGAGGTGGAGCCCCGGCCGAGACAGTCGTTGCGAGCCCGGCTCAGCGGCCCGGTGGCCCAGTTCGCGCTTGCCGGGCTGCTGGCGGTCGTGGCGATCGGCGCGGCCGCATTCCTGCTCATCCACCGAGCCGGCAACGAGGAGGCGCTGCGAGACGCGAAGCGGGTCACCGCGACCGCCGGCGCGGGAATCATCGAGCCGGCCCTGACCCCGGCCATGGTCAGGGGCAACCCGCGCGCCCTCGCCAAGCTCGATCGGATCGTCCGCGAGCGGATCCTCGGGCGCGACGGGATCGTGCGGGTGAAGATCTGGGATCCCAGCTCGCGGATCATCTACTCCGACGACCCGCGGCTGATCGGCGACCGCTTCGACCTCGGCGCCGACGAGATCGAGATCCTGCGCAACGGAGGCGTCAAGGCCGCGCAGACGGACCTCTCCCAGCCCGAGAACCGCTACGAGACGGCCGGCGTCGATCTGCTCGAGGTCTACCTGGCAATCGATTCCCCGACCGGCGGCCCGCTGCTGTTCGAGACCTACACCCGCTCCAGCTTCGTCGCCTCGGGCGGCCGGCGGATCTGGTCGACGCTGGCCCCGGTGCTGGTCGGGGCGCTGGCGCTGCTCGCGATCCTCCTGCTGCCGCTGGCAGCGAGGCTCGCGGGGCGGCTGCGGCGCGGCCAGCGCGAGCGGGAGGCCCTCCTGCAACGCGCGGTGGATTCCTCCGACGCCGAGCGCCGGCGGATCGCCCAGGACCTCCACGACGGCGTCGTCCAGGACCTCGCCGGATCCTCCTACGCGCTCGCCGCAGCCGCCCGCGAACCGACTCGCAGCGAGGAGGACCGCCGCGAGCTCGCCGAGCTTGCAACCAGGCTTCGCGGCAGCGTTCGCAGCCTCCGGGGGTTGCTGATCGAGATCTATCCGCCCGACCTGCATCGCGAGGGCCTGCGCAGCGCGCTCGCGGACGTGGTCGCGAAGCTCGATCCTTCCGAGCTCACGACCGACCTCGAGATCGCCGACGACCTCGAGCTGCCCGATCGGACCGAGGCGCTGTTCTTCCGCGGCGCCCAGGAGGCGCTGCGCAACGTCGCCGCGCACGCCGAGGCCTCCCACGTGCTCGTCAGAATCGATCGTCACGATGGCGTCGCAAGGCTCGAGGTGCGCGACGACGGCCGCGGCTTCGATGCCGGCGGAGAATCCACCAACGGCCATTTCGGGCTCAGGACCCTGCGCGACCTGGCCGACGACGCCGGCGGGCGCCTCGCGGTCGAGTCAGCACCCGGGCGCGGCACCACGGTCGTGATCGAGGTGCCGCTCGGATGATCGGCGTGCTCGTGGTCGAGGACCATCCCGTGGTGCGCGCCGGGCTCGCGCAGCTGCTGGCGAGCGCCGGCGACATCGAGGTGATCGGTGCCGCGACCAACGGCGCCGAGGCGGTCGAGCTGGTCGCCGAGCGCAGGCCTGACGTGATCCTGATGGACCTCTCGATGCCCGAGCTGGACGGGATCGAGTCCACCAGGCGGATCCGCGAGCGCGATCCGGAGGCGCGGATCGTGATCCTGACCTCGTTCTCGGACCGCGAGCGGATCCTCGAGGCGATCGACGCGGGAGCGATCGGCTATCTACTCAAGGACGCCGAGCCGGACGAGCTCTTCCGCGGCGTGCGCGCCGCGGCCGCCGGCGAGTCGCCGCTCGCACCGAAGGTGGCGCGGACCATGCTCGGCGAGCGCGAGCGGACAAGCCCGGCCGCCGAGCTCAGCGCCCGCGAGCGCGAGGTCCTCGGCCTGGTCGCCTCCGGGCTCGCCAACAAGCAGATCGCGCGCCGGCTGGAGATCTCCGAGAAGACCGTCAAGTCGCATCTGACCAGCGTCTACCGCCAGATCGACGTCGCCACGCGCACCGAGGCCGTGCTCTGGGCTCGAGCGCACGGCCTCGGTGACGAGGACTGATCCGCCTACGGCTCAGGCGTGATTCGGGCCCTCACCGTGGTGGTGGTGGTGATGGTGATGGCCACCGTGGTGGTGCCCGGCCGGGTCGTCGGCGCCGTGGCTTGCCTGCGCCACCGATCCGCCCGCCAGCGCGAGCGCGAAGACGCTCGCGATCAAGGCCGTGATTCGAGTCATACGCTGTTTCATCCTGGCTCCTGTTCGATAGATGTCATCCCATCGATCAGCTTGGCGCAGGGCGGGTCGGGTTCTCAAGGGGACATTGGTCCTAAGACCCCTGCCCGATGCCGTGGCTCAGGAGTTCCGGGTCCGGGCGAGGACGGCGGCCGGGTCCTCGACCCCCATCTCCTCGAGACGCCCGGCGATCGCGGAGTCCGGCTCCCCGTCGACCCGCATCTGGGTGACCACCAGGCGGACCCCCTCCGGGACGTCGAAGGGTTGCGCCCGAGCGGGACGGAAGCGCCGCCGGGGGCGGAACTCGGTCGGGCTCTCGGCGATCGAGTCGCGGACCGCCTCAACCTGGTCGAGGACGCTGGGCGGCCGTGGCGCCAGTGGCGGCTCGGATCGGCTCGCGGCAGGCGGGGCCGCGGGGGCCGTAGCGGCCGAGGCGGCGGACCGGCGAAGCGCGTTCGCGGCCTCGGCGGCCGCCACGGTCAGGCCCTCGAGCTCGCGGTCGAGCTCGAGCGCGCGCTGGAGCAGCCCGGCGCTGAGCTCGCGCAGCGGCTCGATCCGCGCGACGGCCTGATCGAGCGCGGCGCCGACCGTGTCCACGGTCCGGTGCAACTCCTCCACCAAGCGCTCGCCGGCGCCGCCCTCAGGCATGTTGAAACTCGCGACCCACAGAACCCCCACGGCATGGTGACACGTTGTCACCGCAGAGATCGCCACACCCGCCGACGGCGACCCCGTCAGGCTCGCGCCTGGATTCAAGTTCGCGCCTGAGGCGGCCGATGTATTCCCGGGGTAGAGAGTCCCGACTTGTCCGAGCAAGCAGTCCTAGAACCAATTTCGCGCGGCGGCGCCCCAGCGCCGACGGGCGGCGACGCCCGCGACCGACGCGATCACCGCCGGGCCCGCGGAGCGGAGCGCGGCGAGGCCTCCTGGCTCTGCGCCGGGGAGACGGAGCGGGCGCGGATGCTCGACATGGACGAGCGCGTGGCGCCAGTCCGGGCGCTGACACTGGGGATGCTCGCCCTGATCGCGCTCGCGCAGGCGCACTGGCTCGGGCTCTGGACCCTGGTCCCCCTGGTCGTCGCGGCGGCCGGATTCGCCGCCGGGGCCCGGCTCAGCAGCCGCACCGACCGGCCCGAGTACGTCCTCTTCGCCTCCTGGATCCTCTCCGAGGTGGTGATCGCCGCCACGGTCCTGATCGCCGGGCTCGACTCGAGCCTGCTCTCCTGGCTGGCGATTCCGGTGATCACCCTCAGCGCCCGCTTTTCGACCCACGGCGTGATCGCCGGCGTCGGCGTGGCCCTGGCGCTCTGCGTCGGCGTGGCCTTCGCCGCAGACGCCGGCGCGGTCCTCGCCTTCCCGCCGATCCTCTTCGGCCCCGCCGCCGTCATCGTCGCGGTCGGCGTGCTCTCGACCGCGCTGATGCGCTCCGACTTCGAGCATCGCGACGAGGCCGTAATCGACCAACTCACGGGGATGCTCAACCGCCACGCGCTCACCCGCCGCGCGGTCGAGCTCGAGCAGCAGTCGAAGCTCACCGGCGAGCCGATCGGGATCGTGCTCGGCGACCTCGACCACTTCAAGCACGTCAACGACGCGCTCGGCCACGCCGTCGGCGACGCGGTGCTCGCCGACGTCGCCTACACGATCCGCAAGCAGCTGCGCGCCTTCGACCTCGCCTACCGGCTGGGCGGCGAGGAGTTCCTGATCCTCGTTCCCGGTTCGGATCCCGCACGCACCGCCGACCTCGCCGAGGAGCTTCGCGCCGCGATCGCCAGCCAGCGTTTCGCCGACCGTGAGGTGACGATGACGTTCGGAGTCAGCGCCACCGAGGCCGGGCAGACCTTCGACTACACAGCCCACTTCGAACGCGCCGACACGGCGCTCTACGCGGCCAAGCGCGGCGGGCGCAACCTGGTCGGTTCAGCTCCGACGCCCTAGGCGTGCCCTAAACTCAAAGGACTACCGGCCGGGCGTCGACCTTCCTCCTCTGCCCTGTCCAGAACCCGGTTACCGCGAGGAGAAGGGAACGGAGAGCGCTATGCCGGAGGCGAAGGCGGCGCCGGCCGCAGGCCAGGACACGTCGGAACAGTCGTCGATCTCGACCGAGATCGAGCGCAGCGTGGGCACGATCTGGCAGCGGCGCGACGGCACCCGTCCGGCCAGCGTCAGCGCCAAGATCGACGGCGACGCAATCAGCTGCGCGATCGAGGAGGGCGAGGCGGTCGCCGAGGAGACGCCGTCCGAGGAGCAGCCCGAGGGCGGGGGAACCGACTCCAACGCATACCGCCACGAGGCCAGCGCCGCGGTGGCCCGCATCACCGGTCGCACCGTCTCCGCCTTCATCGCCAAGCGCGACAAGAAGACCGGGGTCGCGACCCAGACCTTCATCCTCGAGCGCAACCGCCGCAAGTACTGAGCGCCCGCGGGCCTCTGCGACACTGATCGGCCGCGATGGCCGAGACAGCGCTCAGAGACGACCTCCGCAACATCGCGATCGTTGCGCACGTCGACCACGGCAAGACCACGCTGGTCGACGCGATGCTGTGGCAGTCGGGCGCCTTCCGCGAGGGCTCCGAGGTCGTCGACAGGGTGATGGACTCGACCGACCTCGAGCGCGAGAAGGGGATCACGATCCTGGCCAAGAACACGGCCGTGCGCTACGGCGAGGTGAAGCTGAACATCGTCGACACGCCCGGACACGCCGACTTCGGCGGCGAGGTCGAGCGGGCGCTGACGATGGTCGACGGGATCCTGCTGCTCGTCGACGCCTCCGAGGGCCCGATGCCGCAGACCCGTTTCGTGCTTCGCAAGGCGCTCGAGTCGCGCCTGCCGGTGATCCTGGTCGTCAACAAGGTCGACCGCCCCGACGCCCGCATCGACGCCGTCGTCGACGAGGTCTACGAGCTCTTCCTCGACCTCGACGCGACCGACGACCAGGTCGAGTTCCCGATCGTCTACGCCAACGCCAGGGCCGGCTGGGCGGCGCTCGAGCCCGGGGTCGAGGGTGACGACCTGAAGCCGCTTCTCGAGTTGATGGTCGACCGGATCCCGGCCCCGGCCTATGACCCGCACGCGCCGCTGCAGGCGCACGTCACCAACCTCGACGCCTCCCCCTACGTAGGCCGCCTGGCGCTCTGCCGGGTCCGCAACGGGACGATCCGCCAGGGCAAGCCGGTCGCCTGGTGTCGCGCCGACGGCACGATCGAGAACGCGACCGTCGCCCATCTGTACGTCACCGACGCGCTCGACCGGGTCGAGACCGACGAGGCCGGGCCGGGGGAGATCATCGCGGTCGGCGGGATCGACGAGGTGACGATCGGCGAGACGCTCGCCGACCCCGACGACCCGCGGCCGCTGCCCGTGATCACCGTCGACGAGCCATCGCTCTCGATCGTGATCGGGATCAACAACGGGCCCCTGGCCGGCCGGGAGGGCTCGAAGCTGACCGCGCGCCAGATCAAGGACCGCCTCGACCGCGAGCTGGTCGGCAACGTCTCGATCCGCGTCCGCGACACCGAGCGCCCCGACGCCTGGGAAGTGCACGGCCGCGGTGAGCTGCAGCTCGTCGTCCTGCTCGAGCTGATGCGCCGCGAGGGCTTCGAGATCGTCGCCAGCCAGCCGCGCGTGCTGACCCGCGAGGTCGACGGCAAGCTCTGCGAGCCGGTCGACCGGCTGGCGATCGACGTGCCCGAGGAGTACGTCGGCGTGGTCACGCAGATGCTCGCCCTGCGCAAGGGCCGGATGGAGCAGATGATCAACCACTCGACCGGCTGGGTCCGCCTCGACTACCTGGCTCCGGCGCGCGGGCTGATCGGCTTCCGGACCGAGTTCCTGACCGAGACCCGCGGCACCGGCATCCTCCACCACGTGTTCGAGGACTGGGAGCCCTGGGCGGGCGACCTTCGCACGCGCCCGACCGGCGCCCTCGTGTCCGACCGTGCCGGCGAGACCGCGAGCTTCGCCATGCACTCGCTCCAGGACCGCGGCAGCCTCTTCGTCGGCCCGGGCGTCGACGTCTACGAGGGGATGATCGTGGGCGAGAACTCGCGCGCCGAGGACCTCGACGTCAACGCGACCAAGCAGAAGCACCAGACCAACGTCCGCGCCGCCTCGGCCGACATCCTCGTCCGCCTGATCCCGCCGCGGGTGCTGTCGCTGGAGAACGCGCTCGAGTTCCTGCGCCCCGACGAGTGCGTCGAGATCACCCCGGAGAGCCTGCGGCTGCGCAAGGCCGAGCTCTCGAAGATCGAGCGGATGAAGCTGGCGCGGCGGGCGAAGCCGGAGTCCTGACGGCCCGAGGTAGGCTGGCTGCGTGCGGGGGATTCGCCTGATCGCCGTCGTCGGTATCGCCTGGATCGCGGCGGCGGGGACGGTTGGCGCCGACGAAGTCCCACCGCCGGAGACGACGATCGACGCCGGTCCGGCCGAGGGCTCGTCGACGCTCCACCCGACCCCGACCTTCACCTTCAGCTCCTCCGAGCCCGGGTCCACCTTCGCCTGCAGCGTCGACGGCGCGTCGTTCGCGGCCTGCATCTCGCCCGATCGCCTGGCCCACCTGTCCGACGGCTCGCACACCTTCGCGGTCCAGGCGATCGACGCGGTCGGCATCGCCGACCCGACCCCCGCCCTGCGGAACTTCAGGATCGACGCGACGCCGCCCGACGGGATCATCCTCAAGGCGCCGCTCAAGCAGGTGAAGACGACCCACCAGACGGTCCAGGTGACCTTCGTGTTCCTCTCCTCGGAGCCGGCCACGAGCTTCCTCTGCAGCATGGACGGCGTCGCCGCGATGCCCTGCGGCTCGCCGAAGACCTACACGGTCCGCAAGGGCCGCCACCGCTTCCTACTCTTCGCCTCGGACCCGAGCCACAACTTCGACCCGACGCCCGACGAGTTCACCTTCAAGGTCGAGCGGATCAAGCCGGCGCAGCGAAGCCGAGGGCTTGACAGGCCGATGTAGGCTGGGTCCGTGCGGGGGATTCGCTTCATCGCCGTCGTCGCTGCCATCTGGATGGCGGCGACCGCCACGGCGAGCGCCTCGGGCCACAACATCACGATCTCGACCGGCGCCACAATGGGCTTCAGTCCGATCGGGCCTCCTGCTACCTACACCGCGATCGCGGACAACGCGAACCTCAACATCGGCGAGCTCAACACCGCCCTGGCTGGTGCCGGCGACGTGAGCGTCGATACGACCACCCTGAGCGGACAGCCGGGCAACGTGACGATCACCGCCCCGATTACTTGGAGCACAGCCAATCGCCTCACGATCACGGCGGCAGGCGACACGACCTTCGCCAGCGCGCCGCTGACCGCCAGCTCGCCCGGCTCCGGGCTCACGCTCGACAACGGCATCGGGGGCATCCACGCGGGCTCGAACCCGTTCTCGCCGATCATCGTCGCGGGCGCGACCACGATCATCGCGCCATCGGGACAGATCGACCTGCGGCTGGCCGCCAACGATTTCAATCAGCTCAAGATCCAGGCCGCCGGTTTCGCCGTGAACATCCAGGAGGCCAACGCCATCCAGCTCGCCGGAGTCAACGCCTCCAGCTTCGTCACGCTCAGTGCCGGGGGCCCGATCACTCAAAGCAACGCGGTGACGATCGGCGGCCCGGCCTCGCTCGGCTCGGGCGCGAGCCTCACGCTCGGCGACCCGACCAACTCGTTCGCGGATTCGCTTTCGGCCTTCGGGACGCAGGTGACGCTGAACACGGCCGGAAACCTGCAGCTCGGCACGGTCGGCGCCTCTGACCTCAACGTGACCGCGGGCGGGGCGATCACCCAGACCGGAGTGATCACCGCCCTTGGCCAATTCGGCGCCCAGGGGAGCTCGGTGACGCTCGCCAACCCGGCCAACGACTTCAGCCAGGCGCTCGTCGACGCCACCGCCGGCGCGCTCAGCCTTCGCGACGCGAACTCGATCACGCTCAACGGCGTCACCGCGACGGGTGCGGCGCAGGTGATCGCCAACCTCAACCTCACCGCGGGCTCGACCTCGAACGGCTCACCTCTGACCCTGGTCGCCGACGAGGCGGCGGGCTCCGGGCTCGGCGCGGGTGGAATCACGATCCTGCCCAACGCCGTGCTCACGAGCACCGGGGCGCCGGTGCGCCTCTACACCGCGCGCCGCAGCCAGAACTCGATCGCCGCCAACGCCACGCTGAACGGCGCCACGTTCACCCCGGGCCCGGAGTTCATCGACTCGGCGAGAGAGGTCTGGGCAACCCGCTTCCCGGCCGGAACGGCGGCCAACCCGTTCACGGTCTTCTACAAGCAGGCCGGAAGGGCGCCGGAGACGACGATCGACTCGGGACCGGCCGACGGCTCGACCACCAACGACCCGACGCCCACGTTCACCTTCAGCTCCTCCGAGCCCGGCTCGAGCTTCGCCTGCAGCGTCGACGGCGAGTCCTTCTCCGCCTGCACGTCGCCCCAAACGCTCGCCGAGCTCGCCGACGGCTCGCACACGTTCGAGGTCACGGCGACCGACG
>JAWVFH010000031.1:0-67972 GCA_033856255.1 Solirubrobacterales bacterium | reverse complement strand
GGCGAGGTCGACCCACTTCTCGGCGGCGCCCAGATCGCCGACCGCGATCTCAGCCTGCGCAAGCTGCTCGTACACGCGCGCCCGAAACGGTCGCTCCAGCGGCTCCAGAGCCTCACCGTCCATCGAGGTGAGGATCAGATCCCGGCCGGCGCCCGGCTCGCCCTTCTCGACCAGGACCGAGCCGACGTAGCAGCCCGAAAGCTTCGAGAAGTAGCTGTCGCTGAGGCTCGCCCCGACCTCCATCGCCTCCTCGCCGGTGATCATCGCGACGGCGAGATCGCCGGCCTGCGTCGCGATCCAGCAGCGCAGCGTCAACCCCCAAGCCAGGTACTGGGGATTCGACGAGAGGCGGGCTGCGTCGATCGCGTCGTCGGCCAGCGGTGTGGCGCGCTCCAGGTCCCCCTTCCAGGTCAGCAGGATCGCCTGCGCGATCTTCATCGGGACGACGAGGTAACCCTGTCCAACGGCCCGAACGAGCTCCAGGCCGCGGTCGAGGAAGGCGATCCCCTCGTCGTAGTGCTCGCCGCACTGGGCGTACCAGCCGAGCCAGAAGAGCGAGACCAGGCGTCCGGTCAGCTCCGCATCCGACAGCGAGGAGGCGAGGCCCGCCGCCTCGCGCCAGCTGCCCTCGGCCTCATCGATCCTTCCCATCTTGAACTGGCCCAGCGCCAGTTGGGTGCCGGCGACGATGCGCAGGGTCGGATCCTCGGCGGCGCGCGCCGACTCGAGAGCCAGACCCGCCCACCGCTCCATCCCCTCGCCGTCGTTCGCGTAGAAGCGATCGGCCGCGAGCTCCGAGCGCAGGATCGCCCCCTCGCGGGAGAGGGGATCGCCGACCTCCGCGAGGGTGGCCTCGAGCAGCTCCGGAACGGCCTCGTGGTTGCCGAGCAGGTGCTCGAGCGTGCCGATGAACGGGATCACCTCGAAGCGCAACGGCTCGAGCTCGGGCGGCAGGCCGTCAGCGATGCTCCGCAGTGTGTCCCGGCTCTCGGCCAGCCTGCCCGCGGACCCCAGCGCCGTCGCCGTGACCACCTGGAGGGCGACGCGCTCGCCATGCGGCGCCGAGTCCGGCATCAGCCGCAACGCGGCGCCGTACCAGTGCGCGGCGGCCATCGGCGCTCGCGGCGCCGCGGCCTCGCCGGCGGACCGCAGGAGCTCGAGCGCGGCAGCGTCCCCGGGAACAGCGGACTGCTCGACGTGATGCGCGCGGCGAAGCGGGGCGGCACCACGCTCCGCGAGCGCGGCGGCGACCCGGCGGTGGGCCGTCACGCGCCAGGCCAGGCCGCAGTCCTCGTAGACCGCGCGGCGGACGATCGGGTGCCGAAACCGGAACCGAAGCGGAACGTCCGTCTCGCCCACCAGGCCGGTGGCGAGGAGGTCGTCGAGCAGCGGCAGGAAGCGATCTGTATCCACGGCCAGGGCAGCGGCGGCCAGATCGGGCTCGAAGGGGTCCCCCGCGATCGCCGCGGCCTGCAGCGCCTCACGGGCGTCGGGCATCAGACCCCGCAGCTCGTCGGCGATCGCCGCGGCAACCGCACCGGGCAGATCGGTCGGCGAGCCGACGCCCGCCGGGTCGGCCCCCTCGCCGCGCTCGGTGGTCGCGCGAGCGAGCTGGTCGAGAAAGAACGGGTTGCCGCCGCTCTCGGCGAGCACGGTCGCCTGCAGCCGCGGCGGAACCCGGTCCCCGAGGAGCTGCAGCGCCGCGTCGTCGCCGAGGCGGCGCATCTCGAGCCGCTCGAGCCGCCCCTCGCGCTCGGCTGAGTCCAGGGCGCGGGAGAGGAGCTGGGGCGCTTGGGCGGGTCGCAGCGAGAAGAGCAGGCAAGCGCCCTTCGGCGGCGCGCGCCGGAGCAGATGCGCGACGAGCTCGACCGACGCCTCGTCGGCCCAGTGGAGGTCGTCCAGGGCCAGCACCGTCGGTCGCGAGCGCGCCAGGAGCTCCAACAGCCGCTGGACCGCGCGGTGGGCGCGAAACCGCTCGTCGGCCTGGCTCGGCTTGGGCGGCGATGGATCACTCGCGGCAAAGCCGGGGAAGATCCGGCGGAGCTCTTCCAGGTGCTCGCTCCCGAGCGACTCGAACTCGCGCGGATTGCGGGATGCCAGGTAGGGATCGAGGGCGTCCACGAAGACGCCGAATGGCGCACCGCGCTCGAACTCGGCGGCCTTGCCCCCGAGCGCCAGAATGCGGCGATGCTCCGCTCGCTCGGACGCCTCGGCGAGCAGCCGAGTCTTGCCGATCCCGGCCTCGCCGCGAATCTCGACCGCGCTACCAGGGCCGCGGGCAGCCGCCTCGAACTGCGCCTCGAGGCGCGCTAGCTCCTCGTCGCGCCCGACAATGGGGTTCACTCTCCGGCCCTCCTTGCCTCAGCGGCCAGCCTATCCGCAAGGGATCAGCGCGATCGCCACAGCCGACAGAAACGTCATGGGATCGCGACCTCGCCGACCCGGCGGACCTCGGCCCGCTTGGCCAGCCACGGCGGCAGCAGGGCGAGCGCGTCGGCCTCGCTGTTGGCCTCGACCGTCCAGATCAGCAGGTGCTCACCGGAGTCCGCGGCCGAATAGCTGGGGCAGCTGGCGAGCGCCGAGTGGTGCCTGAGCGGGCTGTCGAAACCCCGCCAGGCGGCGAACGCCACGCCGCAGTCCTTGGGCGCGTGGCGGTGGCTGAGCACGAACTGCATGATCCGAGGCTCGCATTCCGTCTCCGGAAGCGGTATAGGTGAAAACACCTGATTTGACGTCAGGTACGGAGGGAGTCCGGATGACACGGATGGTTGGGCGTGAGGCGGAGCTGGAGTGGATGCTGGGGGTCCTCGACGACCTGCACGCAGGCGCGGTCGTGAGCGTCGAGGGCGAGCCCGGGATCGGCAAGAGCCGCCTTCTGACGGAGCTCGCCAACGAGGCGGAGGAGCGCCACTTCCTCGTCCTCGAGGGGCGCGCCAGCGAGGGTGAGACCGAGGTCCCGTTCGCGCCCTTGCTCGATGCGCTCGACGACTACCTGGCCTCGGTCAACCCGCGCCTGATCAAGCCCGCCGACGCCGACGGGCGCAACGAGCTCGCCCGGATCTTTCCCTCGCTCGCCGAGCTCGGTGACAGCGGCGCGGCGGCGGTCCAGGAGGAGCGCTACCGCTCCCACAGGGCGGTCCGGGCGATGCTCGAGAGCCTCGCCGAGAAGCGGCCGATGCTGCTCGTGCTCGACGACCTGCACTGGGCCGACTCGGCGTCGGTCGAGCTCGTCTCGCACCTGATCCGCCATCCGCCGCGAGCCCGGATCATGCTCGCGATCGGCTTTCGGCCCGCGCAGGCGCCCGAGCGCGTGCGCGCCGACCTGAGCGAGGTCAAGCGGCTCCAGCTCGAACCGCTCAGCGACGAACAGGCGCGGGAGCTGATCGCGGAGCTCGCCGACGAGACCGCCGGCGCCGAGATCCTACGGCTCAGCGGCGGCAACCCGTTCTACCTCGAGCAGCTCGCCCGCGAGTGGGAGGCGACCGGCGCCTTCGAGCCCGCCGCCGACCCCGCCGCTGATCGTCCCGACGTGCCGGCGCAGGTCAGCGCCGCGATCGACCACGAGCTCGGGCGACTCGGCGAGCGGGCCGGGCTGATGCTGCGCGGTGCGGCGGTGGTCGGAGAGGGGTTCGACCCCGAGCTCGCCGGCCGGGCCGCGGACCTCGACTCCCAGGCCGCCCTGACGGCGCTCGACGAGCTGCTCGCCGGCGACCTGGTGCGGCGCACGGACCTACCGCGGCGGTTTCGCTTCCGCCATCCGATCGTGCGCCAGGCCGTGTATGCGTCCGCGCCTACGGGCTGGCAGCTCGGCGCCCACGAGCGGGTGGCCGAGGCGCTCGTCCAGCGGGGCGCCGCCCCGGCGGCCCGCGCCCATCACGTCGAGCTTTCCGCGTCACCGGGCGACGAGGCCGCGATCGCGGTGCTCACCGAGGCCGGGACGGCTGCGTCGGCACGGGCGCCGTCGGCGGCCGCGCACTGGTTCGAGGCCGCGCTGCGGCTGGTTCCCGACGAGGACCCCGGGCGCCGCCTCGGGCTGCTGATCCCGCGGGCCCGGGCGCTCGCCGCCTGCGGGCGCTACGACGACAGCCTCGACGACCTCGACGAGGTCCTCGGCCTGATGCCGGCCGACGACCCCGTCCTGCGCGGGCGCGTGATCGCCTCGGCGGCCAAGGTCAAGCAGCTCGTCGGCCGCCACGGCGAGGCGCACCGCGAGCTCGAGGGTGCGCTCGCGGCTCTCCCCGACCAGGGGTCGCCCGAGGCGACGACGCTGAAGCTCGAGCTCGCCGCGGACTCCTTCTTCGGCGGCGACCAGGAGGACTTCGAGCGATGGGTGCGCGCCGCGCTCACCGACGCCGAACGCCGCGACGACCGTTCGATGACGGCGGCGGCGGCCGGACTGCACTCGGCCGCTCTCTACATGCGCGACGACCTCGACGCGGCCCGGACCGAGCTCGACCGGGGGCTGGAGCTGATCGCGGCCCTCCCGGAGGGCGAGTTGGCGGACCACTTGAACGCGCATACGTGGACCGCGCTCGGCGCGGTCTGCATGGAGCGCTTCGACGCCGCCACCGCGCTCCTCGACCGGACGATCGAGGCGGCCCTGGCCGCCGGCCAGGGCCACCTACCGACCCTGATGCGGACGACGCAGGCGCTGGCGCAGATCAACCAGGGCCGCCTGGAGGAAGCGTTCCCGCGGCTCGAAGCCGCGGTCGACGCGTCGATTCTGACCCGCAACCCGGTCTTCCTCGCCTGGGCGCGGTCGCTGCAGTGCTGGGCGACGCTGATCGCCGGCGACCTGCCCGCCGCCCTGCGGCTCGGCGAGCTGGCGCTCGAGGATGCCGGGAGCGATCCGCTCTCGGCAACCGCCGCCTGCTATCTGGCCGAGGCGCGGCTGGCGGGTGGGAACGCGACCGCGGCTCGCGATGAGATCCTGACCCTGGCCGGTGGCGAGGGGCTGCCGCTCATCGAGCGCGGCTTCCGGGCCCGCGGCTTCGAGCTTCTGGCGCGAGCCGAGATCGACCTCGGTGACCTCGAGATGGCCGCGGAGTACGTCAACTGCGCCACTGAGGCCGCGGCAGGGCTCGGGATCGATGGGCGGACCGCCGATGCGATGCGCGCCCGCGCGACCCTCGAGCTCGTCCTCGGTGAACCGGAGGCCGCCCGTGAGCACGCCGAGGCGGCCGCCCAGGCGGCCGATCGGGCCGGGCTCGCGATCGACGGTGCCCGCGGCCGCGCGCTCGCCGCGCGGGCCCAGGTCGAGGCGGGCGACGAGGACGGTGGACGGGCGAACCTCGAGAGCGTCCGCGACCAGCTCAACGCGCTCGGCGCCGTCCATTACGCCGATCAGGCGGCGGCCGAGCTGCGCCGTCTCGGCGTTCGGGTGACCCGCAGCGAGCGGCCGGTGGAGCGTGAAGGCCTCGACGAGCTCAGCTCACGCGAGCGCGAGATCGCCGAGCTGGTCGCGGCGGGGCGCCGCAACCGCGAGATCGCGGAGTCCCTGTTCCTCAGCGTGCGCACGGTGGAGAACCACATGGCGCGCATCTTCCGCAAGCTCGACGTCTCCTCGCGCACCCAGCTGGCGGCCCTGGTCAACGAGCCGGCGGCCGGGGCAAGGCCCTGAGCGCTACAGCGCTTCGGCCTTGGCGTCCTCGGCCGCGGCCTTGGCGCGCTCGGCCGCGTCGCTGGTGCGGGCGTGCTTGGCGATGAACTCCTCGGTCTGCACCCGCGCCATGTCGTCGGGGCGCTGGCTGTGCGGCGACTTCATCAGGTAGCTGGACGGCCCGTCGAGCTGGCCCGCGATGCCGTTGTTGAGCGCGAGCTTGATCAGCCGCACGGCGTCGATGACGACGCCGGCCGAGTTCGGCGAGTCCCACACCTCGAGCTTCAGCTCGGCGGTCAGCGGCACGTCTCCGAAGGCCTTGCCCTCGAGCCTGATGTGGGCCCACTTGCGGTCGGTCAGCCACGGCACGTAGTCCGAGGGACCGACGTGCACGTCGCGATCCGGCAGATCCGTGCCCATCACCGAGGTGACGGCGTTGGTCTTCGAGATCTTCTTCGAGTCGAGGCGCTCGCGCTCGAGCATGTTGAAGAAGTCCATGTTGCCGCCGACGTTGAGCTGCGAGGTGTGCTCGAGCTTGACGCCGCGCTCGTGGAAGAGGCGGGCGAGCTGGCGGTGGACGATCGTCGCGCCGACCTGCGACTTGATGTCGTCGCCGATGATCGGCAGCCCGGCCTCCTTGAAGCGCTCGTCCCAGTAGTCCTCGCGGGCGATGAACACCGGCAGGCAGTTGACGAAGCCGACGCCCGCGGCGAGGGCCTGCTCGACGTACCACTTGGTCGCCTGCTCGGAGCCGACCGGCAGGTAGCACACGAGCACGTCTGCCTTCGTCTCCTGGAGGATGCCGACGATGTCGGCCGTCGGGCCGGGGGCCTTGGTGATCTTCTGCTTCAGGTACTTGCCGAGGCCGTCGTGGGTCATCCCGCGCTCGACCCTGATGCCCATCTCGGGGACGTCGGCGAACTTGATCGTGTCGTTCTGACCCGACCAGATCGCCTCGGAAAGATCCTTGCCGACCTTCTCGGAGTCGATGTCGAAGGCCGCCACGAACTCGATGTCGCGGACGTGATAGCCGCCGAGGTCGACGTGCATGAGACCCGGGACGGGCTCGGACGGGTCGGCGTCCTTGTAGTACTCGACGCCCTGGATGAAGCTGTTGGCGCAGTTGCCGACGCCGACGATCGCGACGCGGACCTTGCCGTCGTCGGAACGGCGCCCGTTGGCGGCGGCGCCGTTGTGGTGGCCGTTGGTTTCACTCATTGAGAAAGAAGATCCTTCCTGAGGCGGGTGGGGGGCGAACTACCCGCGTTGAACGACTTGGTTACACATCATCCGCCTCCGCGGCCTCGAGCGCCTTGAGCTCGCCACGCACGTGCCAGACGCGCTGGCCGACCGTGAACGCGGTCAGCCCGGCCATCGCATAGATCGAGGCGGCGAGCAGATCGAGACCGGAGATCAGCTCTCCGCCGCCGAATACGAGGCCGATGGAAAGTAGCACCACCCGGACCGGCCGGGTCGCAATTCCCACCTTGCACTCGACCCCGAGCGCCTCCGCGCGAGCGCGGGTGTAGGAGACCATCACCGAGCCGAGCACGGTGAACACGCAGGCCGCCGCCGGCACCGGGTCGCCGTTGTTGGCGAAGTAATAGGCGATCGCTGTCAGCACGACGCCCTCCTCGATCCGGTCCAGGGTCGAGTCGAGGAAGGCGCCGAACATCGTCCCCTTGCCCGACATCCGCGAGTAGCGGCCGTCGAGGGTGTCCATGATCGAGCCGAAGATGAAGGCGAGGCCGGCGAGCGCGAGGTCGCCGTCGATGATCAGCAGAACGGCCGGGACGTGGAGCACCAGGCCGGTGATCGAGATCGCGTTCGGCGTCAGCCGCGAGTCGATCAGCCTGTTGCGCGCATAGCCGCGCCACTCGGCCGCGGTCTTCGGTTGTGCACGCCCGCGCTCGATCCGCGGACGCTACTAAGCCTCTTGAGCAGCCGCCTGCGGCTGGTCGAGACGGGCCGCCTGCGGCGCCCAGGCCCAGGCCTGCGGGCGCACGCGAGCCAGCTGCAGCGCGACGATCGCCGCCAGCCCGGCGACGACCGCGCCGGCGGCGGCGTCGAACCAGTAGTGGTTGCCGGTGGCGACGATGACGAAGAAGATGAGCGGCGGATACAGACACCAGAGCAGGCGCGAGGCCTTGCGCCGCGACAGGGTCGCCGCCGGCACCGCGACCATCAGCGAGAAGGCGATGTGCATGCTCGGCACCGCCGCGTATTGGTTCAACAGCAGGCTCGCGGTCTTCGAGTCCTGGGCGACGCCGGTGAAGGAGGCGATCGTGTCGGTGAACCCGAGGCTCGGGAACAGCCGCGGCGGCGCGGTCGGGAAGACGGCGTAGCCGACCAGGGCCAGGCCCATCCCCACCAGGAACATGTTGCGGACGAAGTAGAAGTGCTCGTTGCGGAACAGGTAGAGCCAGGCGAGGAAGCCGGTCGTGATCACGAAATGCGAGTTCAGGTACATGAAGTTCGCGAAGTCGACGAGCCACGGGGTGTGCTGGATCAGCGTCTGCTGGAAGCCGGGCTCGAAGAAGGCGCCGACCGACTGCTCGAGGTTCATCACGTGGTGGGCGTTGACGTAGGCGTTGATCGCGCCCGAGTCGGTCAGCCCGCGGACGAGCTGATAGCCCTGGTAGGCGAGGAAGAAGAAGAGAAACTGGCACCCGGCATCGAGGATGCCCTGGGGCAGCAGACGGTTGATCCTGAAGACGAGCGCGCGCACCGCGCGCTGATTGTAAACGTGGTGTTGCGGAACGCCGGGCTAAGCCGTGAGGAAGGCGACGACGCGGTCGACCGCGTCCGGGCGGTCGAGCCACGGCCAGTGCCCGGCCCGATCGAGCTCCAGCAGCTCCGCCCCGGGTAGCACGTCGGCGTAGGCGCGGCCGAAGCGCAGTGGCAGGTACAGGTCGTCGCTGCCCCAGACGACGAGCGCCGGGCAGTCGATCGCGCCGAGGCCCTCGCCCGCCGCCGCCAGCCGGTCGGGGTCGGCGTCGCGGTAGAGCTCGAGCATCTCCGGCCACGACCCTTGCCCGCGGCCGGCCCAGATCGAATCGATGAACTCGGGCGGGTAGCCGCCGGGGACCGCCGAGGCCTGGCGCGAGAGCAGGCGCAGGCCGGCCTTCGTGGTGGTCCGGTTGGCGAGCTCGCCGAGCAGCGGGACGCGCCAGAAGTAGCGCGCCACCCAATGCCACCGATACCCGGGCAACAGCGGCACGGCGTTGATCACCACCAGGCGGCGCACCCGCGCCGGCCGGCGCTGGGCGGCGATCAGCGCGATCGCGCCCCAGTCGTGGACGACGAGCTGGTGCTCGCCGACGCCGAGCCGGTCGCAGAAGCGCTCGTAGAAGCGCGCCAGGCCGTGCATCGAGTAGTCGAAGCCGCGCGGATTCTCCGAGAAGCCCCAGCCCGGAAGGTCGAGGGCGAGGCCCGGGCCGTCGAGCCGCTCGAGGAACGGGACCCAGTCCTCGGAGTGCGAGGGGTTGCCGTGGACGAAGATCGTCGGCGGCCCGCTGCCGGCGACCTGGCGGTAGAAGCACCGGACCCCGTCGACGTCGATCACGCGCTCTTCGACCTTCCGAACGCGCTCTTCGACCGCTGCCACCGGCGGAAAATATCCTGCCCCGGATGGCGACGACGCAGGCAGGCTCGTGGACGCGGCCCCGCAGGGCCCGGGTGCGGGCGATTCGCGATCGCCTGCGCGAGCTCTACGGCCGCCCCGTCAACCACCCGCACGGCCACCCGATCGCGGAGCTGGTGCGGACGATCCTTTCCCAGAACACCAACGACCGCAACCGCGACGTCGCCTATGAGCGCCTCCGCGCCGCCCTGCCGACCTGGGTCGAGGTGCGCGACGCACCGGTCGAGGAGGTGGAGGAGGCGATCCGGCCGGGCGGCCTCGCTCCCTCGAAGGCACCGCGGATCCAGCAGGTCCTGCGCGAGCTGCCGACCGAGGAGGACGAGCCGACGCTCGACTGGCTGGCCGGCGCCGATCGCGACGAGGCGATCGGCTTCCTGGTCGAGCTGCCGGGCGTCGGGCGGAAGACCGCCGCCTGCGTGATGATCTTCGCGCTCGGGCGGCCGGAGATCCCGGTCGACACCCACGTCTACCGCGTCGGCGGCCGCCTGGGGTTGTTCCCCGAAAGCGCTTCCTTCGAGCGCGCCCACGACGAGATGCTCGCGATCACCGACCCCGAGGACGCCTACGAGCTGCACATCAACCTGATCACGCACGGCCGCCGTGTCTGCCGGCCGCAGCCGCGCTGCGGCGAATGCGAGCTGCGCCGTATGTGTCCCTGGTACCGGCGCAACGCGGCCGCCAGCAGGTAGGTTTTCGAATCTATGAGCAAGCGCCCATTCATCGTCTTCGGGATCTTCGCCGCGATCTGCGTCCTGGTCGTTCCGTTCATCGCCCTCGGCAAGGAGGGCGACCAGGAGTCCGGCGCGGTCCAGGTGGCGTCCCGGGACCTCGACGCGAAGCACATCTTCGCCACCAACTGCGGCACCTGCCACACGCTCGCCGCGGCCGGCACGGACGGGATCGTCGGCCCCAACCTCGACGACCTGCTCGTCCCCACCGGCACCAACACCTCCGAGCTGTACGACGGCAACGCGACCAGGGTCCTGACCGCAGTCACCTGCGGGATCGGCGGCCGGATGCCGCGCGGGATCCTGGAACAGCAGGAGGCGCAGGAGGTGGCGCAGTTCGTCGCCGCCTACGCCGGCCAGATCGGCAAGGGCCCGGTCGTCGACACGGCCACCACGCCGCTGCCGAAGTTCTCCGGCTGCCCCCAGGGCTAACCACAACCCTCAGCCCGTAGCAAGACCCCGCACGCCCGGAGGCGAAGCCGAGGACGTGGCGGGAGTTATTCCGGGGTCTTGCTACGGGCTGAACGTCGTGGCCAGCCCTACATCTGCTATCATAAGGCTTAGATTTATTGCGAAATAGACCTTAAGGAGTTAAAGGAATGGCGAAGACCATAGGAATCGACCTCGGGACGACCAACTCGGCCATGGCCGTGCTCGAGGGCACCGAGCCAGAGATCATCGAGAACGCCGAGGGCGGGCGGACGACCCCGTCAGTGGTCGCCTTCGCCGACTCGGGCGAGCGCCTGGTCGGCACCGTGGCCAAGCGCCAGGCGGTGATGAACCCGGAGAACACGATCTTCTCGATCAAGCGGTTCATGGGCCGTAAGGAGGCCGAGGTCAAGGAGGAGGAGACGATCGTCCCGTACGAGGTCGTCGCCGGCCCGAACGGCGATGTGCGCGTCAACGCGCATGGCGACCAGTACTCGCCGCCGGAGATCTCGGCGATGATCCTGCAGAAGCTGAAGACGGACGCCGAGGCGAAGCTTGGCGAGACCGTCGACTCGGCGGTGATCACGGTCCCCGCCTACTTCAACGACGACCAGCGCCAGGCGACCACCGACGCCGGCAAGATCGCCGGCCTCGAGGTCAAGCGGATCATCAACGAGCCGACGGCGGCGGCGCTCGCCTACGGCCTCGACAAGGAGGAGGCCGACCAGACGATCCTCGTCTTCGACCTCGGCGGCGGCACCTTCGACGTCTCCGTGCTCGAGATCGGCGACGGCGTCTTCGAGGTCAAGTCGACCGCGGGGGACAACCACCTCGGCGGCGACAACTGGGACAAGGCGATCGTCGAGTGGCTGGTCGCCGAGTTCAAGAAGGACCAGGGGGTCGACGTCTCCAACGACAAGCGCTCCCTGCAGCGCCTCTACGAGCAGGCCGAGAAGGCGAAGATCGAGCTCTCCACCACCCAGGAGACGCAGATCAGCGTCCCCTTCATCACCGCGATCAACAACGAGCCCAAGCACCTGGAGATGAAGCTGACCAGGGCGAAGCTCACCGAGCTCACCTCCGATCTGCTCGACCGGGTGGTCGGGCCGGTCAAGCAGGCGCTCGCCGACGGTGGCTCGAAGGTCGACCACGTCGTCCTGGTCGGCGGTATGACCCGGATGCCCGCGGTCCAGGAGAAGGTCACCGAGCTGACCGGCAAGGACCCCCACAAGGGCGTCAACCCGGACGAGGTGGTGGCGATCGGCGCCGCGATCCAGGCCGGCGTGCTGAGCGGCGACGTCAAGGACGTGCTGCTGCTCGACGTCACCCCGCTGACCCTCGGCATCGAGACCAAGGGCGGCGTGATGACGAAGCTGATCGAGCGCAACACGACGATCCCGACGAAGAAGTCGGAGATCTTCTCGACCGCCGACGACAACCAGTCGTCGGTCGAGATCCACGTGCTCCAGGGCGAGCGCGAGATGGCCGCCCACAACAAGTCGCTGGGCAAGTTCCAGCTCACCGGGATCCCGCCGGCGCCGCGGGGCATGCCGCAGATCGAGGTCACGTTCGACATCGACGCGAACGGCATCCTCAGCGTCTCCGCCAAGGACCTCGGCACGGGCAAGGAGCAGACGATCGAGATCAAGGGCGGCTCGGGCCTCTCCGACTCCGAGGTCGAGCAGATGATCAAGGACGCCGAGTCACACGCCGACGAGGACCGCCAGCAGCGCGAGCTGGCCGAGGCCCGAAACGTCGGCGAGAACGCGGCCTACACCGCCGAGAAGCAGCTCGCCGAGATGGACGAGCAGCTCGACGAGGCGGCGAAGACCGAGATCAACGAGGCGATCACGGCGGTCCGCGAGTCGCTCGAGTCCGAGGACGCCGAGCAGATCAAGGCGAAGACCGACGCGCTGCAGAGCGCCTTCCACAAGGTCTCCGAGCAGATCTACGCGGCGGCCGCCGAGCAGCAGGCCGCGGCCGGCGCCGACGGGGCCAGCGCCAACGGCGCCGGCGATGAGGCGGAGGACGAGGTCGTCGACGCGGAGGTCGTCGATGATGACCGAGCCTGAGGGGCGACCGGAGACGGCCAAGGACCCCGGGGCCGAGGTCGAGGAGGACCTGGACGCGCTGCTCGAGGACGTGAAGCGCGAGCGGGACGAGTACCTCGACCTCGCCCAGCGGGCGAAGGCCGACTTCGAGAACTACCGCAAGCGCACGGCGCGCGAGGCGGCGGACGCGGAGCGCCGCGGCAAGCTCTCGCTGGCCCGGGAGCTGGTCCCGTCGATTGACAGCCTCGAGCGGGCGCTGACCGTCGCCGAGCCCGGCTCGGAGGTCGCACGCGGGCTCGAGCTCGTGCACGGTGAGCTGATCGCGACGCTCGGCCGGGCCGGGGTCGTGGCCTACGACCCGACCGGGGAGCCGTTCGACCCGGCGTTCAGCGAGGCGGTCTCGACGCGCGCCGGTGACGGCGAGGCGGGAACCGTGGTCGAGACGCTCGACCGCGGCTACCGCTGCGACGGCACCGTGCTGCGTCCCGCCCGGGTCGTCGTCGGGGAGTGAGGTAGGGATGGCTCGCGACTACTACGAGGTTCTCGGCGTCGGCCGCGGCGCCTCGGCGGAGGAGATCAAAAAGGCCTACCGCAAGCTGGCGCGCGAGAACCATCCCGACCGCAACCCCGACAACCCGGCGGCCGAGGAGCGCTTCAAGGAGGTCCAGGGCGCCTACGACACCCTCTCGGACCCCGAGAAGCGCAAGGAGTACGACGCCGGCGGGCGCTTCGCCAACTTCGGTCGCGGCGGTCCCGGCGGTCCGGGCGCCGCCGGCGGCTTCTCCGCCGACTTCGGCGACATCTTCTCCACACTGTTCCGGCGCGGCGGCCCCGGGCCGCAGGCGCCGGCGCGCGGGCGCGACCTCGAGACGGAGGTCACCCTCGCCTTTCGCCAGGCGATGGAGGGCACCGAGGTCGCGGTCACGGTGCCGAAGCAGTCGACCTGCAAGACCTGCAGCGGCACCGGCGCGAAGCCGGGGACGATGCCGGTCACCTGCCCGCGCTGCAACGGCCGCGGGATCGACTCCGAGAGCCAGGGCTTCTTCTCGATCAGCCAGCCGTGCCCGCGCTGCGGCGGCGCCGGCCAGGTGATCGAGGACCCGTGCCCCACCTGCAGCGGGTCCGGGCTGACCATGCAGCGCAAGCGCTACCGAGTACGGATCCCGGCCGGGGTCCGCGACGGCAGCCGGATCCGGGTTCGCGGCAAGGGCGAGGACGGCGCCCGCGGCGCGCCGCCCGGGGACCTCTACGTGGTCACCAGGGTGCAGCCCTCGCCGGTCTTCCGCCAGCGCGAGGACGGCAACCTCGAGGTGCCCGTGCCGATCACCGTCGCGGAGGCGATCCAGGGCGGAACGATCGAGGTCCCGACCCTGAACGGGACGAAGCGGATCAGGATCCCCGCCGGGACCCAGCACGGGACCGTCCAGCGGCTGCGCGGCGAGGGGCCGCCGAAGCCCGGAGACCGTGGCCGGGCGGACATCCTCTACCGGCTGGAGGTCGAGATGCCGCGCGAGCTGACCCGCGACCAGCGCGTGGCGCTCGACGCCTTCGCCGAATCGATCAACGACCACAACCCGCGGGAACGGCTGCTGCGCGACGCGTCCGCGGCCTCCACGAAGGTGGCCGGCTAACGATGGCGGCCGGCAAGGACAGGCGCGAACCCGAGCGCGAGGGCGTCGACCGGCGCCGCGGCGTGTTCATGATCTCGGTCGCCGCCGAGCTCGCCGAGATGCACCCCCAGACGCTGCGCATGTACGAGGCCCGCGGCCTGATCACACCGAAGCGCTCGCCCAAGAACACGCGCCTCTACTCGTATGAGGACGTCGAGCGGCTGCGACGGATCCAGCGGATGACCGCCGACGAGGGGCTCAACCTGGCCGGGGTCGTAACCGTGATGACGCTCGAGCGCGAGCTCGAGCGAGCACGCGCGGAGGTCGCGCGAATGCGCGAGCGCGCCGCCGAGCTCGAGCGGCAGATGATGGCCGAGCTCGAGCGGGTGAGGACGACGCTGCGCGCCGAGATCGTTCCGTACGGCGCCTACGACCTGCCCCCGATCTCGATCCCGATCGAGCGCAAGCGCAGGGGAAGGGGCAAGACCGATGCAAGCTGACAGGTTCACGGTCAAGTCGCAGGAGGCCGTCGCGGCCGCCCAGCAGCTGGCGACGCGCTTCCGCAACTCCGAGGTGACGCCCGCCCACCTTCTGCTCGCCATGCTCGAGCAGGAGGACGGCTTCGCCCCCGCGGCGCTGCGCAAGCTCTCCGCCGACGTCCACGCGATCACCGAGCGGGCCCGCAAGGCCGTCGGCGAGCTGCCCGTCGTCAGCGGCGACGAGCCCGAGGTGCGCCCCGCGCAAAGCTTCCTCAAGGTCCTCCAGCGCGCCGAGAAGGAGATGGCGGCCCGCAACGACGAGTACATCTCAGTCGGCCACCTGCTGCTGGCGCTGGCCGACAAGTCGAGCGGCGTCGCCGACATCCTCCCCGAGCGCGACTCGCTTGCCCGCGCCGTCGACGAGACCCAGGGCCCGAGCCGCGTCACCTCCCCGAACGCCGAGGAGATGGCGGAGGCGCTGGAGAAGTTCGGCCGCGACCTGACCGCCGACGCGCGCGCCAACAAGCTCGACCCGGTGATCGGCCGCGATGAGGAGATTCGCCGGGTGATCCAGGTGCTCTCGAGGCGGACGAAGAACAACCCGGTGCTGATCGGCGAGCCCGGAGTGGGCAAGACCGCGATCGTCGAGGGCCTGGCGAAACGGATCGTCGACGGCGACGTGCCCGAGTCGCTGCGGGACCGCCGCCTGATCGCGCTCGACGTCGGCGCCCTGATCGCGGGCTCGAAGTACCGGGGCGAGTTCGAGGAGCGGCTCAAGGCCGTGCTCAAGGAGGTCCAGGACGCCCAGGGCCAGATCATCCTCTTCATCGACGAGCTGCACACGATCGTCGGCGCCGGGGCCAGCGAGGGGGCGATGGACGCCGCCAACCTGCTCAAGCCGATGCTCGCCCGCGGCGAGCTGCGCTGCATCGGCGCGACCACACTCGACGAGTACCGCAAGCAGATCGAGAAGGACGCCGCGCTCGAACGGCGCTTTCAGCCCGTGCTGGTCGGCGAGCCGGACATCAACGACACGATCGCGATCCTGCGCGGGCTCAAGGAGCGCTACGAGCGCCACCACGGAGTCCGCATCACCGACCCGGCGATCGTCGCCGCGGCGACGCTCTCGGAGCGCTACATCGCCGACCGCTTCCTGCCCGACAAGGCGATCGACCTGATCGACGAGGCGGCCTCGCGGCTGAAGATGGAGATCGAGTCCTCGCCGGTCGAGATCGACGAGGTCGATCGGCGGATCCTGCAGCTGGAGATCGAGCGCGAGGCGCTGAAGGGCGAAAAGGACGACGCCTCGAAGGCGCGGCGGCAGGCGATCGAGGCCGAGCTGGCCGATCTCAAGGAGACCGCCTCCGAACTCAAGGCTCGCTGGCAGGCCGAGAAGGAGGCGATCGAGGCGCGCAAGGCCGCCGTCGCCCGGCTCGACGAGGCGCGGGGCGAATTCGAGAAGGCCGAGCGCGAGGGCGACCTCGAGCGGGCGGCGAAGCTCCAGTACTCCGAGATCCCGGAGCTCGAGGCGATCGTCGCCGAGCAGGAGCAGCGCAGCCACGAGCTCGACCAGGCCGGCTCGCTGCTGACCGAGGAGGTGACCGAGGAGGACATCGCCGAGGTGGTCGCGCGCTGGACTCAGATCCCGGTCTCGAAGCTGATGGAGGGCGAGGTCGAGAAGCTGATCCAGATGGAGGATCGCCTCCACGAACGTGTGATCGGCCAGGACGAGGCCGTCGCCGCGGTCGCCAACGCCCTACGCCGCTCGCGGGCCGGGCTCTCCGACCCCAACCGCCCGATCGGCAGCTTCCTCTTCCTCGGGCCGACCGGGGTCGGCAAGACCGAGCTCGCAAAGGGATTGTCCTCGTTGATGTTCGACTCCGAGCAGGCGATCGTCCGCGTCGACATGTCCGAGTACATGGAGAAGCACTCCGTCTCGCGCCTGGTCGGCGCCCCGCCCGGCTACGTCGGCTACGACGAGGGCGGGCAGCTGACCGAGGCGGTCCGCCGCCGGCCGTACGCCGTCGTGCTCCTGGACGAGATCGAGAAGGCCCACCCCGACGTCTTCAACGTGCTCCTGCAGATCATGGACGACGGGCGGCTCACCGACGGCCAGGGCCGCACGGTCAACTTCACCAACACGATCCTGATCATGACCTCGAACGTCGGCTCGGACCGCATAACCGGTGCGCAGATCGACGAGGGGATCCGCGAGACGATCGAGGAGGTCCTTCAGACCACCTTCAAGCCGGAGTTCCTGAACCGGATCGACGACACGGTCATCTTCCACCGGCTCAGCCGCGAGGACATCAGCCGGATCGTCGACCTCCAGGTCGCCCAGCTCGCCGGCCGGGTGCGAGAGCGCGGGATCGAGATCGAGCTTTCCGACGACGCCCGCACCCTGCTCGGCAACCTCGGTTACGACCCGACCTACGGCGCCCGCCCGCTGAAGCGGGTGATCCAGCGGGAGCTGATCGACAAGCTGGCGCTGAAGCTGCTCGAGGGCGAGTTCTCCGACGGCGACGTGATCGAGGTCGACGTCGCCGATGGCGAGCTGACCTTCACCCGCACGGCCGCGCGCGCCGGGGAGAAGGCCGCGGCCTGAACCAGGCCACCTCTAAGGTGGCCGCGCATGCGGATCGGTATCTGCGCCTACTGGTTCAACCGCGGGCAGGGCGTGGTCGCCCGCCAGATCCGCTCGGCGCTCGACTCGCTCGGCCACGAGACGTTCGTGCTCGCGCGACCGACCCGGGCGAAGAACATCAGGCCCTCGTTCGTCGACCACACCGGTGTGTGGGACCAGCCCGGCGTCACCGACGCTTCCTCCTATCGGATCCCGGCCGACGAGATGGTCGTCTGGGGCCGTGAGCACGACCTGGACCTGGCGCTCTTCGATCAGAACTACGAGTTCGAGGCGATCGAGGCGCTGCGCGACTCCGGCGTCGCAACCGTGGGCCGGTTCGTCTGGGAGCAGTTCTCCGCCGAGCACGTCGATCCGGCGAGCCGCGCGCTCGAGGTGATCTACTCGCTGACCGCCTGCGAGCAGGAGCGCTACGCGGGGATGGGAGTCGAGAGCCCGCGGGTGCGCTGGGGGATCCATCCGGCGCTGCTCGAGTACGCGGCCGAGCCGGCCGGCGGACCGTTGACGTTCTTCTACCCGGCCGGGTTCCTGAGCAGGCGAAAGCCGGTGGCGGAGGTGCTGAAGGCGTTCCGCCGCTTCGACGACGAGGACGCGCGCCTCGTGGTCAAGGGCCAGGTGGAGCGGGAGCTGAAAACGCTGGAGAGCGGCGCCCGCCGGGATCCGCGGGTCGAGGTGATCCTCGACGACCTGCCGACCGACGAGCACCTGCGCCGGTTCGCGGCCACCGACGTCTGCGTCGCGCCCAGCCGCTGGGAGGGGCTCGGCCTGCACCTGTACGAGTCGATGGGACTCGGGCTGCCGGTGATCACCAACGACGCGCCGCCGATGAACGAGGTGATCCGCGACGGCGACAACGGGCTCCTGATCGCCTCCAGGCGCCGCGGCCGGGCCGCCTCCGGGATCCCGGCCGTCGAGCCGAAGGTCCGCGCGCTCACCGCCGCCCTTCGCGAGGCCGCCGACCCGGGCCGTCTCGAGGAGCTGCGCGCCGGGGTCGCCCGGGCGCGCGAGCGGCTCGCCTGGGGGCACACCGTCGCCGACTACGCCGAGCTGGTCGGGCGGTTCGGCTGAAGCAGCCTCACCGGCCGGTCGAGGCGGCGACCGACCTCCTCCGACTCGGCGGCCCCGAGCCCGGGGCCGGCGACCAGCACGACCTCGCGCGCCGGGAAGCTGAGCAGCTCGTCGCGGATCGCCTGGACCGGGTCCGGGTCGCCGATCCGGCCGCTGGCGTCGAGACCGGCGGCGGCGAGGCTGGCGAGCGAGATCGCGAGCACGCGCGCGGCGGCGTCGCGAGCCTCGCCGAGGTCGGAGGCCCAACGATCGAGCAGCGAGGCGCGCGCCGGGGCGAGCACGAGCAGCTCCGGCGGCTGGTCGCGGTCGAGCACCGCACGACCCTCCTCCGCGATCGCCACGATCCGCTCGACCAATCCCGGATCGGAGACCGGCTCGTCGGCGACGACCAGGACCCGGTAACGGCGGTCGGTTGACGGCGCGGTCTCGATCGGCTCGTCGTAGCTCGCCCGCGCTGCGATGAACAAGAGGGCGGCGACCGCGCACGCCCCGAGCCCCAGGCCGAGCGGCGGTCCGGCGACGGCGAAGCCGGCGACGATCGGCAGCACCAGCGCGGCGACGATCAGGGGCAGCATCCAGGGCCGGATGACCAGCGGCACGAGCCGCTTCATCGCGCCTCCTACCCGGCAGGGGCCTTGACCGAGCCCCGGATCAGCGGGCGAACGAGCGGCGGCGACTTCGGCAGCTTGGCCGCGGAGAGCCGGGAGACGTCGAAGCCGGCCGCCGCCAGCGTCGCGGCGGTCTCCCGATTCGGATGGCAGCCGGCCGCCATCCATCCCCAGGGCGACTCCAGCCGGTCCTGCCAGCCGCCGAGGCGACCGTCGTCGGGATCGCGGACGTGTTCGAGCAACAGCAGGCTCCCGGCCGGGCGCAGGACGCGGCGGATCTCGGCCGCGGTGCGGTCGGGGTCGTCGACCGTGCAGAGCACGAGGGTGGAGATCACGGTGTCGAAGGAGTCGTCGTCGAAGGGCAGCTGCTCGGCCCCGGTTTCGGCGACCTCGAACCGGAAGCTGCGCGGCTCGGCCGCCAGCTTTTCGCGCAATCGCCGCGCCATGTGCGGGTCGGGCTCGGTGAACACCGCCTCGGTGACCGCCGCCGGGTAGTGGGCGGCGTTGGCGCCGGTTCCCGCGCCAAGCTCCACCGTCCGGCCGGAGGCCCGCGCTAGCAGCTCCGCCCGCATCTCACCCAGCCCGCCGTGCTCCGCGCGGGCGGTCATGCGGTCGTAGAGCGCGGCGAAGATCGGATGGCCCGCCATTTCGTCATCATGGCGCAGCAGCCGAGACGAGGAGGAGCCAGCGTATGCCCACCTACATCATGCTCACCCGCCTGACCCCTGACGGGGTGAAGACGGTCAAGGACAACCCGTCGCGCGTGCAGGAGGTCAACAAGGAGGTCGAGCAGCTCGGGGTCAAGGTCCTGAACCAGTGGGCCACCCTGGGCGAGTACGACTTCGTCACCGTCGTCGAGGCCCCCGACGAGAAGGCGATGGCCAAGCTCTCGGTCGAGATGGGCTCGCGGGGGACGGTCCAGAACCAGACGATGACGGCGATCTCCGTGGAGGACTTCACCTCGGCTCTGTGAGCGGAAGGCACGAAAAGGGAATCCTGCTTCCGGCCGTAAGCGAACTCAATTTGTGATGAGAGTTCTCGTCGTAGGAGGCGGTGGTCGCGAGCACGCGATCGTGCGCGCGTTGGCGCGCTCGGAGCGGGCCCCGGAGCTGCTCTGCGCGCCCGGCAACGCCGGCATCGCCGCTGACGCCCGCTGCCTGGACACCGGCGACGCGGTCGGTGAGATCGTCGAGGCCGCGCGCGCCGAGGCCTGCGACCTCGTCGTCGTCGGCCCGGAGGCGCCGCTGGTGGAGGGGCTCGTCGACGCCCTCGAGGAGGCGGGGATCGCCGCCTTCGGGCCGAGCGCCGAGGCGGCGCGGATCGAGGGCTCGAAGGTGCACGCGAAGGCGCTGATGGCCGAGGCCGGGATCCCGACCGCGGGCCACACCGTCCTGCGCGGTCGCGAGGAGGCGTTCGAGCAGCTCGCCGCCGCCGCCTACCCGCTGGTGCTGAAGGCCGACGGGCTCGCCGCCGGCAAGGGCGTGATCATCTGCGCCGACGAGGACGAGGCGCGGGCGGCGGTGGACACGTTCTTCGTCGAGCGCCGCTTCGGCGCCACCGAGGTGGTGATGGAGGAGTTCCTCGACGGCGAGGAGCTGTCCCTGCTGGCGCTCTGCGACGGGGCCAACGTCGTCCCGCTGGCGCCGGCCCAGGACTACAAGCGGATCTTCGACGGCGACCTCGGGCCCAACACCGGCGGCATGGGCAGCTACTCGCCGGTGCCGGGCTTCGACCCGGGGACGGTCGCCGAGATGGCCGACTCGGTCCACCGACCGATCGTCGAGCTGATGGCCAGCCGCGGCACCCCGTACCACGGTGTCCTCTACGCCGGCCTCATGCTCACCGACGCGGGCCTGAAGGTGCTCGAGTTCAACTGCCGCTTCGGGGACCCGGAGACGCAGGCGGTGCTCCCGCGTCTGCGCACGGACCTGGTCGACCTCTTCCTCGCCGCCCGCGAGCCCGGCGGCCTGGCCGGGGTCGAGCCCGAGTTCGGCGAGGACTGGGCGGTCACCGTCGTGCTCGCCTCGGCCGGCTACCCGGAGGGCTCATCGAACGGTGACGTGATCACCGGGCTCGACCGCGTCGGGGACGGAGTCGAGGTCACCCACGCGGGCACCGCGCGCGACGACGCCGGCGAGATCGTCACCGCCGGCGGGCGGGTGCTCAACCTGACCGGGCTCGGCCCGACAGCGGCCGAGGCTCGCGACCGCGCCTACCGGGCGGCCGCAATGATCGAGTTCGACGGCAAGCAGATGCGGACCGACATCGCGGCGAGCGCTGCCGCCGTCCACACATCGCGATAGAAAGAGAACATGGAGATGCAGCGAGACCCGAGCACGGAGACCGAGATCAAGGTTCCCGTGGAGCTCGAGCCAATGCCCGAGGTGGAGGCCGCGTTCGAGGAGATCGAGGTCGACGCGCCACGGGTCGGGATCATCATGGGCTCCAAGAACGACAAGGAGAAGATGCAGCCGGCCGGCAAGGCACTGCAGGAGGCGGGGATCCGTTACGAGGTCCGGGTGATGAGCGCCCACCGCGACCCGGAGAAGGTGCGCGAGTACTGCCACGCAGCGCGGATGCGGGGCCTGCGGGTCCTGATCGCCGGAGCCGGGATGTCTGCGGCGCTGCCGGGGGTCGCCGCCGCGCACACGGACCTGCCGGTGATCGGGGTGCCGATCCTCGGGAAGAGCCTCGGCGGCCTCGATGCCCTGCTCTCCGCCGTGCAGATGCCGCCCGGAGTGCCGGTTGCCTGCGTCGCGATCGACGGCGCGAAGAACGCGGGCCTGCTCGCGGTCCGCATAATCAATTCGTGATCCCGCGTTACACGAGGGATGAAATCGGCGCCGTCTGGAGCGACGAGCGGCGGATGCGCGGCTGGCTCGAGGTCGAGCTCGCCGCCACCGACGCCTGGGCCGCCCAGGGCAAGGTCCCGGCCGAGGCCGCCGCCGCCTGCCGCGAGCGGGCCGCGTTCACGGTCGAGGCCGTCAAGGAGCGCGAGCGCGCGACCAACCACGACGTCGCCGCCTTCGTCGACGTGGTCGCCGCCTCGATCGGCGAGGAGGGCCGCTGGATCCACTACGGGCTCACCTCCTCCGACGTCCTCGACACCGCTCTGGCGCTGCAGCTGGTCGAAGCGGGGACGATCCTCGTCAGCGGCGCGACCACCTACCGCGACGCGCTGGTCGCGAGGGCGCGCGAGCACGCCGAAACCCTGTGCGTGGGGCGCACCCATGGCGTCCACGCCGAGCCCACGACCTTCGGCCTCCGCCTCGCCGGCTTCGCGTTCGAGGCCGATCGCAACGTCGCCCGCCTGCGGGAGGCCTTCGATCGCGCCGCGGTAGGCAAGCTCTCCGGCGCGGTCGGCACCTACGCCTCGGCCCCGCCCGAGATCGAGGCCGCGGTGATGGAGCGCCTCGGGCTCCGCGCCGAGGAGATCTCGACCCAGGTCGTGCCGCGCGACCGCCACGCCCAGGTGCTCGAGGCCGTTGCGCTCGCCGGCGCCGGGCTGGAGCGCTTCGCACAGGAGGTCCGCAACCTGCAGCGCACCGAGGTCCGCGAGGTCGAGGAGCCGTTCGCCTCCGGCGAGCAGAAGGGTTCCTCGGCGATGCCGCACAAGCGCAACCCGATCACCGCCGAGCGGGTCAACGGACTCGCCCGGGTGCTGCGCGGGTACTCCCAGGCGGGGCTGGAGAACGTCGCCCTCTGGCACGAACGCGACATCTCCCACTCCGGAGTCGAGCGGGTGATCCTCCCCGACGCGACGATCCTGCTCGACTACATGCAGCACCTCTCGGTGCGGCTGGTCGAGGGGATGACCGTGCACGTCGAGCGGATGCGCGCCAACCTCGAGCTCACCCACGGGGCTCTCTTCAGCCAGCGGGCGCTGACCGCGCTGGTCGACTCCGGGATGAGCCGCGACGACGCCTACCGGCTCGTCCAGGAGGCCGCCCAGGGCGCCTGGGACACCGGGACGCCGTTCCGCGACCTGCTCGCCGAGCGGGCACCGCAGCTGGACCTGGACGCGGTCCTCGACCCGGACGCATACCTCACTCACGTGCCGGAGCTGATCGCCCGGCTGGACCGCATCGGCAGCGGACGAACGGCGATCTAGGCCCCCATAGGGTGCGCAAATGCACGTTCGTGCGGACTTCGGCGCTGAGCGGTAGCCCTAGCGGGCGCTCGCGATCACCCGCGTCCCGTTCGCGGGCGAGAGGGTGACGTTGCGGCGCACCGGCTTCTCGAGCTCCGGCGTGGCGGCGCGCAGCGTCATCGAGCGCAGGATCGTCTCGATCGCGATCCGCATCTCCATCTGGGCGAAGGCGGCGCCGATGCAGCGGCGGGTGCCGCCGCCGAAAGGAATCCAGGAGTAGGTCTCGGGCGCGCCGTCGGCCAGCATCCGCTCGGGGCGGAACTCGTACGGCTCGGGGTAGAGGTCGGGCCGCGAATGGGCGAGGTAGATACCGACCAGGATCGTGGTCCCGGAGGGGAGGTCGTAGCCCCCGAGCTCGGTGTCCTCACGCAGCAGGCGACCGGTGAACGGGACCACCGGGCGCACCCGGAGCGACTCCTCGATCACCGCCTCGAGGTACTCGCGCTCGCCGGCGGCCAGCTCGGTCTCCAAGCGCTCGAGGGCGCCGGGGCTGTGCAGGAGCAGGTCGAAGGTCCAGGCGAGCCCGGTCGCCGTCGTCTCGTGGCCCGCCAGCAGCAGAGTCATCAGCTGGTCGCGAAGCTCGCGGTCCTCCATCTCCGAGCCGTCCTCGAAGCGAGCCGTGAGCAGCATCGAGAGGATGTCGTCGCGCTCGGCGAGGTCCGGCCGGCGCCGGTGCTCGGCGATCTCGGCGTACATCAGCTCGTCGGTGCGCTCGATCATCGCCGCGATCGAGCGGAACGGGGGCAGCCTGCGCACCCCCGGAGTGGCGAATCCGAGCGCCGACGGCGAGGCGCTGGCGCCGAGGATCTCGACCAGGGCGTCGCTCAGCCGCTGGCGACGATCGGCGTCCTCGACTCCGAAGACGGCGCGCAGGATCACCTCCAGGGTGATCGCCTGCATGCTCGGATGGAGCGCGAACTCGGTGCCGAGCGGCCAGTCCGCGATCGCGCGCTCGGTCGCCTCGGTGATCATCGTCTCGTAGCCGCGCATCCGCTCGCCATGGAAGGGCGGCAGCATCAGCTTGCGGCGGCGTATGTGCTCGTCGTCCTCCTGCAACAGCAGCGAGGAGTGCCCGAGCAGCGGAGCGAGCACGATGTTGCGCCCCGGGGCGATCGTGTTGACGCGGTCGGCGGTGAACAGGCGCTTGATCGACTCCGGGTCGGAGAGGAAGATCACGTCGCCCGGCCCGAAGAGGTTGGCGCGGTAGGTCTCGCCCAGCTCGGCCCGCCAATGCTCGAGGAAGGGGATCGGCCGGAACACGAACCGAGCGGTCTGCAACGGCTTCGAGAGCGGGACTGCGGGAACTGCGGACATTGCGAATTGATCGTACGGACGAAGGCGGGTCAGCGCCGCACCCGTTGTTAGCATCGCGACGATGGCCTCCGCGCTCGCCGAACTCGACCTGATCGCCTCCGGCAAGGTCCGCGAGATGTACGCGGACGGCGACGACATCCTGATGGTCGCCTCCGACCGGATCTCCGCCTACGACGTGATCCTGCCGACTCCGATCCCCGACAAGGGCAAGGTGCTGACCCAGATGTCGGTGTTCTGGTTCGAGACCACCGGCCACATCGTCCCCAACCACTTCCTCTCCCAGGAGGTGCCGGAGGAGGTGGCCGGAAGGGCGCTGCGCGTCCGCAGGCTGGAGATGTACCCGGTCGAGTGCGTCGCGCGGGGCTACATCACCGGCTCGGGTTGGAAGGAGTACAAGGCGACCGGCTCGGTCTGCGGGATCGAGCTCCCGGCGGGCCTCCAGGAGTCCGACCGCCTGCCGGAGCCGATCTTCACCCCGGCGACCAAGGCCGAGATCGGCGACCACGACGAGAACGTCGACTTCGATCGGGCCGCCGAGATCATCGGCGACCGAGCGCTGATGGAGGAGCTGCGCCGGGTGACGCTCGAGCTCTACGAGCATGCCCGCGACCACGCGGCCGAGCGCGGGATCATCATCGCCGACACGAAGTTCGAGTTCGGCTCCTCGCCCGGCG
Organism: Solirubrobacterales bacterium; assembly: GCA_033856255.1. Taxonomy (GTDB): domain Bacteria; phylum Actinomycetota; class Thermoleophilia; order Solirubrobacterales; family 70-9; genus WHSW01. The sequence continues at coordinate 42,978 of JAWVFH010000031.1, read as the reverse complement.
CCGAGGTCGTGCTCGGCGACGAGGTCCTGACCCCCGACTCCTCGCGCTTCTGGCCCGCCGACGACTGGGAGCCGGGCCGTTCGCAGTCGTCCTTCGACAAGCAATACGTAAGAGACTGGCTGGACGAGTCCGGCTGGGATCACACGCCTCCCGGCCCCGAGCTGCCCGACGAGGTGGTCGCCGGGACCCGCGCCAAGTACGTGGAGGCCTACGAGCGGATCACCGGCCGCGACCTCTGACGAGGCGAGCGTGCGTACGCTGGCCCGGTGAACCTGTTCCTCTGCGGCCTGCGCCGCTCCGGCACGACGATCCTCTACGACGCGCTCGGCGAGGACCCGGCGCTGCGCTGCTTCTACGAGCCGCTGCGCGAGGACACGGAGACGATCGGTGGCGGCAGCGGCGCCCGCGACGAGGACCTCGGCGCCGAGACCCGCGAGCTCCGGGAGCGCTTTCGCGCCGAGCGCCACCCCGAGCTGCAGATCGAGCTCTTCAACTGGGGCGGGCCGCGGGCGCCGGAGCTCGAGCTCGACTCCGACCTGCCGCCTCACGTGAGCGAGTGGCTCGCCGAGCTGCTCGCTACCGCGCCCGAGGTGGCGATCAAGGAGACCCGCTTCGACCACAAGCTCGGCGCGCTGGCCGAGCTCGACCCCGATGCGGCGGTCGTCCACCTGGTCCGCGATCCCCGCGCGGTGACCGCGTCGATGCTGCTCGGGCGCCGGCGGCGGATCGAGCTCTATCCCGACGCCGACGCCTTCTTCACCGCCCGCACCGGACGGCGGCTGTGGTCGAGCCGGCGGATCTCCGAGGAGCTGCTCAAGCGCCGGCGCTCGCTCGAGATCCCCGCCGACATCCCGGACTTCATCCGCCCGCTGCTGGTCTGGAAGGCGGCGTTCGAGACCATGAACGGCGACGGGCCGCGGCTGTTCGGGGACCGCTACGCCGTCGTTCGGCTGGAGGACCTGCGCACCGACCCGGGCCGCGAGCTGGAGCGCATCTACGGCCTGATCGGGCGGCCCCTGCCGGAGCGAGTCACGACCTGGGCGACGGAGAACATCCGCCACGGCGGCGACGTCCACCACGCCGACGATCCCCGCTGGGCACGCGCCGCGCGACTGATCGGGATGGAGGCGGAGCTCGAGCGGGCGGGCTATGGAGAGATCCTCGACTTGGAGCCGGCGCCCGGCGAGCCGCTCGACCTCGCGCCGCCGGCGCCCGCCTCGCGGCTCTCCGGCCTGATGGGCCGGGCCCGACGCCGCCTTGGCTGACGGTACGCTGAGGATGGTGAAGGCGCGCGTGCTGATCCGGCCCAAGGAGGGCATCCTCGACCCGCAGGGCAAGGCCGTGGAACGGGCCCTGCCGGCCCTTGGCTTCGACGGCATCTCCCACGTCCGGGTCGGCCGCATGGTCGAGCTCGAGGCCGCCGACGGCACCGACCTCGACCGCCTCTGCGAGCAGCTGCTCGCCAACCCATTGGTCGAGGACTACGAGGTCCTGGAAACGGAATGAGATTCGGTGTCCTGCAGTTCCCGGGGTCGTGCGACGAGCGTGACGCGGTGCTCGCCTGCCGGCGGGTGGGCGAGGCGGAGCTGGTCTGGCACGGCGAGACCGAGCTCTCCGGCATCGACGCCGTCGTCGTCCCGGGCGGCTTCTCCTACGGCGACTACCTGCGCGCCGGGGCGATCGCGCGCTTCGCGCCGGTGATGGGCGCGGTGCGCGAGTTCGCCGAGCGCGGCGGGCCGGTGCTCGGGATCTGCAACGGCTTCCAGGTCCTCTGCGAGGCCGGGCTGCTGCCCGGGGCGCTGCTGCCGAACGAAGGTCTGCGCTTCATCTGCCGCCAGGTGGAGTTGGAGGTCGTCGCCACCGGGACGATCGCCACTCGGGCCTGCGCGCCCGGCGAGCGGCTCTCGATCCCCGTCAAGCACATGAGCGGGCGCTGGTTCGCCCCCGGCGACGTGCTGGCGCGGATCGAGCCGCGGGGCCAGATCGTCTTCCGCTACGCCGCCGGGCAGAACCCGAACGGCTCGGTCGCCGACGTCGCCGGGGTCAGCAACGAGCGCGGCAACGTGGTCGGCCTGATGCCCCATCCCGAGCATGCTGTCGACCCGCTGACGGGGTCCGCCGACGGGCTGCGGCTGTTCGAGTCGATCGTCGCCGCGCAGCTGCCCGTCGCAGCGTGACCGTGCTCGCCGGGCGCCGGCGAGCCGAGGCGCTGCCGCCGGCGCCGTTCGTGGTCGGTGTCGGGCGCTCGGGGACCACCCTGCTGCGGCTGATGCTCGACGCGCACCCGCAACTGGCGATTCCGGCCGAGACCCACTTCGTCCCCGAGCTGCTCGAGCGCCGGCGGGAGTGTCGCGACTCCGGCGAGCTCGTCGACGTGATCGTCTCCGCGCGGAGCTGGAACGACTTCGGCCTCGACGCCGCCGAGCTGCGGGCCGCCGCGGCGGGCGCCGCCGGCGCCGCGGACGTGCTGCGGGTCTTCTACGGCCTCTGCGCCCGCAGTCGCGGGAAGTCGCGCTGGGGCGACAAGACGCCCGGCTACGTGAAGCGGATGCGCCCGATCGCCGCGGCGCTGGAGGAGGCCCGGTTCGTCCACCTGATCCGCGACGGGCGCGACGTGGCGCTCTCGCGCCGCGCCCGCGGGATGGGGACCGAGAAGCCGATCGCCGAAGTCGCCGACCTCTGGACGCGGCGGATCGAGAACGCTCGCCGCCAGGCGAAGCGGCTGCGCGGGCGCTACCTGGAGCTGCGCTTCGAGGACCTGGTCGCGGATCCCGAGCCGGCCCTGCGTCGCGTCTGCGAGCTGATCGAGCTCGAGTTCGAGCCGGCGATGCTGCGCCACGAGGAGGCCGCCGGCGAGCGGATCTCGGAGCTCGGCGACCTCGCCGCCGAGGGCGGGCGGCGGGCCCGTGAGAGCGGCGAGCGCCAGGCCGCACACGCACTGGCCGCGCAGGCGCCGAGGCAGGCGCGAACCGAGGTTTGGCGCACGGAGATGGACGCCGCCGAGCGGGCCGAGTTTGAGGCGGTCGCGGGCGGGTTACTGGCCGAACTCGGCTACGACCTGCCATCCTGATCGCCCCCCAAGCACGGTAATTCATGGCTTTCGACTACTCACTCAGAATGCTTCGCCGCCGCCGCCTGCGCGGCCGCGCCGAGGCGCCGTTCCCGGCCCCGTTCGTGGTCGGCGTCGGGCGCTCGGGCACCACCCTGCTGCGGCTGATGCTCGACTCTCATCCCGAGCTGGCGATCCCGCCCGAGACGCACTTCGTCAACCCGATGATCCAAGCCTCGGGGCGGCTCCTCTTCAACCCGAGGGCGGCGGCGAAGACGATCGTCCACGACGAGCGCCGCCGCTGGAACGACTTCGGCCTCACCGAGGAGGACCTGCTCGCTCGCTTCAAGCAGGTGAAGCCCTTCAACACCACCGACGCGATCCGCGCCTTCTACGACCTCTACGCGTCCCAGCACGGCAAGCACCGCTGGGGCGACAAGACCCCGGACTACATCCGCAAGATGAAGAAGCTTCAGAACCTGCTTCCAGAGGCGCGGTTCATCCACGTGATCCGCGACGGACGCGACGCCGGCCTGTCGCAGAACTCGCGGATCGTCAAGCGGGGCAAGGACCCGGTGCCGGCGCGCGAGATGGCGCGCCGCTGGCGCAAGCGGATCGTCAAGTCGCGGCTCGACGCCGAGCTGGTCGAGCACTACATCGAGGTCCGCTACGAGGACATGATCACCGACACCGAGGGCGTCCTGCGCCGCGTCTGCGAGTTCATCGAGCTCGACTTCGACCCGGTGATGCTGACCTACTACGAGCATGCCGGGGAGCGGCTGCAGGAGATGGCCGGGGCGCTGCCGGCGAAGAAGGGCCGTCCCGAGCGCGAGGCGGGCGAGCGGATCGCCGCCCACGCGCTGACGACGAAGCCGCCGCAGGCCGATCGGGTGGCGGTCTGGAAGGCCGAGATGGACGAGGGCGAGAACGCCGAGTTCGAGGTGGCGGCCGGATACCTGCTCGACGACCTCGGCTACGAGACCGCGACCCCGAAGGAGAACTGGACCCATCCCGACGAGTGGGCGCGCTCGAAGACGCCCGGGGAGCGGGCCCGCGGCGAGAGCGGCTCGAACCGCTTCGGGGCCAGCGTCGGCGGATCGGGAAAGGCGGAGTCGTGAGGCTGCCGTTCTCGCGCAAGGGGGCCGAGGACCGTCCGCCGGTGCCGTTCGTGGTCGGCATGAACCGCTCAGGGACGACCCTGCTGCGCATGATGCTCGACGCCCATCCGGATCTGACGATCCCGCCCGAGACGCACTTCGTCCCCGCGCTCATCAAGGCGGCACGAGAGGCCGACGCGACCCCGGAGAGCGCTCTGGAGGCGATGAAGTCGGCCCGCGAGTGGGGGGACTTCGGGTTCAGCGACGAGGAGATGCTCGGCCGCCTGCGGGCGCTGCCCGAGATCAAGCCCGGCCCCGCCGTGCGGACCTTCTACGCCGCCTACACCGAGCAGCAGGGCAAGCCGCGCTGGGGTGAGAAGACGCCGACCTACGTGCAGAAGATGAGGCTGATCCAGCGGGCGATCCCCGAGGCACGGTTCGTGCACGTGATCCGCGACGGGCGCGACGTCGCGCTCTCGGTCCTCGACCGCACCGTCCGCGAGCTGACCGCGGCTGACATCGGGGGCCGCTGGCAGAAGAAGATCACCAAGGCGCGTGAGGACTCGCCGAAGCTCGACCACTACGTCGAGATCCGCTACGAGGACCTGATCCTCGATACCGAGCCCGTCCTGAGGCGCGTCTGCGAGTTCATCGAGCTGCCCTGGGACGACGCCCTGCTCAGCTACCACGAGCGCTCCGCCGAGCGCTTGCAGGAGATGGCGCGGGCGCTGCCTGCCGAGGGGCGGGCGAAGGAGCTGTCGGTCGAGCGGCGGCTGAAGACCCACGAGATGACGACGAAGCCGCCGAGCGCCGACCGGGTGGCCCGCTGGCGGACGCAGATGCCGGCAGAACAGCGGCAGCAATTCGAGGCGGTCGCGGGCGGCCTGCTCGCCGAGCTGGGCTACCCGACGGGCCCCGACGCGGTCGAGCAGGCCACGGCTCTGATCGCAGCCGCGTAGGGCACTGAGGCGGGAACCATGCGCGTGGGGCTGGTGAGCAAGTGGTTTGCGAGCGGGCAGGCGGTCGTCACCCGTCAGATCCGCTCGGCGCTCGACGGGCTCGGGCACGAGACGTTCGTGCTCGCCAAGCCCGGCAAGGGTCCGCGCGCCAACCAGGAGCGCGTGGCCGACCCGGTCTGGGACCAGCCGGACGTGACCGAGGGCTCGCAGGCCGACCTCCCCGCCGCCGAGTACCGAGCCTGGGCCGACGCCAACTCGCTCGACGTCGTGCTCTGCGACCAGAACGACCAGTTCGCCGAGATCGCGGGGCTGCGGGAGGCCGGCGTGCGGACGATCGGACGGTTCGTCTGGGAGAGCTTCGCCCCCGCGGACGCCGAGCCCGCGCGGGGCGCCTACGACGTCATCTACTCCTTCACCCGCGCCGAGCAGGAGCGCTACCGCGGCTTCGGGATCGAGAGCCCGCTGCTGACCTGGGGCTGCCACCCGGAGCTGCTCGCGGTGGCCGAGGGGATCGAGCGCGACCCGGAGCTGGTCAAGTTCGTCGTCCCCGGCTCCTTCATGGGCAAGCGCAAGCCCTTCCCGGAGATCGTCGAGGCGTTCACCCGCGCTCGCGGCGACCACCTGCGCCTGCTCGTCCGCGGCCAGGTCGACCGGAAGGCGGGCAAGCTGCAGAAGGCCGCCGGCGGTGACCCGCGGGTCGTGATCGAGCTCGAGGACCGGCCCACCGACGAGCACCTGCGCCAGTTCGCGAGCTGCCACGTCTGCCTCTCGCCCTCGCGCTGGGAGGGGCTCGGCCTGCCGCTCTACGAGGCCGTTGCCTTCGGGATGCCGGCGATCACCAACGACTCGCCGCCGATGAACGAGATCGTGATCGACGGCGTCAACGGGATCTGCGTCGACTCGGTGCGCTGGGGCGAGGCCGGCTCCGGGATCCCGGCCTTCGACCCCGACTTCGAGCAGCTGACGGCGGCGATCGAGCGCCTCGGCGAGGCCGGCGAGCGCGAGCCGCTGGCGCAGGGAGCGCTGCGGATGCGCGCGGGCGAGCGCAGCTGGGACAGGACCGTCGAGGGATTGGCGTCCCTTTTGCAACCGGGCACCCCCGGAGGCGAAGCCGAGGAGGTGGCCCGCCCGTGAGGGTGGGTGTAGTGACCAAATGGTTCAACCGCGGCCAGCCGGTGGTCGGCCGGCAGCTGCGCTCGGCGCTCGACGAGCTCGGCCACGAGACCTTCGTCTTGGCCCGGCCGAAGAAGGAGCGCGGGCCGCGGCCGGGGGCCCTCGACCGCGACGACGTCTGGAACCAGCCCGGGGTCACCGAGGCCGCGAGCTACGACGTCGGCGGGGAGGAATACGCGCGCTGGGTGGACGAGAACGGGATCGAGGCCGTGTTCTGCGACCAGAACTACCAATTCGCCGAGCTCGCCGCATTGCGCCGGCGCGGCGTCCGCACGATCGGCCGCTTCGTCTGGGAGCACTTCACGGCCGAGCACGTGGCCGGCGCGCGGGAGGCCTTCGACCTCGTCTACTCGCTGACGCACGCGGAGCAGGCTCGCTACCGGGAGATGGGCCTGGAGACGCCCTACATAGCGTGGGGCTGTCACCCGGAGCTCGTCGCGATCGGCGACTCGGTCGAGCGGACGGCGGCGCCGGAGACCGTCAACTACGTCTTCCCCGGCGGCTTCCTCGGCCACCGCAAGCCGCTGGAACCGGTGCTGGAGGCGTTCGAGGCGACCGAGGATCCGCGGCTACGGCTGGTGGTCAAGGCGCAGGTCGAACGCAAGCAGGTGCGGGCTGTCGAGGAGGCGGCGAAACGCGACTCGCGGATCGAGCTGCGGCTGGAAGACCAGCCGACCGTCGAACACCTGCGGGAGGTCGCAAGCTTCGATGTGTGCCTGGCGCCGGCGCGCTGGGAGGGCCTCGGGCTGCCGCTGTACGAGGCGATCGCCTTCGGCCAGCCGGCGATCACCAACGACGCGCCGCCGATGAACGAGGCGATCGCGGACGGCGTCAACGGCCTCCTTGTCGGCTCGGTCGTCAACGGAGCCGCGAAATCGGGGATCCCGGCGCTCGACCCCGACGTCGGCGAGCTGCGCGCGGCGATCGAGCGGCTCGCCGACGACTCCCTGCGCGCCGAGCTGGCGGCGGGGGCGCTGCGGGTGCGCGACACCGAGCGCGCCTGGAGCACGACGGTGGCGGGAGTTGGCGGATTGCTCGAGGCCTCGAACGGGTAGCTTGGAGGGCTTCATGGGACTTACCGATCAGATCGACAGGTACCGCAAGCGGTTCGCGGTCATGCGTGCCGGGCGCCGCCTGCGCGGGCGCGGGCCGCAGCCCGCTCCGGCGCCGTTCGTGTGCGGGGTGACGCGCTCGGGGACGACGCTGCTGCGGCTGATGCTGGACTCGCATCCGGACCTCGCGATCCCGGGCGAGACCCACTGGGTCCCGAAGCTGATCAAGGCCTTCGAGCGCGGACCGCAGACCGGCGAGGACGCCGCCCACCTGGCGATCGACCACAAGCGCTGGGGCGACTTCCACCTGGACGCCAACGAGCTGCGCCAGCGGATCGTGGCGCTGGACCCGGTCACCGCCGCCGACTCGATCCGCGCCTTCTACATGACCTACGCCGAGCGCGAGGGCAAGACCCGCTACGGGGACAAGACCCCCGGCTACGTGAAGGAGATGCGCCGGATCCAGCGGGTGCTGCCGGAGGCGCGCTTCGTCCACATCATCCGCGACGGCCGCGACGTCTCGCTCTCGCACCTGCGGATGAACTGGGGCCCCGAGACCTACGAGCAGTCGGCCCGCCTGTGGCGCAACCGGATCCGCAAGGCGCGCAAGATGGCGCCCTCGGTCAACCACTACATGGAGGTCCGCTTCGAGGACCTGGTCGGCGACACCGAGGGCGTCCTGCGCCGCGTCTGCGAGTTCATCGAGCTCGACTTCGACCCGGTGATGCTCGACTACCACGAGCGCGCCGAGGGCCGCCTGGCCGAGAAGGCCCGGGAGCTGCCGCGCAAGAACCGCCCCAACCAGACCGCCGAGGCGCGGCTCGAAAGCCACGTGCTGGCAAAGGAGCCGCCGCGCTCGGACCGGATCGGGATGTGGCGCGAGCGGATGACGCCGGCGGAGGTCGCCGAGTACGAGGGCGTCGCCGGCGACATGCTGGTCGAGCTCGGCTACGACCTCGGCAGCGAGGCGGGCGAGCAGCGGGCCGCGGCGAAGGGCGTCAAGGCGCCCGTCGCGGCCTGAACCCGGCGAAGCGTTTGGCCGATCAACCCGGCCCAGGCCGCTCGTAGAACCGCAGCCGGTTCGAGAACGGGTCGATCAGCTCCATCTCCCGACCGCCTCCCGGACCGGGGCCGACTCCGGGGTTCAGAAACGGATAGTCCTTCCCTTGCAGTTCGCTCCACAGGGCATCGACGCCGCGGATCTCGACCAGGACTGCCGCGCCCGGCGTGCCGTCGTCGTGATGCGAGGAGAGGTGCAAGACCAGCGGCCCTCGCGACACCTGCATGTAGACAGGCCGATCCCCTTCGCCGTCGGCCCAGTCCAGCGAGCAGCCCAGGTAGTCGAGGTAGAACCGCTTCGCGGCGGCGACATCGAAGATGCGCAGAATCGGAACCACGGGACCGAACGACTCATTCACGAGTGCGATCCAACCAGATCGTTAGGGCGCCTGCACCCCTCCGCTCGCCGTGCCGTAGCGCGCGACGGTGAGGCCGCCGGGGAGCGAGCCGAGCGAGACCTTGTCGGAGTCGTCGACCTTCTCGGCCAGCAGGGGCTTGGCGCCGGCGAGGACGTTGAGGTAGACGGTCGCCGGCTCACCGGTGTCGTTGTCGACGACGTCGCGGGTGAAGCGCACAGCGCCCGCCTTCACGGTCGTGCAGGCGTTGGCGTAGCCGCTCGCCCCGAGGGTGCAGTTGAAGCCGTTCGACTCCGTCGCCTGGCCCTTGAGCGGGATCGCGTTCTTGGCGAACTTGAGCGCCTTGGTGTCGTTGGGCTCGGCGGCGGTGATCACCCGCGAGGAGATGAAGGTGTTGAAGTGCAGGGCGCTGATCCCGGTCAGGTAGCGGGCGTCGAAGGCCAGCACCTCGCCCTTCTGCGGCGCCGGAATCGGGACCGAGTAGACGACCCGGCGCTTCTCCGAGTCGTTGATCGTCAGCGGCAGCTCGGTGTTGACGAGCGAGTCGCTCGAGATCACGGTCGGCGCCGGCACGTCGGCGTGCGCCTGGACGACGTTGAGGCGTCCCTTGTCCTGGGTCACCGTGCCGTCGGGGCGGTCGGCTCCGAGGACGACGACGTTTCCCCGCTTGGCGTGCTTGTTGACCGCGCCGACGATCAGGTCGACGTAGCAGGCGCTCGGCGGGCAGGGAAGCGCGGAGAGGTCGCTGATCGTCGTCTCGGTGTTCGGGATCGCGATCGTGCAGTGGTGGTTTCGGTTCGGCCGCTGCTGCTTGCAGAGCACCGAGTGGCTCGGCGACAGCGGCAGGAACCCCGAGTCGGCCTTCGGGCTCGGCGAGAGCACGATCCGCGCCGTGACCGTCGGATTGATCCCGTAGTTGGTGCCGACGCAGCGCGGGCCTGGGTCGACGCAGGTGGTCGAGACCTGGACCTCGGCGCTCGCCCGCAGCCGGTCGCCGGCCTCGATCGGGTCGAGCGTGGTCGGGTCGAGCCGCATGGCGACCCGGTCGCGGGCGCCCGGTTGGCGCGCGACCGGCAGCGTCGTCAGCAGCTCCGAGTCGCTGCCGGTCGTCGCCAGCACCGGCTTCGGGGGCTTCGGCGTGGGCAGGATCCCCGCACCGGCGCCCGCCGGGATCGCGAGCGCGAGCAGCGTGCATATGAGCGCGGCGAGGCGCATCCGGGTCGCGTTAGCCATCTGCCTGATCTCAACACGACCGGGCCGCCGATGACTCGCTCGCTCGACCCCGGTGAACGGCGCCCTGCACGCCTACGGCGAGTAGCGCCAGACCGTCAGGCCGTTGGGCTGGGCGGCGAGCGAGACCTTGTTCGAGCTCTGGACCTTCGTCGCCAGCAACGGCTTGGCCCCGGCGAGGACGTTGAGCCAGAGCGTCACCGGCGTCTTCGACTTCCGATGGACGATGTCGCGCCGGAAGCGGATCGCGCCGGCCTTGTGGGTGATGCACGGGTTCGCGTAGCCGCTCGGGCCGAGCGTGCAGTCGAACCCGTTCGCCTCCGTGGCCTGGCCGCGGAACCGGACCGCGGTCTTCGCGATCTTGCTCGGGTGGGTCTTCTTCGGCCCGGTGGTGAGGATCACGCGCGAGGTGACGAAGGTGTTGAAGGGCAGGGCGCTGATCGCGCTGACGAACTTGACGTCGAAGGCGAGCACCTCGCCCCGGAGAGGCGCCGGGATCGGCGACGCGTAGACGATCCGCCGTTTGTCGGAGTCGGCGACGGTCAGCGGCAGGCGGTGATGCTGCAGACCCGCGTACGTGTACACGGCCGGGGCCCGGACTCCGCCGTGGGCCTGGATCACGGTGATACGGCCCTTGTCCTGCTCGAGCGACCCGTCGGGCCTGTCGCCGCCGAGGACGACGAAGTCGCCGCGCTTCGCCGCGCGGTTGTGGGCGCTCAGCAGCACGTTGACGAAGCAGTGGTCAGGCGGGCAGGGCAGGGCGTGCGGGTTGGGAACCCGGGTGACGGTGTTCGGGATCGTCAGCGTGCAGTGGTGATTGCGATTCGGCCGGTGCTGCTTGCAGAGGACGGTGCTCCGGCCCGAAAGCGCCATCGACGGCGAACGAGCCTTGGGGCCGCGGGAGAGGACGATCCGCGCCGTGACGAACGGGCTCAGGGTGTAGCTGCGCCCGATGCAGCGAGGGCCCGGAACGATGCAGGTGGTCGAGACCTGGACCTCGGCCGCCGCGCGTAGGCGGTCGCCGGCCTCGATCGGGTCGAGCGCCTCCGGGAAGACCTGCATCGCCACCCGCTCGCCACCGCCCGAGCGGCGCCTGATCGGAACCCGTTTGATCAGCTCCGACTGGTTGCCGCTGGTCGCGAACACGAGTTGCGAGTGCTTGGAGCGCTCGGGTGCGGACGAGCCGGCCCCGCTCGCTGCGGCGACGATCAGCGCCAGCGCTATCGGCGCGATCCCCCCTACCGCGATCTTTCGGCGAACCTGCAACTGAATCTCCGTGCGCTGCGACCCTAACCCCTTCGGGTTCGATCGCACGCAACGCATAACCTGCGAGATGAGTTGAGCGACCCCGAGACAGCCCTGCCCAAGCACCGCGAGCTCGGGCTCACCGACACCGAGTTCGAGCTGATCCGCGAGAAGCTCGGCCGCGAGCCCAACGACGTCGAGCTGGCGATGTTCAGCCTCCTGTGGTCCGAGCACTGCGCCTACAAGCACTCCAAGAAGCTCCTGCGCCGGCTGCCGACCGAGGGCGAACGGGTGCTGATGGGGCCGGGCGAGAACGCGGGCGCGGTCTCGGTCGGGGACGGCTGGGCGGTCGCCTTCAAGGTCGAGTCGCACAACCACCCGAGCGCGGTCGAGCCCTTCCAGGGCGCCGCCACCGGCGTCGGCGGCATCCTCCGCGACGTCTTCGCGCTCGGCGCCCGGCCGATCGCGATCCTCGACTCGCTGCGCTTCGGCGAGCTCGAGTCCGAGCGCTCGCGCTACCTCTTCGACCACGTCGTCGCCGGGATCGGCCACTACGGCAACTCGATCGGGGTGCCGACTGTCGGCGGCGAGGTCTACTTCGAGGCGCCCTACGAGCAGAACTGCCTCGTCAACGCGATGTGCGTCGGGCTCGCCCGCGCCGACCGGATGATCCGCGCCGCCGCCGCCGGGGTCGGCAACCAGGTCGTCCTGATGGGCGCCTCGACCGGCCGCGACGGGATCGGCGGGGCCTCGGTGCTCGCCTCCGCCGAGCTCGAGGGCGGCGACGACTCGAAGCGGCCCACGGTCCAGATCGGCGACCCGTTCGAGGAGGCCAAGCTGCTCGAGTGCTGCCTCGAGCTGCTCGGCAACGGGCTGCTGGTCTCGCTCCAGGACCTGGGGGCGGCCGGACTCACCTCCTCCGCCGGGGAGATGGCTTCCAGCGGCGGGCTCGGGATCGAGATCGACGTCGGCCGGGTCCCCCTGCGCGAGCCCGGCATGGAGCCGTTCGAGATCATGGTCTCCGAGTCACAGGAGCGGATGCTGGCCGTGGTCGAGCCGGACAAGGTCGATGCCGTGATCGCCCTCTGCGAGAAGTGGGAGACCGGGGCCGCCGTGGTCGGGGAGATCACCGACGACGGACTCTTCCGCGTCCTCAGCGGCGGCGCGACGGTCGGCGAGATGCCCGTCGTCGCCTTGGTCGACGATTGCCCGCTCTACGACCTCGCGCCGGCCGAGCCGCAGGGCTGGATCTACGGCAACGAGAACACGCTCGAGGCCACTGACCCAGCCCAGATCCTGGTCGCGCTGCTCGCGTCGCCGAGCATCGCCAGCAAGCGCTGGGCGTTCGAGCAATACGACTCGGTGGTCGGTTCCCACACGGTGCGCCGGCCCGAGAGCTCCGACGCGGCGGTCCTGCACCTGCACGAGGCGGATGCGACGATCGCCGTCGCGATCGACGGCAACGGCCGCCGGGTCGCCTGCGACCCCTACGCGGGGACGGTCGAGGTGGTGCTCGAGTGCGCGCAGAACCTCGCCTGCGCCGGCGCCACGCCGCTCGGGTTGACCAACTGCCTCAACTTCGGCAACCCGGAGAAGCCGGCCGTCGCCTGGCAGCTCGATCGCTCGACCCAGGCGCTCGCCGACGCATGCGAGGCGCTCGGCATCCCGGTCGTCGGCGGCAACGTCTCGCTCTACAACGAGACCGAGGAGGGGCCGATCTACCCGACCCCGGTCGTCGGCATGGTCGGCGAGCTCCGCGACCCGGAGCGCGCCGGCGGCCTGGCCCTGCGGAACGGGGACACGATCGCGCTGTGCGGCCCCTTCTCACCCTCGCTCGCCGGCTCGGAGCTGGCGAAGCTGCGCGGCGAGCTCGGCCCGGGCCTGCCCTCGCTGCCGGTCGCCGACGTCGTCGCCGCGATCGAGGTGGTTCGCGAGGCCGTCGGCGCCGGCGAGCTGATCGCCCACGACATCTCCGACGGCGGCCTCGCCTGCGCGCTGGCCGAGATGGCGATCGCCGGGGGCGTCGGTGCCGCGGCCGACCTCGACCGGCTGGTCGAGTTGCGCGGCTGCTCGGGTGAGACCGCGCTGTTCGGCGAGGGCCCGGGCGGCTTCCTGCTCGCCGGCGAGCGCTCGCGGATCGAGGCGCTCGCGGGCGGCGGCGTCGACGTGCTGATCGTCGGCGAGGCCTCCGGTGAGCGGATCTCGATCGCGGCGGCCGAGGCGGAGGCCGACGTCCTGCTCGCCGACGCCGAGCGCGCCTGGCGGTCCCTGGGCGAGGCGCTCGAGGGCGCCGGGATCGGCTGAGGCTCCCCGTCTAGGGGATGTTGAAGCGCAGCTCGCAGCCGCGCGCCGAGTCCTTGGAGCCCGCGCCGTTACAGCGGTCGCGGCCGGGCCCGCCGTCGATCGTGTCCGGCCCCGGAGCGCCGTTGAGGCGATCCTTGCCGGCGCCGCCGTCGATCACGTCCTTGCCCTTGCCGGAGTTGATCCGGTCCTTGCCGTCGTCGCCGCAGATCACGTCGTTGTTGTTGAGGCCGCGGATCCGGTCGTTGCCGTCGAGGCCGGAGATCACGTCGACGAACCGGGTCCCGATCAGCTTGTCGTCAGCCGGCGTGCCGACGATCGAGGCCAGCTCGCCGTGGCAGGTCGGCGGCTCGGCGATCACCCCGCTCGGGTCGACGAACGGCGGGCCGGAGGCGAGCGTCGTCGTGGCGCCGGTTCCGAGATCCGTGCGCAGCAGCGCTCCTGAGCTCGACTCGCCGTAGTCGGCGACCAGCGCCGTGCCGTCGCCGAGCAGCTCGAGGTCGACGGGCTCGGTGAACGGGGGGCCGGAGGCCAGGGGGGTGACCGCCGAGGTCTTCGGGTTGATCGCGAACAGGCCACCGCTGCCGCCGCCGGAGTTGGCGTCGGTGATCACGATCCGCCCGGCCGGCTCGAGGTCGATCCCCCAGGGATCGACGAGCGAACCGCCCGAGGTGATCGCGGTGACCTCGCCCGTGGCCGAGTCGATGCGGTCGACGATCCCGTCGGCGACGCCGTTGAAGCCGTTGATGTCCGTGACGATCAGCGAGCCGTCGGTGGCCGCGGCGATCCCGGCCGGATCGACGAGCGGCGGCCCGGAGGCGAGCTGCATCTTCGCCCCGGCGTTCTTTTCGACGTTGATGCGGAAGACGACCGCGGCCGGGCTCTCGAAGCCGATGTCGGCGACGAACAGGCGCCCCCCGGGGCCGAAGGTGATCCCCCAGGGGTCGGAGAGCTGGCCGCCGTGGGCGACCTCCGTGGCCGCGCCGGTGGCGGGGTCGATGCGGTAGATCGACTGGTTGGCGTCGTCGCTGACCAGCAGGCCGCCGGCGCTGTCGAAGACCATGTCGGACGGGTTCTCGAGCGGCGGGCCGCTGAGGATCGGGGTCGCCGCGCCGCTCGCCAGGTCGACGCGGAAGATCGCCCCGCTGCCCCCCGGCCCTGCCGACTGGTCGGCCACGTAGACGTCGCCGGTGGCCGCCGAGGCGCCGGCGGGCATCGCCAGCAGCGCAAGCGCCGCCACCATCCCTGCCGTTCCTCCCCGCTTCACGTACCCATGATGGCGCACGGGTAAGGCCGTGTGAATGGCCGCATCCGTTGCTAGCCTTGACGGGTAGGCGCCCGCCTGCCTCGCCCTCCGACTTCTCAGGTGCAGAGAAGCCCGATGAAGCCAAACCAGCGGCTCCCCCCGGACCGCGATCAAGACGGCGTTGCCGACCGCGACGGACCGCGCGACGAGTGCGGCGTCTTCGGCGTGTACGCGCCTGGACACGACGTGGCCCGGCTCACCTACTTCGCGCTCTACGCGCTCCAGCATCGCGGCCAGGAGTCGGCGGGGATCGCCACCTGCGAGGGCGGCCACATCACAACCCTCCGTGACACGGGGCTCGTCTCGCAGGTCTTCGACGAGCAGAAGCTGCAGGCGCTCGAGGGCGATATGGCGATCGGCCACGTCCGCTACTCGACCACCGGCGGCGGCTCGTGGGAGAACTCGCAGCCGGTCTGGCGCGACGACGGGCGCGAGGTCGCGCTCGCCCACAACGGCAACCTCACCAACGCGGTCGAGCTCTACGACGAGCTGCGCCAGCGCGGGATCGAGTTCCGCGGCACCTCGGACTCGGAGATCATCGCCGCGCTGGTCTCGGTCGAGGAGGCGAGGCCGATCGAGAACGCGGTCGCCGCGGTGATGCCGCGCCTCGAGGGCGCCTACTCGACCGTGGTGATGACGAAGCGTGCAGTGGTCGCCTTCCGCGACCCGAACGGGGTCCGGCCGCTCTCGCTCGGCAAGCTCGGCGACCGCTTCTGCGTCGCCTCCGAGAGCTGCGCCTTCGACATCATCGGCGCCGAGCTGATGCGCGAGGTGCAGCCGGGTGAGCTCGTGGCGCTGACCGAGGGCGGGCTCGAGACCCGCCAGATCGTCCCCGCCGACCGTCCCGCCCACTGCGTCTTCGAGCACATCTACTTCTCGCGCCCCGACTCGCGGCTCGAGGGCCGCGTGCTGCAGCAGGTGCGCGGCAGGATGGGCGAGATCCTCGCCCGCGAGGCCCCGGCCGACGCGGATCTCGTGATCTCGGTCCCCGACTCCGGCAATCCCGCCGCGAACGGCTACGCGCGCGCCTCCGGTCTGCCCAAGGACGACGGGCTGATCAAGAACCGCTACGTGCAGCGGACCTTCATCCAGCCCGGCCAGGAGCTGCGCAAGCACGGCCTGCGGATGAAGTTCAACCCGCTGCCCGAGATCGTCGCCGGCAAGCGCATCGTCGTCGTCGACGACTCGATCGTGCGCGGCAACACCACCCGCCAGATCGTCGGCATGCTGCGCGACGCCGGGGCGCTCGAGGTCCATCTGCGGATCTCGGCGCCGCCGATCCGCTACCCGTGCCACTACGGGGTCGACATGTCGACCTCGGAGGAGATGGTCGCCCACGGGCGCACGGTCGAGGAGATCGCCGCCGAGATCGGCGCCGACTCGCTCGCCTACCTGTCGCTGGACGGCGTCTACGAGGCGGTCGGGACCCCGCGCGAGGTTCATTGCGACGCCTGCTTCACCGGCGAGTACCCGCTCGGAGACGGCGGCGAGGCGAACGGCAAGTTCGCGCTCGAGACGCTGCCGGTGGTCCAGGGCGCCAGCTGAGATGAGCCGCGCTCGCCGGGGCGAAAGACCCGCCGCTCGGACCTAGATCATCGACGGGTGAACGAGCTCGAGCTCACAGACGCGCTGCAGCGCCATTTCGGCCACCCGGCCTTCCGGCGCGGACAGCAGCAGGCGATCGAGGCCGCGGTCGCCGGGCGCGACGTCCTCCTGGTGATGCCGACCGGAGCCGGCAAGTCGCTCTGCTACCAGCTGCCGGCGATGATCGACGACCGGCTGGCGGTCGTCGTCTCGCCGCTGGTCTCGCTGATGACCGACCAGGTCGAGAGCCTCGGCGGGCGGGCGGAGCTGATCAACGCGCAACGCGACGGCGCCGACAACCGGCTCGCGCTGGAGCGGGCGATCGCCGGCGAGGTGCGGATGCTCTACGTCGCCCCGGAGCGCTTCGCCACCCCGGGCTTCGTCGACCGGCTGGCGGCTGCGGAGGTCGGGCTGTTCGTCGTCGACGAGGCGCACTGCGTCAGCCAGTGGGGCCACGACTTCCGTCCCGAGTACTTCCGCCTCGGAGAGGTCGCCCGTGCGCTAGGCGCGCGCTCGGTCTTCGCCGCCACTGCGACCGCGACCCCTCGGGTGGCGGTCGACGTCGCCCGGCGGCTGGGATTGCGCGAGCCGGTGCGGATCACGACCGGCTTCGACCGGCCGAACCTCTCCTACGACGTCGTCCCCGTCGCCTCCGCTCGGGCGAAGCGCGACGCGACCCTGGCGCTGCTCTCGGAGCCAGGAGCGCTGCCCGCGATCGTCTACGCCGGCACCCGCAAGAAGACCGACGAGACCGCGTCCTGGCTGCGCCGCGAGCTCGGCCGGCCGGTGCCGGCCTACCACGCCGGGATGGAGCGGGGCGAGCGGGCCGAGGCGCAGCGGTCCTTCATGGCGGGCGAGGCCCCGGTGGTCGTTGCCACGAACGCCTTCGGCATGGGGGTCGACAAGGCGGACGTGCGCACGGTCCTGCACGAGGTCGTCCCGTCCTCGCTGGAGGCCTACTACCAGGAGGCCGGGCGCGGCGGCCGGGACGGGCTCGCCTCGCGCTGTGTGTTGCTGGCCGAGAACCGCGACAAGGGGCTGCACGTCTTCTTCATCAACCAGGTCGACGACCCGGAGGCTCGCAACCACCGCTGGCGCCAGTACCGCGAGGTCTGGGGCTTCGTCGAGGGCGATCTCTGCCGGCGCCAGGCGATCCTGCGCCACTTCGGCGACCGGACGCTGGGGAGCGCGGAGGGCCGCTGCTGCGACGTCTGCGACGGAGGCCTGGCGGCGACCGCGCCGCGGCCGGTCGCCCGCTCGGTGGCCGAGACGGCCGACATCGAGGGCGCGATCGTCGCCGTGGTCGAGGGCGCCGCACCCGCGGTCGGGCGCACGAAGACCGTCGAGATCCTGCGCGGTGGCCGCAGCAAGGCGCTGCTCAAGTACTCCTATGACGCCCTGCCGGGGTACGGCGAGTTCTCCGAGTGGCGCGCCGAGGACGTGCTGGCGGAGGTCGACGCGCTGATCGACACCGGACGCCTGCGCTCGACCGGCGGTCGCTACCCGACGTTGCGAGTCGCGAGGGCGGCGTGAACCCTCTGAGGGTGGGCGTGCTCGCCTCGGGGGCGGGGACGAACCTGCAGGCGATCCTCGACCAGCTCCACGGTCGCGAGGTCGAGGTGGTCGCGGTCGGCTCCGACAAGCCGGAGGCGCCGGCCCTGGAGCGGGCGCGCGCGGCGGGGATCGAGACGGCCTGCTTCCCGGCGGGCGAGCATGCGAGCCGCGAGCAGCGCGACCTCGCGATCGCCGACTGGCTCGCCGAGCGCGGCGTCGACCTGGTCGTGCTCGCCGGCTACATGCAGCTGCTCTCGCCCGGCTTCGTCGAGCGCTTCGCCGGGCGAGTGATCAACGTCCATCCGGCGCTGCTGCCGTCGTTCCCCGGCCTCGACGCGGTCGGCCAGGCGCTCGCCCACGGGGTCAGGATCACCGGGGTGACCGTGCACTTCGTCGACGAGGGCGTCGACTCGGGCCCGATCCTGCTCCAGCGCCCCGTGCCGGTGCCGCCGAACCGCGATCGCGAGGCGCTCGAGGCGGCGATCCACGCCACCGAACACGCGCTCCTGCCGGAGGCGATCCGGCTGATCGCGGCCGGCCGGGTCTCCGTCGATCCGGGCACCCGAGTGGTCACGATCGGCGCCGGTTCCGCGGACTAGAGTAGGAGCGGATGAGGATCGAGGCTGCGATCACGGAGGAGGGCGGCGCGCCGCCGGGCGGGATCCCGGTGCGGGTGCGGCGGGCGCTGATCTCGGTCTCCGAGAAGGCTGGGGTGGTCGACTTCGCCCGCGGCCTCAGTGAGCTCGGAGTGCAGATCCTCTCGACCGGGGGCACGGCGGCGGCGATTCGCGAGGCCGGGATCGAGGTCATCGACGTGGCCGAGTTCACGGGCTCGCCCGAGATCCTCGACGGCCGGGTGAAGACGCTGCACCCGCGACTGCACGCCGCGCTGCTGGCGCGCCGCGACGACTCCGATCACATGGCGACCCTGGAGGCCGAGGGGATCGAGCCGATCGATCTCGTCTGCGTCAACCTCTACCCGTTCCAGCGCACGGTCGAGCGGCCCGACGTGACCGAGCGCGAGGCGGTCGAGAACATCGACATTGGCGGGCCGACGATGATCCGGGCGGCCGCCAAGAACCACAACGCGGTCGCCGTCGTGGTCGAGCCCGAGGCGTACGACGCCGTGCTGGAGGAGCTGCGCGAGAGCGGCGGCGAGATCTCGACCGAGACCCGCCAGTGGCTGGCCAACGAGGCCTTCGCCCACACCGCCTCCTACGACGCGGCGATCTCCCGCTGGTTCGGGCTCCGCTACGAGAGCTTCCCCGAGCACTGGGCGATGGTCTACGACAAGTTCATGGAGCTCCCCTACGGCGAGAACCCGCACCAGAAGGCGGCGCTGTACCTGGAGTCCGGCGTCCGCTCGCACGTGCTCTCCGGGCTCGCCAAGCAGCACGGCAAGCCGCTCTCGTTCAACAACCTGCTCGACCTCGACTCGGCGCGCAAGCTGCTCGACGAGTTCGAGCGGCCGGCGTGCGTGATCGTCAAGCACAACAACCCCTGCGGGACGGCGGTCGCCGAAACCGTCAACGAGGCTTACGAGAAGGCGTTCGCCTGCGACCCGCTGTCGGCGTTCGGCGGGGTGATCGTCTTCAACCGCCCGGTCGACGGGGCGCTGGCCGAGCGCCTGCACCAGCAGTTCATCGAGGTGCTGATGACGCCCGGCTTCGGGCCCGGCGCGATCGAGGTGCTGTCCCAGAAGGAGTCGGTGCGGATCCTGGAGCTCGAACCCGGCGAGTCGCTCGATTACGCGCCGCGCGAGCGCGACGTGAAGCGGGTCCGCGGCGGCCTGCTGGTCCAGGAGCCCGACCGGATCGAGGAGGATCGGGGGTCGATGACCGTGCCCACGGTCCGCCAGCCGAGCGAGGAGCAGTGGGACGACCTGATCTTCGCCTGGAAGGTGTGCCGCCACGTGCGCTCGAACGCGATCGTGTTCGCCAAGGGCGGGGCGACGATCGGGATCGGGGCCGGGCAGATGAGCCGCGTCGACTCGGTCCGGATCGCGATCCAGAAGGCCGGCGACGCGTTCGGCGACGGCGCGGCCGATGTGCTGGCGCAGTCGGCCGTCGCCTCCGACGCCTTCTATCCGTTCCCGGACGGGCCCCAGGCGGCGATCGCCGCCGGCGCCACGGCGCTGATCCAGCCGGGGGGCTCGAAGCGCGACGGCGAGGTGATCGCCGCCTGCGACGAGGCGGGCGCGGCGATGGTGTTCACAGGCCGCCGCCACTTCCGCCATTGATGCCCGCCGACACGGCGACGCTGGACGTCCTGCGAGTCTTCTGCGCCGCGGACCGCAGCGGCGGCAACCCGCTCGGGGTCTTCCTCCACGGCGGTGACGTCCCGGAGGCGCGCCGCCAGCCGATCGCCCACGAGCTCGGCTTCGCCGAGACGGTCTTCGTCGACGACCTCGAGCGTGCGGAGATGCGGATCTTCACCCCCGAGACGGAGCTGCCGCTGGCGGGGCACCCGCTGGTCGGCACGGCCTGGCTGCTGCGCGAGCGCGGCCACGAGCCGAAGACGCTGCGCCCGCCGGCGGGCGAGGTCGCGGTCCGCTTCGACGGCGAGCTCGCCTGCACGGCGGGGAGGCCGGAATGGGGGCCGGCGTGGGAGTTCGTTGAGGTCGGGTCGGCGGAGGAGGTGGAGGCGCTCGACGGGCCGCCGGACGGCCTCCGGCTGGTCGGCGTCTGGGCCTGGCTCGACGAGCCGCGCGGGCTGATCCGCGCCCGCGTCTTCGCGCCCGAGGCGGGCGTGACCGAGGACGAGGCGACCGGCTCCGCGGCGATGCGGCTCTGCGCCCTGCTCGGCCGTGAGCTCGAGATCCGCCAGGGGCGCGGGTCGGTGATCTTCGCCGAGCCGCTCGACGACGGGACCGCCGAGATCCGCGGCCTGGTGGTCGCCGACGAGACACGGGAGCACCCGGTCGGCGGCTGACGCTCTAGTGGTTCGTCTCGCCGATCGCGACGAAGGCGATGAAGAAGAGGACGGAGAGGGCCAGCACCCAGCGGCCGTGGCTGTTGTGGCGGCCCATCAGGATGACGCCGATGACGGCGCCCGCGATCGGGAACAGGAAGGCGAGGATGTAACCGGCGGCGACCATGCCCTCGCCGACCGTCTTCGCCGGCGCCTCGGCGCGGTAGTCCGTGCGGTGCTCGGTCCACTGCGTGCCGTCCCAGTAGCGCATCCCGGTCGCGTTCTCGGGGTCGGCGTACCAGGCGGCCGCGGGCAGACCGCCGCCCTCGACCTTGGGGATGTCGCTCGCGTAGCGGGTGCTCGGCGCGGGCTCGAGCTCCTCGCCCTCGAGCGGCACCGCCTCGTTGCGCGGCATCCGGCTGCTCGTCCACCGCGACCCGTCCCAGAAGCGCTGCAGCGCCCCGTCGTCGGGGTCCTCGTACCAGCCCGCGGGAGGGTGTTGCCCGGTCCCTTCCATGGGGCGCAGAGTAGTGCCCCCGGAAGGACTCGAACCTTCTCCGGCAGATTAAAAGTCTGCTGCTCTACCTGTTGAGCTACGGGGGCCGTAGCAGCTTAGGCGGCGTGCGCGGAGAGGTCGTAGAGATGGCGCGTCCGCCGCCGGTGACAGTTCGCGCACCGGATTTCGCACATGGCCAGCTCACGCTCCAAGTTCATCAGCGAGCAACCGCGCCTCGCCATCTCGATCACGTTCCCGCGTTTCGGGCCGACATGATCGAATTCCAATACGAGCAGGTCGCGGAGACCACAGTCAACGCATTTGAACGCGCACAAGGTGTCTCGGATCAATTCCATGTTGCGTCGCTCGCCCGGCAGGAGATGCGCCTTCTTGTCGAGCGCCCATGGATCGGTCCGCCACGACGATCCACGCCGGGCGGTCCGGCGGCGATGACAGTTGACGCAGACTACGTCGCACAGCGTGATCTCTTGCTTCAGTCGCTTGATTGACCACCCCGCAGCTACGAGAGCGCTCACGCTTGCTTGCTTCTGCTGGGTGTGATCGAACTCGAGGACAACGGAGTCGCTTTCCGCGCAATCGGCACAGGCGTGGTGAGTCAGGTAATCCGCGATGAACTGACGTCCGGCCGTCCTGCGACGCACACGGGCCGCTGAGGTCTGACTTCGGTGCAGGTTTCCGCGGGCCTGGAAGTAAGCCCTGAAGCAATCCCGGCACCAGTGTTGATGTCCGTGAGTGGGGTGGCGGTTAAATCGATCGATCGGGAGCTCGCGGCGGCATTTGCCGCAGATCTTGGTCTCGTGGCCGAGGCCGGCCGAGGCCGTTCCAGGGCGCGGGCCTTTCACGCGACTCGACTGCTCGCCCCGATCGCTTAAAGGACGAACATCTCTGGCCCAGAGGCTGACCGAGCCGAGCGAGACACCCAGCTCATTTGCGATTCGGCGCATCGGCCAGCCTCGCCTCCGTAGCTCGCGAGCTCTCGATTGTTCCTCGCGCTTCGACCGCAAGACGAACATATGTTCGTGACCGGGCCGGACGGAACTGGCGGCGGCGATGCGTAGAGTGCGCCCGATGCGTGTTTCGGCGAAGGCGGACTATGCGGTGCGGGCCATGGTGGAGCTCGCGGCGTCGGGGAGCTCGGCGGAGCTGCCGGCGAAGGGTGAGGCCGTGTCGGTGGCCCAGAAGATCCCCCTGCGCTTTCTCGAGAACATCCTCGGCGAGCTGCGCCAGCACGGGCTGGTGCAGAGCCGGCGCGGGCAGGACGGCGGCTACTGGCTCCAGCGGCCGCCCGAGGACATCGCGCTGGCCGAGATCATTCGCGCGGTCGAGGGCCCGCTGGCGACGGTGCGCGGCGAGTCCGCCGATGAGATCGAGTACCGGGGCGGCTCGAAGCCCCTGCGCGAGGTTTGGCTGGCGCTGCGGGCGAACATCCGCCAGGTGCTCGAGTCGGTGACCCTCGCCGACGTCGTCTCCGGCTCGCTGCCGGAGCCGATCGAGACCCTCGCCCAGCACCCCGACGCGGAGCTGCAGCGCCAGGGTCCGTTCGAGCAGGGCCCCGGCCCGGGCCCTTAGCCCGGCGCAGACCAGCAGCTAGCCGTCACGCTCCGCGGCCGCGCGGCGGCGCTCGTCGTCGACCTGGCGCAGCGTTGCCCAGATCACCATGCCGACGAACGCGATCAGGATCGCGAGCATCGCTGTGCCGGCGACCGCGGCGAGGCTCATCGCCGGAACGGGCGCCCGTTAGGAGACGAGGGCCAGCTCCTCCGTCCGCGGGCTGCCCCCGTTCTCGTCGAAGACGCGCGAGCGGGCCGGAGTCACGTACACGATCTGGCCGTCGTGCAGCTCCAGCTCCTCGACCTGGGCCCTGGTCAGCTGGGCGATCAGGGGGCCGTCGTCGGCGAGCGTCATCTCGATCCGGACCTCGAACCCGAGGTGGACGATGCGGTCGATCATCGCCTCCTCCGAGCTCGTCCGCGGCACGTGCGAGATCTCGACGTCGTGCGGGCGCACCAGCGAACCGCCGAGCTTGTTGGCGGTGCCGACGAAGCTCATCACGAACTCGGTCTCCGGATGGTCGTAGAGATTGGTCGGACTGCCGGCCTGCTCGACGCGGCCCTCGTTCATGACCACGATCTGCTCGGCGACGTCCATCGCCTCCTCCTGGTCGTGGGTGACGAAGATCGTCGTCACGTGGACCTCGTCGTGGAGGCGCCGCAGCCACTGGCGCAGCTCCGTGCGCACTCGCGCGTCGAGCGCCCCGAACGGCTCGTCGAGCAGCAGCACCCTGGGCTCGACGGCGAGCGCCCTGGCGAGCGCCATCCGCTGGCGCTGACCGCCGGAGAGCTGCGACGGGTAGCGGTCGATCAGGCCCTCCAGCTGGACCAGCGAGAGCAGCTCGTGCACGCGATCCTTGATCTCCTGCTTCGGCCGCTTGCGGATGCTGAGGCCAAAGGCGACGTTGTCGCCCACGGTCATGTGCTTGAAGGCCGCGTAGTGCTGGAAGCAGAAGCCGACGTTGCGGTCCTGGACGCTGACGTGGGTCATGTCCTGATCGGAGATCACCACGCGGCCGGAGTCGGGCTCCTCGAGCCCGGCGATCACCCGCAACAGCGTCGACTTGCCGCTGCCGCTCGGCCCGAGCAGCGCGGTCAGGGAGCCGTCCGGCACCTCGATCGATACACCGTCGAGGGCGACGAAGTCTCCAAACCGCTTGGTGGCGTTATCAACCGTGATTCCCATCAGAGTTCCTTTCCACTTCCTGTTGTCAAGGCAGCCGCGTCGCCGACGGCGATCTGGCTAGGGGCTTTCGCCGGTCCATCTCGTCGCTGGATCAGGTTCATCGCCAGCAGAACCATCAGCGCCATCACCGCGAGGACCAGCGCGGCGGCGTACGCGCCGGCGACGTTGAAGTGCTCGTACTGGTTCTCGACCAGCAGGGTCGCGGTCTCGGTCTTGCCCTCGATCTTCCCCGAGACGACGGCGACGGCGCCGAACTCGCCGATCGCCCGGGCCGTCGCGAGCACCACCCCGTAGGTGACGCCCCAGCGGATCGAGGGCAGCGTGATGCGCCAGAAGGTCTGCCAGGCGTTGGCGCCCAGCGTCGCCGCGGCCTGTTCCTGGTCGTCACCGATCTCCTGCAGAACCGGCGCCACCTCCCTGACCACGAACGGCAGCGAGACGAAGATCGTCGCCAGCACCATCCCCGGCACCGAGAAGATCACCCGGATCCCGTGCTCGAGCAGCCAGGGGCCGAACCAGCCGTCGACGCTGCCGTAGACGAGCACCAGGGAGAGCCCGATCACGATTGGGGAGACCGCGAACGGCAGGTCGATGAGCCCGTTCAGGATCGCCTTGCCGCGGAACTTGTGACGGACGAGGACCAGGGCGCAGGCGATCCCGAAGACCGTGTTCAGCGGCACGGCGATCCCGGCGATCAGCACGGTGAGCCAGAAGGCGTGCAGAGCCTCCGGCGTGGTCACCGATTCCCAGGCGTGGGCGGCGCCGTCCTCGAAGGCCTTGAAGAAGATCAGGATGACCGGAATCAGCAGCAGAGCGAACAGGTAGCCGAGCGCGACCCCGCGCAGCCCGTACTTCGCGAGCCTGCCCTTCGCCGACGCTCCGCGCACGGGGCCAGGATCGATCGTCGCGGCCTCACCCGGCATGGCGCAGGCTCCTGCGGGAGAGGATCCCGATCGCGATCAGGACCAGCAGCGCGATCATCAGCAGGACGACCGAGACGGCCGCCGCCGTGACCTCGCGATCGCTCTGGATCTGGCTGAAGATGAACACCGAGGAGACCTCGGTCTTGAACGGGATGTTGCCCGAGATCAGGACCAGCGACCCGAACTCGCCGATCGAGCGGGCGAAGGCGAGCGCGATCCCGGAGAGGATCGCCGGGCGCAGGTTCGGGAGGATGATCCGCCGGAAGGTGGTCAGCGGGCCGGCGCCGAGCGAGGCCGCGGCCTCCTCCATATCCGTGTCGAGCTCGAGCAGCACCGGCTGCACCGAGCGGATCACGAACGGCAGGGTGACGAACAGCAGCGCCATGACGACGCCGATCCGCGTGAAGGCGACGCCGGAGAGGCCGAGTACGCCGTTGTCGCCGTAGAGCGCCAGCAGCGTGATCCCGGCGACGATCGTCGGCAGCGCGAACGGCAGGTCGATCAGCGAGTTGATCACCCGCTTGCCGGGAAACTCGTCGCGGACCAGCACCCAGGCGATGATCGTCCCGAAGATCGCGTTGATCGCGACCACGATCGCCGACGCTCCGAGGGTGAGCTTCAGCGCCGCGATCGCCTGCGGCGCCGTGACGTCGTCCCAGAACTGCGAGAGGCCGCCCTCGAACGACTTCGAGATCACCGCGGCGAGCGGGATCAGGACGATCAGGCTCAGGTACGCAACGACGAGGCCGCGCGTCAGCCCAGGGCCGGCGAGGCCGAGCCTAAAGCTCGGCCTCGCCGGTGCCTTCGCAGTTGCGACGGCCCCTTGACTCACTCCGTCGCTACCCCCAGGTCCTGCTCGATCTGAGCGACCGAACCGTTCGCCGGATCGAAGAAGTCGGTCGAGACCTGGTCCCAACCGCCGAGATCGTCGATCGTGAACAGGTTCGCCGGGATCGGGAACTGGTCCTTGTTCTTGTCGAACACCGACGGGACCACCGGCCGGTAGCCGTTGTCGGCCCACAGCTGCTGCGCCTCGTCGGTGTACTCGTAGTCGACGAACTTCTGCGCCGCAGCGTCAGAGTCGACCGTTGCCGCCAGCGGGGTCTCGATCTTGATCGTGCTGTCGGGCACGATGTAGTCGATGTCCTCGCCCGCCTTCTGCGCGGCGATGGCGTCGTTCTCATAGGAGAGCAGGACGTCGCCCTTGCCGCCGAGGAACGTCCCCAGCGCGTCGCGGGCGCTCTCGTCCTGGACCGGGACGTTGGCGAGCAGATCGGAGAGGTACTGCAGGCCCTCCGCCTCGGACTTGCCCTCGGTGATCACCTGGTTGCCGTAGGCGGCCATCAGGTTCCAGCGCGCCCCGCCCGAGGTGAACGGGTTCGGCGTCAGGACCTCCTCGTCACCCGTGACGAGGTCATCCCAGCTCTGGATGTTGTCCGGGTTGCCCTTGCGGACCACGAACACCACCACCGAGTTCTCGACGATGCCCTTGTACTGGCCCGAGTTCCAGTCGTTGGCGACCATGCCGGCGTCGACCAGACGGGTCATGTCGGGCTCGAGCGCGAAATGGACGACGTCGGCCGGCTGGCCGGCCTCGACCGCGCGGGACTGGTCGCCGGAGGCGCCGAACGAGTTCGAGAACTCGACCCCATCGCCGTCGGGCGTCGCGTTGAAACCGGGCTCGAGATCGTTGGTATAGGCCTCTTCGGGGGTCGAGTACGCGACCAGGTCGATCGAGCCGCCTGAGCCGCTCGAGCCACCCGAGGTGCTGTCCGAAGAGCTGCCGCAGGCAGCCACTCCGAACGCGAGCGCCAGGCTGGCGCCGAGCGCGCCGAGCACCCTGACACCACCGCGGGGCCGCGCGTCCGCCAGGGTGGCGTTCGCGGCCCCGCCGGGGCGAGGCTTCTTGGAGAAGCGGTTCATATCAGGTTTTCACCTTTCTTGATTGGGTTACTGAGGAATCCGAGACAGCGCGCCAAGATAGCAGATGCCAAATCGCCCCAAGCCGCGTTTCAGGAGCGGTCCTGCCCGTCCATGCGTACGCACGGAGGCGTCCTCTCGGGAAGAATGGGCTCCGTGCGGGTCACCGCAAAAGCCGAGTACGCCGTTCGCGCCGTGATGGAGCTCGCCGGCGGCGAGGGCGAGCCCGTGAAGCGCGACACGATCGTCGCCGCCCAGGCGATCCCCCCGAAGTTCCTCGAGAACATCCTCTCCGAGCTCCGCCACGCGGGCCTGGTCGAGAGCCAGCGCGGCTCCGAGGGCGGTTACTGGCTGGCACTACCGCCGGAGAAGATCACCGTCGCGGACATCATGCGGGCGGTCGAGGGCCCGCTGGCGAGCGTCCGCTCGAGCCGGCCGGAGACGCTCGAGTACGAGGGCCTGGCGGAGCCGCTGCAATACGTCTGGGTCGCGCTGCGGACCTCGATCCGCACCGTCCTCGACCGGGTCACGGTCGCCGATCTGATCAGCGGCAAGCTCCCGAAGCACGTGATCAAGATGACCGAGGACCCCGACTCCTGGATCTCGCAGTAGGCGCGTTCTCTACCATTCCAGTCGACAATAAGCCCACGAAAGCGGGATGATGGAAGGGAAGCGATGCTGTTCAGACAGGTGATCCACGAGGACCTCGGCTGCGCCTCGTACCTGGTCGGCGACGTCGACGAGGGGGTGGCGGCGGTGATCGACCCGCAATGGGACATCGAGCCGTACCTGCACCTGTCGCGCCTGCACGGGGTCCGGATCGAGCACGTGCTCGAGACGCACACCCACGCCGACCACGTCTCCGGCCACGGCCGGCTGGCGCGGGCGACCGGGGCGACGATCCACATCAACAGGCTCGCCGACGCCGAGTACCCGCATGAGGCCTTCGACGACGGCTGGGTGCTGCGGCTCGGCGAGGTCGAGATCGAGGCCGTGCAGACGGCCGGCCACCGCCCCGAGCACACGTCGTTCGTGCTTCGCGACGGCGGCACCGGCGCCGAGCCGGTCGCCGTGCTCAGCGGCGATTCGCTGTTCGTCGGCGACGTCGCCCGGCCCGACCTCGCGGTCGAGCCCACCGACGGAGCCCGCGACCTCTACCGCTCCCTGCACGAGCGCCTCTTCTCGCTCCCCGACGAGGTCGAGGTCTGGCCCGGGCATCTCGGCGGCTCGCTCTGCGGGAGCTCCGGGATCGACCACCGGACCTCCTCGACGATCGGCTTCGAGCGGGCCCACAACCACGCCGCGTCCTTCGAGACCGCCGACGCCTTCGTCGCTGACGCGATCGCATCGATCGGCGAGCGCCCGCCGAACGTCGAGCACGTCGTCGACCTGAACCGCGGCCCGCTGGTCGAGGACCTGGGAGCGCCGGCGCCGCTGACCCCGCGCGCCGTCGAGGTGGCGATCGCCGGGGGCGCCCTGCTCGTCGACGCGCGCACCAACGACCAGTTCGACGAAGCCCACATCCCCGGGGCGATCAGCGCCTCCGCCTACGACACCGGCTTCGGCACCAAGGTCGCCCAGATCGTCCCTCCCGACGTCGAGGTGATCGTCGTCGCGGCCTCCGACGGCTACGAGCTCGCCGCCGCCGAGCTGCTCGCCTCGGTCGGACTGCGGGTGCGCGGCTTCCTCGCGGGCGGGATGACCGCCTGGCGATCCGAGGGCCGCCAGGTGAGCAGGGTCGAGCAGATCGATCCCGACGACCTGGCCCGCCGCCTCGACGGCGGCGAGGAGATCACCGTGCTCGACGTGCGCAACGCGCGCGAGTTCGCCGCCGGCCATATCCCCGGCTCGATCCACATTCCCTACGGCGAGCTCGCCGAGCGGTTCGCCGAGCTGCCCAACGGCGACCCGATCGCAGCCGTCTGCAGCGGCGGCAAGCGCTCCGGCCTCGCCGCCTCGATCCTCCAGCGCGAGGGCTACGGCCAGGTGATCCACGTCGGCAAGGGCGGGGTCGGCACCTGGAAGCGCGCCGGCCACCCGATCGAGTCCAGCGTCTAGCTCAACCCGCCAGGGCGAGCTCTGGTCCACGGGCCGCCGCGCGCGCGAGGTCGGCGCTGATCTGATCGGCGAGGTCGAATGCCTGGGTGCGGATCTCGGGGATCGCGGTCGTCTCCCAGAGCCTTCCCTTGCGCATCGGCCCGATCCCGAACAGGACCCGGGATGCCGCCCCGGATGCGTCCACCAACGCCGCCCGCGAGTCGTGGTCGAGCCCGAGACGCAGCGGTCCAGGGCGGATCGCCCCGGTCGCGAGCAGGCCCTCGAGCAGCGGCTCGCGCGCCGCGCGCAGGTCGAGCGCGGGGCCGGTGCAGTTGATCACCCGGGCCACGCTCAGCTCCTCGACCCCGCGCTCGCCGCGGTCCAGGGTGACGATCACCCGGTCGCCGGCAACCCGCATCCCCTCGACGCTCGCCCTCCCCATCGCCAGGCGGTGGGTCCGGCGCAGCCGCTCCAGCATCGTCGCCACCTCGGGCGCCATCCGGTGGCGGTGCACGTCCCAGCGGCGCGAGAGGCGGTCGACGAAGCGGCGCCGGTCCGTGTCCGAGAGGCGATGCCAGATCTGGTTCGTGACCGGGCGCATCGAGTCGATCACCTGCCGCCAGTCGCCGCCCGTCGAGCGGACATCCGATAGCTCCCTCGCGACCTCGTCGACGAGCTCGTCGAGGCGGACCCGCTCGCGGCGGATGTGGAAGCGGCGCGGTGGCAGAGCCGCGCCCCTGCGATGCGATTGCGGCACCAGCCCCTTGCGCGAGACGGCGAGTAGCCGCGGCGCGAAGGTCTCCTTGCCGAGGGTGAGGGCGACGTCGACCATCGTCAGGCCGGTGCCGAGGAGGAGGACGAGGTCGTCGCCGGCGGCCCGCTCGCCGAGGCCGGCGGCCCAGGGGTCGGCCTCGTAGCGCCCGCTCGCGAGCAGCTGCGGATCGGCTCCCGGAGGATCGGCCGGGGCGAGGTTGCCGAGCGCGAGCACGACCCGGTCGGCCTCGACGACCTCGCCCGAGGCGAGCTCGAGGCGGGCCCTGCGGCGCAGCTCGTCGACAGCGGCCGAGGCGACGTCGCCACGCAGGCGCTCGAGCAGGGCGCTCGACGCGGCGGCCCGCTCGGCCTCGGCGAGCAGCGATTCCAGGTACTCGCCGAACAGTCCGCGCGGGGCGAAGTCGCCGACGACGACGCCGTGGCCGTTGCGGCTCGCCCAGCGCATGAAATGGCGCGGGTCTCGGGGCAGCGCGCCCATCTGCTCGGCCGGGACGTTGAGGCGGTGGTACTCGTGCGGGGTCGAGTACGCGACGCCGCGCCCGACCTCGGGGCGGCGCTCGATCAGGACCACGCGGACGCCGCGCGGATGGTGGCGGCGCAGCAACTGGGCGGCGAGCAGCGTGCCGCTCGCTCCGCCGCCGACGATCGCGACCGTGGGGGGGGTCATCCTCCCTGACCCCCATTCGGGTCGTAGGGCTGAAGACGCGGATAGCCCGAGTACGGCTGGGGGTCGGCGGCGTCGCCGGGGCCCGTGTAGGCGTTGGTCTCGTAGCGGCCGCCCGGCAGCCCGAGCGCCGTCGAGGGCTCGAAGCCGACGAAGAAGCGGGCGAAGTAGCCCTTGGCGTCACGGTGCGAACCGAGGTCGGCGGTGTTCGAGAACCAGGCCGCGAACGCCTGGCGGCGGTCCGACAGGTAACCCGCGATCGGCTCGGCGTCGCGAAGCGCGTCGGCGAGCGGTCCGCCGACCGGCTCCGCGAGCGCCAGCGTGTCGGTCGCGCGAGTGATGAACGGCGTCGCCACCCGCTCGAGCGCGGGGACGCCGGCGAGCAGGCGGTCGGCGTCCGCCGCGGCCGGCGGCAGGTCGGCGAGTGCCGCGTGCAGCTCGGGCGCCGCGCCGGCGAGCT
This sequence comes from Solirubrobacterales bacterium, assembly GCA_033856255.1. Classification (GTDB taxonomy): domain Bacteria; phylum Actinomycetota; class Thermoleophilia; order Solirubrobacterales; family 70-9; genus WHSW01. The sequence goes on along the minus strand of JAWVFH010000031.1, from coordinate 12,072 downwards.
GGGTCGCCAGCGGGCGGGCCTCGTCGACCAGCGGGCCGGCGTCGGCGAGGGTGGTCCGCGCCGCCTCGACCAGGCGCGGCAGCTCGTCGAGGCCGGCGCGCAGCGGCTGGGCGCGGTCGGCGAGCGCGCTCAGGGCCGTCCGTCCGTCGGTCACGATCCCACGCAGGGCGCCCTCGTCGCGCGCCAGCGCCGCCATCAGCTCACCCGCGTCGCCGACGCCGGTGGCGATCCGCTCCCCCTGGCCGCGCAGGATGCCGACCAGGCCGCGAAGCTCCGAGGTCGCACGCCCGAGCTGGGCGATCGTCGCGCTCGTCCGCTCGCCGGCGAGCGGGGTCGCCGCCCCGTCCCCGAGCGCCCCGATCACCGTGTCGAGCCGCTCGCGGTCCGGCGCCCTCAGCGCCTCGAGCGCCTGGTCGACGTCGACGGCCGCGGGCAGAACCGCAGCGCGCCCTAATTCCGTCCCCGAGGCCAGCGCCGGCGAGCGCGGCGAGCCCGGGTCGAGGTCGACGTAGCTCTCCCCGAACAGCGTCTTCGCACCGATCCGCACGGTCGCGTCGCGGTGCAGCGGCGCGTAGTCGCCGTCGATCGCCAGGCTGACGAGCGCCCGGTCGCCCCGCGCCTCGACGCTCTCCACCTCGCCGACACGGACGCCGCGGACGAGCACCTCGGAGCGGCTGACCAGGCCGCGCGTGTCGGGGACGGCGGCGCTCACGCGGTAGGGCTGGGAAAGGCGCACCGAGGGCCCGCCGAAGCGGGCCAGGAGGAAGAGGAAGAACGCCGCCGCCAGCACCATCGTCACGGCCAGGCCGATCGCTCCGCCGCGCGGGATTCGCAGGTTCATCCGCCGCCCCCCGCGTCGGCGGAGCCGACGAACCCGGGCAGCCCCGGGACCAGATAGCGCGCCAGGCAGGCGACCGGGTTCTCGTGCAGGCAGACCCGGGTCAGGGCCGCGACCGAGTCCGCCCGGGCGCGGGCCAGAGCCGGGCCCTGCGCGCCGGCGGCGAAGCCGAGGTCCTCGGGCGTGAACGGCTCGAAGAACCCGAGACCCCGCAGGATCGGGCCGTTGGCGTCGTTGGTCGAGAAGACGCCGGAGAAGCGATCGCCGAGCACGCCGATGCCCTCCTTGTTGCGGTCGATCGCGCGCACGATCGGCTCCAGGTCGGAGACGGAGCCGTCGATCGCCGAGGAGGCCGGGCCGAGACGCTGGAGCAGCTCGCGCAGATGGGCGAGCGGCGCGGCGCCGTCGCGCGTGAGCCCGTCGAGGTCGTCGACGAGGCCGTTCGCCGCCGGGACCAGGCCGCGCAGCCCGGCCAGCGCCGCCGGCAGGTGCTCGGCGACAGGTTCGAGCTCCGTCAGCGCGGGCGCCAGCGGCTTCGAGAGCGCGGTCACCGAGCTCAGCGCGCCGTCGAGCTCGCTGAGCGTCGCCGGCAGGCGGGAGAACGAGTCGCCGAGCTCACGATCGCGCCCGGCGGTGACGGCGAGCGTGCGCTCGGCCGCGTCGACGGCGTCGCCGAGCTGCGCGCGCCGCGCCGCCAGCCGGGCCGAGACCGAATCGAGCTCGTCGACGAAGCGGACCAGCTCGCGCCGCCGATCGGCGAGCGCCGCCGTCACCCGGGCGCCCGAGTCGAGGGTCCGGCCGAGCTCCGCCAGCCCGCCGCGAAGCTGCGGCGCGCGGCCGTGCAGCGCCGCCGCCAGCTCCGGCAGCAGGACCTGGACCTGCGCCCGGGTATCGGCGTCGAGGATGCCGACGACCCGGTCGGCACCCACGGTGCTCGAGGTGCGCGATGGAGCGATCGTCGCCCCGTCGGAGAGCTGACGGCCGCCGGCGGGATCGAGGTCGACGGTCAGGTCCTGGAGGGCCGAGCGGGAGACGATCCGGGCGGTCGTGCGGTCGCCGAGCGCGCTCGCGGCGCTGGGTTCGAGGTCGAGCGTCGCCACCGCGACGCCGTTCTCGAACGAGACGTCCGCGACCGTCCCGGCCGGCACGCCGGCAACGGTCACCGGCGAGTGGTTGTCCGTCCGCAGGCCGGCGGCGTCGGCGAACTCGGCGCGCAGGGTGAAGGTGTCGGCGAACGGCGAGCGCACGCCCTCGGAGGCGAGCAGGTAGCCGGCGAAGACAAGCGCCGCCAGCGCCTGGAGGGCGATCAGCGTCCGCCCGAGCCGCGGCTGCGGGCCGCGCGGGCGCAGCGCCCGGCGCAGGCGGCCGAGCCGCCTGGGGCGCGGCGCGCTCACGGTGTGCACCCCCCGGCCTTGGAGAGCTGGGCTGCGAGCGAGGAGTCGGCGCGGGCGAGCAGCGCGCAGGGCGGCAGCGGCAGCCCGGCGCCGGTTAGGAAGCGCAACCCGAAGCGCATGAAGTGGCCTGTCTCGGGGGTCAGCGGCGTCGTCTCGGCGCCGGTCTGGAACGGGGCCGAGGCGCCACCGCCACCGCCGAACAGATTGAGGAACGAGACGTAGGCCGGAATCCCGAGCTCGTCCGTGTTCCGATGCAGGGCCGGCAGCAGCGAGCGGTCGAGCACCTCGAGCGTCGGGTCGAGCGCGGCGAGCACCGAGCGGGCGGGCTCAGCGCCGGCGGCGCCCGAGCGCAGGGCGGCGCGCAGGTCGCCGATCAGCGGCGTGGTCGCCGCCAGCACGGGCCCCGAGCGGGCCAGCAGCGGGGTCGCCTCGGCGAGCGTCGGAGCGAGCGCGTCGAGGCCGGGCTGGAGCTCCCGCGCAAGCGGGTCGAGGCGGGCGACCAGCGTCTCCAGCGCGGCACCGCCGTCGCGGAGGCGAACGAGCGTCTCGGGCAACTCGGCGAGGTTGCTGTCGAGCGGGGCGCTGCCGTCGCGCTCGATCGCCGCCAGCGTGCGGTCGGCCGAATCCAGCAGCGGCGCCAGCCGGTCGCTGCGGGCCGCCAGCTCGTCGCTGGTCGCGGCGAGGTTGCGCACCGCCCCGGCCAGCTCGGTGCCGTGCGATCCGCCGGCGGCGGCCGCCGCCGGAGCGAGGTCGTCGAGCAGAGCGGGCGATTCGCGCAGCGCGCGGCGCAGCCCCGCCGACCCGGCCCCGTCGAGCGTCGCCGCGGATCCGGCGGCGATCGCCGGGACCGCCTCCCGCACATCGGAATCGAAGGTCCGCAGTGCCTCGTCGACGGGGACGTACGAGCGGGTGCGGTCGACGGCGATCGTCGCCTCGCCGAGCGGCGCCGCCTCGGGGCTGCCGGGCCGCAGCTCGACGTGCGCGGTGCCCTCGAAGGGGAGGTTGGGCCGCAGCTCGGCCGTCGCGTCGGCGCCCACCTTGCCGGCGTCGCCGTCGATCTTCATCGTCACCAGCGCCGCGTCGCCGTCGCGCTCGACCCCGGTGATCTCGCCGACCGGCACGCCGGCCATCCGCACGTCCTGGCCGACAACGCCGATCCCGGAGGCGTCGGCGAACTCGGCCCGCACGGTCTGGCGCCCGTCGAACGGATTGAGGCCGGTGTAGGCGATCAGCACCGCGGCGACCGCGGTCGCGAGGATCGCCGCGCCGAGGGCTCTTCTGCTCAGCCGTTGCATGGCTGCCGATCGTTCGCCGCCTCGCCGGGCGCCGGATAGGGGTCGCGGCCCGGGGCGCACGTGAACACGGGCGCGAAGCGAACCGCCTTCGCCCCGCTCGCCTCACCCTGCTCGTAGGTAAAGCCGCCCCAGGTGGTGAAGCCGTACGGCCCGTTGAAGATCTCGTCGCGGTATCGGCCCGCGTATTCGGCCAGAGGCTCGCCCGCGTCGACGAGCGGCGCCAGCGTCAGCGCCGCGGGTTCGTAGGCGGCGGGCAGCGGGTCGGCGGCGTCGAGCAGCGGCGAGGCCTGGGCGGCCAGCCGGGCCAGGCCACCGAGCTCGGGGCCGCGGTCGAGGACGCCGTTGACGGCCGGCAGCGCGCGCTCGAGCTCCTGCGCGGCGGGGGTCAGCTGGCGGCTGGTGGTCACCAGGTCGTCGAGCAGCGGGGCGGCGCGGGGGGTCAGCTTCGCGAGCTCGCTCTGGGCGCCCGGCGCCGCCTCGATTGAGTCGCCGAGCGCGCGGCGCTCGCTCGCGGTCGCTTCGAACAGCTCGCGCGAGGCGGTGATCAGCTCGGCCAGGGCGGGCGCGCCGGCGCCGAGCGCGCCCGTCACGGTCCCGGCGTCGGCGACCAGGGCGGAGAGCGCCCCCGGCCTCGGATCGAGGGCCCGCAGCAGCGGCGTCACTCCCTCCAGCACCGGCGGCAGGTCCGCCAGCGCCCGGTTCAGCTCCGGCCCCCGGCCGGCGATCCCGGCGCCGTAGCCGGTGGCGGCGCGCCGCAGCGCCGTGCGCGTGTTGGTGTCGAATCCCTCGATCACGTCGGTGAGCTGCACCCCCGAGGCGGTGTCGGGGCGCGGGATCGTGGCCCCGTCCGGATCGGCGGCAGCGGCGTCGCCGGGGTCGAGCTCGACGAAGACGGCGCCGGCAAGGCCGCGCAGGCGGACGGTCGCCGTCGCCCCGGGGCCGACCTCGCCCTCGCTGAGCTCCATCGTCACCCGGCGCCCGCCCGGAGCCGGCTCGACCTCGCGCACCTCCCCGACCCGCCGGCCGGCGACGCGGACCTCGTCTCCCGGGCGGACGATCGGCCCCGACCCGGGGACGATCGCGTCGACCCGGTAGGGGTGGCTGAACGGCAGCCCGTTGATCGCGGTGATCGAGATCACCACGGCGAGCGCGCCGACCAACAGCACCACGATGCCGAGCGCCAGGTGACCTGTCCGACTCCGCCTCACGGGCCGAGCAGCGCGTCGAGGAGGTCGCCGATTGGCTGGGCCGGGTCGCCGCCCGGAAGCTGTGGCGTCGACGGCAGGGTCGGGGCCCCGCCTGTGTCCGGAGCGGCGGCGTCGCCCGGCGCCGACCCGGCGCCCTGCGGCGCCGAGCCGGTCTGATCGCCGGCGTCCGCGCTGCCGGCTCCGCGGCCACCGTGCCCGCGAGCCCGCGCGGAGTCGCCGCCGCCGAGGAAGCGCTCCAGGCAGCCGGGCTCGATCGGGAGGCCGAACGACTGGCAGCTGAACACGGCCGCCCCGCGCCAGTAGTGGCGGCGGGGATCGGTGAACCGGTCGAACGGCTGGCGGCCGGGCTCCGCGGCCTGGTCGGGGAAGTTGACGAAGAAGCCCTTCGAGATCGCCGGCGCCGCCGGGACCAGGGCGTCGAGGAACGTCCGGTAGGTGGGCGCGGTAGCGGCGATCCGCTCGAAGGCGCCGTCGAAGGCGGCCAGGGTGGGATCGGCGCGGTCGAGCAGCTCGGTCCCGCGCTGGATCGCCGGGTCGAGCGCGGCGATCGTCTCGCCCGCGGTGCTCAGGAACGGCGCCGCGCTCTGCGTCGCGCGCGCCAGCCCCGGCGCCGAGCGCTCGAGCGAGCGCGCCAGCGGCAGGGCCTCCTGGGCGAAGGCGGTCAGCCGCGGCGCCAGCCGATGCAGGTCGGCGACGCTCCCCGGCAGCTCCGCGAGGGCGGCATCGAGCGCGGCCGAATGGTCGGCGCTCGCACGCAGGGTCGAGGCGAGGCCGGAGACGAGGCGGCCGAGGTCGTCGTCGCGGCTCGCCGCCTGCGCGGTCAGCGCCTGCGCGTCGCTGACGAAGCGGCGCAGGTCGGCGGCCTGCGAGCCGAGTTCGGCGGTGACCGAGTCGGCGGCCCGCAGCGCCGGGCGGAGGGCGAGCGCGGCCCGGTTGAGGTCCGCGCCGCGGCCATCGAGCGCCACGCCCGCCTCGACCAGGATCGCCTTGATCCCCTCGCGCTCGGGCTCGTCGAAGGAGCGCAGGAGGTCGTCGAGGCGGGGGGCGTTCAGCGTCCGGTCGGTGGCGATCGGACCGCTGAGCGGCGCCGGGTCGGTGCCCGGGTCGAGGGCGACGTAGTTGTCGCCGATCAGGTCGACCGGCCGGATCGCGGCGGTCGCGTCGGCGCGCGGCGGCTCGATCCCGTCGTGGAGGCTCATCGTCACCATCGCCGTTCCGCCCGGGGTGAGCTCGAGGCTCTCGACTGTGCCGGCGGGTGCCCCGCCGACGCGGACGTCGTTGCCTTCGACCAGGCCGCGGGCGTTGGTGAACTCGGCCCGCACGACCCGATCGGAGGCGTCACCTCCGCTGACCCCGAGGGACACGGCCGCCGCGCCGGCGAGCAGCAGGGCCGCCGCCGGGGCGGAGAGGCGGGCGAGCCGCGAGCGGCGTCGCCCCCTCATTCCCCGGCCCCGAACAGGAACGAGTCCTGGTAGTCCTGCCACGGCTCGCCCTCGAGCACACCCGGCGTGCGGACGAACGGGGCGATCAGGTTCCCGGCGCCGGGGTCGGATCCGTCGATCGAGTTCTCGGGCGCCGGCGGCAGGACCAGCCCGACGCGGGCGGCATGGCCGTTGGCGTCGTAGACCGAGGTGAAGTCCGCCCAGTTGGAGAAGAAGGAGAAGAAGTCGGGCATCCGCACCCTGGCCTCGTCGAGGATCGGGCCGGAGGAGCGCAGCACCGGGTCGAGCGTGCGGAGGGTCGGCTGGGCCGCGGCGAGCAGCGGATCGAGTCGCGCGAGCTGGTGCGGAGCGTCCCCGACCAGCGCCGACGCCTGATCCAGCGCGGGCGCCGCCTCGGCGAGGGCCGGGCGCAGCGCGCGGCTGAAGCCGACCAGCTTCTCGACCCCGGGCCCGGCGCCTGCGACCAGCGCCCGCAGGACCGGCACCGTGGCGTCGAGGCGCTCGAGCGCCTGGCGTGGGGCGGTGAGCCCGGCCGGCAGGCGCTCCGCGATCCTGCGCAGCTCCGTCTGGCGGGCGGCGGCGACGCCGAGGGCCGAGCGCAGGCGCTCCGCGGTCGCGGTCAGGCGATCCCGGCTTCCGGCCAGGGCGGCCACCAGCTCGCCGCCGCGGTCGATCGCAGTCCGCAGCGCCTCGCCGTCGGCGCCAATCTCAGCCGCCAGGTTGGCGGTGTTGCCGATCGCCGCCGTGCTGCGAGCGAGGCTCGCCCGCAGGTCCTGCCCCTCGCCGCCGGTCGCCTTGGCGAGGCTGGCGAGGGCGCTCTCCACCTGCGTCCGCGTGGGCCGGTCGAGCATCGACAGCACCTGGTCCGCCTCGACCGGCTGGTCGGTGCGGGCGAGGCCCAGCGTCGCGCCGTCGGCGAGCTCGGGGCCATCGCCGCGCTCGACCTGAACCGTCCGGTTCACCTGCCCGGCGGCCGAGCCCTCGCGGATCTCGGCCGTGGCCCCGCGCTCGAGCCGGTAATTGCCGTCGATCCGCAGGGTCACCAGCGGCAGGCCGTCGTCGCCGAGCGCGATCCGCTCGACGCTGCCGACGACGGTGCCGGCGGCGGTGACGTCCGCACCCTCGACCAGGCCGTTGACCTGGTCGAAGACCGCGGTCACCTCGTAGCCGTCAGAGCCCGAGCGCGCCAGCCAGACGGCGGCAAGCGCCGTGAGCAGGAGCGCTGCGACCACGGTCGCCGCACGGTTGGAGGTCTCGCGCAGAGCCACCGCGTCACCCGAACGGGATCCGCGGGTTGGCTCCCCAGAAGACGAGCGTCCCCGCCATCGAGATCACGGTGACGGCGACGATGTTGACCGCCATCGAACGGGCGGTGGCAACCCCGACCTCGGCCGGCCCGCCGCGCACGGTGTAGCCGAAGAAGACCGCGGTCGTGATCACGAAGACGCTGATCACCATGCCCTTGACCAGCGAGTAGACGAGATCGACGGGGTCCTGGAAGAGGTAGAAGAACAGCGACCAGGTCCCCTGCGAGACGTCGCCGAAGCGCTTCGCCGAGATCAGGTAGGCGGCCAGGTAGGAGCTCCCGATCGCCAGCAGGTAGGCGAACGGGAGCACGATCGCCGCCCCGAGCAGCCGCGAGCAGACCAGGTGGGCGAGCGGGCGGACTCCCATCGCCTCGAGCGCGTCGACCTCCTCGTTGACGCGCATCGCCCCGAGCTCGGCGACGATCCCGCACCCGACCTTGGCCGCGAGGATGTAGCCGAAGACGAACGGGACGACCTCGCGCAGCGTGCACCAGCTGGAAAAGCCGGCGCCGATCGGCCTCGTACCGAAGGCTCGGGCCAGCGAAGTCGACTCGAGCCCGCAGGAGCCACCGGCCAGGAACGAGATCGCCAGGATCACGAGCACGCTGCCGGTCGCGATCAGCGACGCCTGGCGCAGGCCCTCGCTCAGGAACGCCGGCCAGTGGCGGAACTCGCGCAGCGCCTGCCAGGCGAGCGCGGCGATCCCGCCGATCGTCTCCAGCGGCCCGCGCGGCGCCGAGCCCGCCTCCTCCGCCTCCAGCCGCTCGATGTCGGCGCGGGTGTTGACCTCGCCGCTCACCGGAGGACATTGACCTCGGGGTAGGCGGCGAGGAAGTACTGGGTGTAGACGAGGTTGACGGTGAAGATCGCGACCAGCGAAGCGACCACGGCCTCGTTCACAGCGCGGCCGACCCCCGCCGCCCCGCCGCTCGCCGCGAGCCCCTTGTAGCAGCAGATGACGCCGATCAGGAAGCCGAAGACGGCCATCTTGATCACCGCCGCGACCAGGTCGAGGACGGTGGTGTTGGCGAAGAAGCTGTGCAGGAACGCACCGCTCGTGTCGCCGAGCACGACGACCGCGGCGACGTAGCCGCCGGCGACGCCGAAGACGAGGGCGAGCAGATCGAGGACGACCAGCATCGCCGTCAGCGACAGCACCCGCGGGACGACGAGATAGGTGATCGGCTCGACGCCCATCACCGCGAGCGCGTCGAGCTCCTCGCGGAACTTGCGCGTCCCGAGCTCGGCGGTGATCGTCGTGCCGGCGATCCCGGCGACGATCGTCGCGGTGACGAAGGTGCCGAACTCGCGCACGATCGCGACGACCATGAAGCCGCCGGAGCGGTCGATGCCGCCGAGCGTGGCGAGGAAGTTGCCCGCCTGCAGGCCCGGCCCGGAGAAGCCCCAGGCGGCGAGCGCGAGCGCGATCGGGATCGCCGAGACGCGAAGGACGAAGATGCACTGGATCACGAACTGGCCCCGCCACGCGAACGGCGGACGCGCCGCGGCGATCAGCGTGCGCCCGGCGAGCGCGGCCATCCCGCCGAGCTGCTCGATCCGCTCGCGCGGGCGCCGCCGGCGAGTCCGGCGGGCGCGCCCGTCAGGCCGGTCCGAGCCACGAGCGCGCCCGCCCGACCGCCAGGGAGGCGCGGTCGTCGCGAGTCCGGTCTCCCCCGTCGCCTCGAACCCCAGCCCCTCCATGATCAGCTCGTGTCCGCGAGCGGGGGCACGGGCTGCTCGAACGGCGGCCCGAGGGGATCGGCGTTGACGCGGCTCCAGGTTCCGTCGGTGAAGTAGTCGCCGCTCTGCGACTCGCCGCCGGCGGAGGTCGGAATCAGCGTCGGGGGAAGGAAGTTCGCCTTCAGGAACTCGAAGCGCGACGACCCGGCGGCGGGGGCGTCGCTTCGCCACGGCGCCAGCAGCGCGTCGGCGAACGGCGCCGGTTGGACGAGGCGGGCGATGACGCTGTCCGGCTCGACCCCGTCCGCGAGGCCGTCGGCGAGCGCGAGGCCGGCGACGTAGCCGCGCAGGCCGTCGAGCGTCGGCAGCTCGCCCGGATACAGCGCCGGGACGGCGCGGGCGTAGGTCGCCGCGATCGCGCTGTCGGGCGCCACCTCGGTCGCCCCCTGGAGGGCGCCGATCCGCCCGATCGCGCCGCTGCGGCGCACCAGCTGCTCGGAGAAGACCGACGAGTCCGCGATCACCGGCGCGGTCGCGAAGTCGAGCCGCTCCGCACCCAGGCCCCGCAGGTCGGAGGCGAGCCGGTCGGGGTCGCCGTCGAGCACGACGGCCGCGGCCGCCGAGCGGTCGAGCGTGGCCGCCAGCGGGCCCGGGCCGCTGGAGATCGCCCGCTCGGGAATCGGCTCCAGCTTCAGCTCGGTGTCGGCGAGCCCGGCGCGCAGGCCCTCGAGCAGCCGGCCGTTGGACGGCGTCCCGGTCCGCACCGCCCGGACAACGTCCGACTCGGCCGAGGCGGCGGCGACCTGCTCGATGTACTGAGCCTGCGCGTAGCCCTCGGCGTAGGGGTCCCCGGCGAGGCGGAAGACGCCGGGGGCGGATACCTGGGCGACCGAGGGATCGGCGACGATCGACGGCACGCCCGCGTCGGAGGCGGCGGTGACGGCGGTCGCCGCCCCCTCGCCGCAGGCGCCGACCATCGCCAGCACCCCGCCCTGGTCGAGCTCCGCCCGGGCGAGCTCGGCGGCGCGGGTCGCCGAGCCGCCGGAGTCGAGGGCGTCGAGGACGACCTTGCGGCCTCCGTCGACGCCGCCGAGGGCGTTCAGCCGGCCGACCGCGAGCTCGACGCCGAGCAGGTGCGAGCGGCACTCGGCCGCGTCGCGGCCGCTCAGGTCCGCGATCGCGAGCACCTTCAGCGGCGCCGGCCCCGGGGCGCTGGGCACGCCCACCGGCAACGCCACCGCCGATGCCTGGCTGTCGTCGAGCTGGACGCGAGCGAACCAGGTCCCGTCAGCGGGCAGCTCGACATCGGCGCTCCAGGCGCCGCCCGAGCCACGATCGAGCGTCGCCTCGATCGGCGAGCTCGTGCATTCGCAGGTCAGCCGAGCCCGCACCGCGCTGGGCTCGCGCACCGTCTGCCGTCCCGGAGCGGGCTCCTGCACGGCGCTGATCACGTTCGCTCCGGCGCGCGCCGGCGCCAGCGTCACCCGCACCGGCCCGCCGTCGACGATCGCGCTCGCCAGCGCCGGTCCGGGCAGGAGGTTGCCGCGCTCGGCGGGTAGCGCCTGGCCGCGGCCGGGCACGAGCCCGGAGAGCGCCGCCGCGGCGATGACGACGAGCGCCAGCACCCCGGCCTCGAGGGCGAGCGGCCGCCCGCGCGGCTCGGCGCCGCGGCGAGCGCGCAGGGCGACGAACCCCCCGATCGCGGCCGCGACCGCGACCAGGCCCGCCTTGACGATCACCAGGTTGCCGTAGCCCGACCAGCGCAGGAAGTAGACGTCGTCGAGCTCGCGCAGCGCGGCGACCACGCCGGTGATCACGGAGACCGCCAGCGCCGCGGCCGCGACCGGTGCGAAGGCACGCGCCGAGGCCGCAAGGGCGGGTCTGGGGCCGGGGGCCGCCCGACGGGTGACGGCGATCAGCGCCAGCAGGCCGCCGAACCAGATCCCGGCCGAGCACGAGTGCAGAACCGCCGCGAAGGCGGCGAGGCCCTTGCCGTCGCCGACCGTCTGCACGTGGCCGACGAGCGCGTCGGAGACGAGGACGACGGCACCGCCGGCGGCGAGCGCCAGATCCCGCGCGGCCGGGCGGCGGCCGAGCACGACCAGCGCCGGCGTGATCAGGACGAGGAGCCCGAACTGGATCGCGATCCCGCGGCCGCTGGCCGAATCGAGCAGCGTGCCGAGGTCGAGCTGCGAGCCCGCCCCGGCCCAGGCGGCGCTGAGGGCAGAGCCCGAGGAGGCGAGCAGGAGCAGCGCCCAGACCGGCGGCGTCAGCGTGCGCCAGCGCTCGCGCCCAGCGCCGATCTCATCCTCGCCGAGCCCCGGAGCGCCGCCGCGGCCGGCGCGCTCCAGGCGCGCCAGCAGCGCCCAGCCGCCGAGCAGGAAGGCCGCCGCGGCGATCCCGAGCCAGCGGGCGATGACCGAGAACGCTCCCTCGCCCGCGGCGGTCTGCTCGCCGGGGCCGCCGCGCGAGCCGTAGGCGACCAGGGCCTGGACGCCCGGCGGGTCCTCGCCGTGCTTGCCGGCGACGCCGAAGGCGAAGCGGCCGCCGACGGTGTGGCCGTCCGCGCCGAGGGCCGACCAGCGGACCTCGTAGACGCCGGGGTCGAGCACATGGTCCGGCGCCGCCGAGAGCGTCGTGCCGCCGCTGCGCGCGCGCGGTTCGCCGAGCGGCACCGGGTCGCCGGCGAGCTCGGAGAGCTCGATCCGCGAGCCCGAGGGGACCGCGGCCTCCGAGAGCGACAGCTCGATCGCCCGCGGCGCCTGCGGCGCCACCAGGCCGGCGGTGGGTGAAGCCTGCAGCAGCGCCGGGTGGGCCCCGGCGCTCGCAGGCGCGATCAGCGCTGCGGCGCAGAGCGCGGCCGTCAGCGCAGCAAGTCTCGCGCGCGCCGGCGTAGTGCCGGCGCGCG
>JAWVFH010000030.1:0-37669 GCA_033856255.1 Solirubrobacterales bacterium | reverse complement strand
TGGGCCCGATGCGGATGCTCGGGATGGCGCTCGGGATGTCGCAGCGCGCGGTCGCCTCGGGCAACCGCATGTTCGAGATCCTCGACCGCGAGCCGCGGATCGTCAGCCCGGCCGACGCGCCCCCGCTGCCCCCGGGCCCGGGCGCGGTCGAGTTCGACGGCGTCGGCCTGCGCTACGACGGCGGCGCTCCATCGCTGCAGGGCATCGACCTGAGCGTCGCGGCCGGGAGCACGATCGCGCTCGTCGGGCCGACCGGGTCCGGCAAGACCAGCCTCGTGGCGCTGATCGCGCGCCTCTATGACCCCACGGATGGAGCCGTCTGCGTCGACGGAGCCGATCTGCGCAGCGTCGACGTTTCCTCGCTGCGCCGCCAGATTGCGTTCGTCGCCGACGACCCGTTCCTGTTCTCCGCCACGGTCGCCGACAACATCGCCTACGGGCGCCCCGACGCGACCCCGGAGCAGATCGAGGTGGCGGCGCGGCGCGCCCAGGCGCACGACTTCATTGAAGCCCTGCCCGACGGGTACGAGACCGTGGTGGGCGAGCGCGGGCTCACCCTCTCCGGCGGCCAGCGCCAGCGGGTCGCGATCGCGCGGGCGCTGATCGCCGAGCCGCGGATCCTGGTCCTCGACGACGCGACCTCCTCGGTTGACGCGACCACCGAGGAGGCGATCAAGCAGGGGCTGCGCGAGGCGATGGCCGGGCGGACCACATTCGTGGTCGCGCACCGGCTCTCGACGATCTCGCTGGCCGACGAGATCGTCGTCATGGAGGCGGGGCGGATCGTCGACCGTGGCACCCACGAGGAGCTGCTCCAGCGCTGCCCGCTCTACGCCGAGATCGCCGAGTTCGGTTGCGAGGACGTGCTCTTCCTCCAGCGCGACCTGGAGGAGCGAGAGGAGCTGGCGCGTCTATGAGCGAGGCCAAGCGAGATCCCGAGACGCAGGGCTCCGACGTCGCGGAGGAGACCGAGGATCAGGCCAACCAGCCCGGGCGGCTGGCCGGCACGCTGCTGATGATGCGCGACATCTGGGGCCTGCTGCGCGGCGAGGACGAGCGGGCGCGCAAGGTCCGCTGGCTGCTCGGCCTCCTGCGCCCCTACCGGCTCCAGGTGGTCCTGATGACGATCGCGCTGCTGATCGCCACCGCGGCCGCGCTGGCGCCGCCGTACCTGGCCGGCAGGGCGATCGACAGCGGCATCCAGGCCGGCGACGAGAGCGCCCTGACCGTGATCGTGATCGTCTTCATCGCCTCCGTCGCGATCTACTGGGCGGCGTCGTACGCGCAGACCTACCTGGTCGGCTGGGTCGGCCAGCGGGCGCTGCAGGACCTGCGCGAGCGGATCTACGTCCACGTCCAGAAGATGTCGATCGGCTTCTTCACGCGCCGCAAGCCCGGGGTGCTGATCTCGCGGATGACCAACGACGTGCAGGCGCTGGACAGCCTCGTCACCGACGGCGTGATCACGCTGTTCTCCAGCACGCTGACGCTGCTCGGAGTCGTCGTCATCCTGCTCGCCCTCGACGTTCAGCTGGCCCTCGTCACCTTCATCACCTTCCCGCTGCTGCTCGTCGGCAGCCTGATCTTCCGGGTCGCCTCGTCGGGGGCCTACCGCATGACCCGCGAGAGGATCGCCGACATCACCGCGTACCTGCAGGAGACGCTGTCGGGGATCCGGGTCGTGCGGACGTTCGGGCGCGAGGACCGCCACGTGAGCCGGATGACGGAGCTCAACGAGGCGAACCGGGTGGTCAACCTGAAGACCGTCTATCTCAACGCCTCCTACTTCCCCGCCGTCGAGCTGCTCTCGGCGATCGGGACGGCGGCGATCATCCTCTACGGCGGCTATCAGGCGATCGACGGCCAGATCGCGCTCGGCGTCGTCGTCGCCTTCATCGGCTATCTGAGCCAGTTCTTCGACCCGATCCAGCAGATCTCGCAGCTGTACACGACCTACCAGCAGGGGATGGCGGCGCTGGACAAGATCTTCGACCTGCTCGACACCGAGCCCGACATGGTCGATTCCGAGACCGCGATCGACCCCGGCCAGCTGCGCGGCGAGATCGAGCTCGAGGAGGTCTGGTTCTCCTACGCGCGGGGCGGCGACGCGGTGGCATCGGAGCTCGCCGACGATCCCGGCTGGGCGCTGGAGGGGATCGACCTGCGGATTCCGGCCGGCCAGACCGTCGCCCTCGTCGGCGAGACCGGAGCCGGCAAGTCGACCCTGGCGAAGCTGATCGCGCGCTTCTACGACCCGCAGCGCGGGCGGCTGCTCGTCGACGGGCACGACCTGCGCGACCTGCGCTCGGCGAGCCTGCGCGGCCAGCTCGGGATCGTGCCCCAGGAGGGGTTCCTGTTCTCCGGCTCGGTGCGCGACAACATCGCCTTCGGGCGCCCCGACGCCGAGGACGCGGAGATCGTCGCGGCGGCGCAGGCGGTCGGTGCGGTCGAGTTCATCGAGCGCCTGCCGCAGGGATTCGACACGGAGGTCGGCGAGCGCGGCGCCCACCTCTCGGCCGGCCAGCGCCAGCTGGTCGCCTTCGCCCGAGCGCTGCTCGCCGAGCCGCGAATCCTGATCCTCGACGAGGCGACCTCGAACATCGACGTGCGCACCGAGCGGGTGATCGAGCGCGGGCTCGAGCGCCTGCTCGCGGGACGGACCGCGATCGTGATCGCCCACCGCCTCTCGACTATCCGCCGGGCCGGGAGGATCGTCGTCCTCGAGCACGGCCGGATCGCCGAGTCCGGCACCCACGAGGAGCTGATCGACGCCGGCGGGCGCTACGCCGAGCTCTACGGCAGCTGGGCCGAGTCCGCCGCGGCCTGAGCGGTCCGCTTAGCCCATCTAGGGGCTGACCCCGCCCGAGCTGGAGCCCGTGCCGCCGGTCCCACCGTCGGTGGGCGCAGGCGTCGGCGCCGGGGTTGCCGTGCCGCCCTGGTCGGTCGGCGGCGCGACCGGGACCGGGGTCGTGGTCGTCGCCGGGGCGATCGTCGTGGTCGGGGTGGCGGTGCCACCCGTATCGGTCGAGGTGGTGCCTCCGCCGCCGCCGCCGCTGGAGTCGCCCACCTTGGTCAGGTCGCCGCAGACCTTGAAGCCGAAGGCGTCGGCCGCGTCGGCCACGTCGGTCCCCGTCTGGTCGATCGTCGTGTCGAGCTCGGCGACCGCGGCGTCGTCCCCGCGGTCGCCAGCCGTGGAGCGGTCCTGGTAGGCGGTCGCCTGCTTCTGCAGGTCGGAGAGGAACTTGTTGAGCTTGTCGGTGCCATCCGCGGGCTGGCCGAGCGTCTGCAGCTGCTGCACCTCGCCGGCGACGATCTGGGCCTTCTCGTTGTCGGCCTGCACCGGGTCGGTCTCGTCGACGTTGGCGAGCGACGTGTTTGCCTGCAGGCAGATCGGGTCGGCCGCGGCGATGTAGTCGGCCACCGCGAGCACCGTCGCGCCGCCGGTGCCTGTGGCGCCGGCGAGCGGGGTTGCGGTCGTCGTCTGATCGTCGCCCCCGCAGCTGCGGATCAGCAGCACGAAGACGATGAAAATCAGGGCGATCGCGCTCAGCGCGACTAGGCGCCTGCGCTGATAAACGTCCATAGCGTGCTCAAAGTAACAAAGGGGTTGGTCGCACCGGCAGGGATAACTACCCGTGGGCAGCGGTTTTCATCACCGCAGCTCCCGTGAGGGCTCATGCGTCGCGGATCGAACGCCCCTTGTTCCGACCGCCCCAGTTGTCCGTGTGGGCATGACAATTGGGACAGAGAAGCTGGAGATTCTCCAACCGATTGTCGTGCTTATCGCCGTTGCGATGATGGAGTTGCATCGTGAGGGGAAGGTCGAGCCACTCAGTGATCTCGCACACTTCACAGCGATCCTCCTTCAACCCTTCGGCTATCAACCGGAGCTTCCAGGTGGTTTCGGCCGGTCTGCCGACGGTCGGCGACCAGCAGATCCTCGATCGGCATAGCGGTTGGCCGGGGGGATAACTCCCCGCGCTGGACCGCCTTGTGCCATGCCGCGTTACTGAAGCCGAAGCGCGCGGCGCACTGCCTCATCGAGAGGCCGGAGTCGTATGCACGTTGAATCGCCTCCCAGTCATATCGCCGAGCGAAGCGCTCATCGGGGGCAACGCCCAGCTTCCGGAAGTGGTACGCCAACGTCGCCTTGGAAACACCGAGTTCGCGCGCGATCTCGGGCCGTGAGCGTCCAGCCTCGACAAGGCGCGCAACTGCCTCGCGGGTCGACTCCAATCGGCCGGCGAACCGTCTTCTGCCCTTAGCATGCACGAACACATGTTCGCATCCGTGCCGGACAGACCAGACCGATATAAGGAAGGCTTCTGGATTGCGCCCCAGGGATTCGAACCCCAACTACCTCGTCCAGAGCGAGGCGTGCTGCCGTTACACCAGGGCGCATCGCGGGCCGGAGCCCGCAGACAAAATAGCGGTTCGGGCCGCTACTGCCCGATCGATTCGAGCTCTGAATCGGGGTCCGCGAGGGCGTCCCTGTGCGCCGAGAGGTCGGCGCCCGTCTCGATCAGGGTCCGGGCGTGGACGAGGTCCTCGGAGCGGCCGACCGCGAGCGTGCCCTTGACCGCGCCGCCCGCCAGGTACCAGGCGCTGAACTCGTCCGCCGCCGGGTCGCCGCGCCACACCACCTCGTCCCACTCGTAGGCGGGCCCGACGTACTCGAGCGAGGCCCAATCGGCCAGATCGCTGAAGAAGTACGGCACCTCGCGGTACGGCTCCTCGGAGCCGAGCATGGCCCGCGCAGCGTGGCGGCCCTGCTGCAGGGCGACGTCCCAGTGCTCGACCCGCAGCCGCTGCCCGTGGACGACGCTGTCGTAGGAGCAGACGTCGCCGGCGGCGAAGATCCCCGGCACCGAGCTCTCCAGCCTCGCGTCGCAGACAATCCCGTTGTCGACCTCGAGCCCGGCGCGGTCGGCGAGCATCGTGTCCGGCCTCACGCCCGCGCCGACGACGACCGCATCACCCTCGACCGTGCGGCCGGACTTGGTCACCACGGCGCTCACCCGGCCGTCGCCCTCGAACGCCTCCAGCTCCTCGCGGCCGAAGATCTCGATCCCGTGATCGATCAGCTTGTCGTGGAAGTACCGCCCCGCCTCCTCGCCGAACGTGCGCGAGAGCGCCACGTCCTCGAGCATCACGATGCTCACCTCCGCCCCCATCGCCCGCAGCGAGGCCGCGACCTCGCAGCCGATGTAGCTGCCGCCGATCATCACCACGCGCCCGGCGTCGGCCGCCTCCTCGCGGATCGCGTCAGAGTTCCCGAACGCGCGCAGGTAGTGGATCCCCTCCAGCTCCGCGCCCTCGACCCGGAGGATGTTGACGTTCGCCCCCGTCGCCAGCAGCGCCTTGCCGAACCCGACCTCCTCCCCACCCTGCAGCTTCGCGGTCCTCGCATCGGGATCGATCGCCATCACGTTCGTGCGCGTGAGCAGCTCGACGTCGTTCTCCTCGTACCACCCGGCCGGGTTGACGTGCGCGTCCTCGCGCGACGCCTCGCCGCGCAGGTACTCCTTCGACAGCGGCGGGCGCTCATACGGCGGCTCGGGCTCGCGGCCGGCGAGCAGGATCGAACCCTCCGCCCCCTGCTTGCGCAGCTCCGAGGCACAGTAGGCCCCGGCGAGGCCGCCGCCGACGATCAGGAAGTCAACCGCTCGCTCGGCCACGCCGAATCCCTACCCCCTACTCGCCGGAGCTACCGTCGGGCCCGAAGTACGCGGTCAGGTCCTCCTCCATCCGCGGGTCGAGGACCGCGAGGATCTCGTCGCCGGCCTGGAGCACGGTCTCGGCGTTGGGCACGAAGCCGCTGTCCTCGCGCAACACCGAGATCAGCAGGCTCCCCTCCGGCATCGCCAGGTCGCCGACCCGCACGCCCGCGGCGCGCGAGTCCGACTGCAGCTCCATCTCGATGATCTCGAGTCGCTGCTCGGGCAGGTCGAGCAGATGGACGAGGCCGTACTCGGGCACCTCGTGCTCGATCAGCCGCAGGATCAGGTCGGTCGCCGAGACCACCGGCTTGATCCCGAGCAGGTCGAAGGTCTCCCGGTTGCGGGGGTTGTTGACCCGGGCGATGATCCTGTCGACGAGGTACTTCTCCTTCGCCACCTGGCAGATCAGCATGTTGTCCTCGTCGTCGCCGGTGACCGCGATCACCATGTCGGCGCGCGAGATCCCAGCCCGCTCCAGCACCCACAGCTCCGAGGCGTCGCCGTACTGGATGTTGTGCTCGAGCTCCTGCTCGACCGTCAGGTAGCGCTCGCGGTTCGACTCGATCAGGGTCACCTCGCTGCCCTTCTCGAGCAGCTCGCGCGCCAGGTTCCAACCCACCTTGCCGGCCCCGACGATGATGATGTACTTGCGCTGCGCCATCCCGGGCCTAGAGGTCCGCGTCCTCGTGGTCGACGGCCCCGGCCACCGGCGTCGACCCGCGCTGCGCCGCGGCTCGGATCTCCGCCTCCAGCATCTCGATCGCCACCCGCGTCGGGCAGATCGTGTCCAGCCCCTGGTCGGCGTACCACTTCGCCCGGTAGGGGTCGAGGATGCGGGCGATCACCTTCGGCACGTTGAACCGGCGCTTCGCCATCTGGGCGATGATGATGTTGGTGTTGTCGCCGTTGGTGGAGGCGACGAAGACGTCCGCGCGCTCGATCCCCGCCGCGGTCAGCGCCTCCACCTCCAGCGCCGTGCCGACCGTGAAGTGGCCGCCCATGTCCTCCCAGGGCTTTTCGAGCCCGATCTCGAGGCGCGCGTGGGACTCGGGGTCCTCGTCGAGGCAGGACACCTCGTGTCCCTCCGCGAGCATGCTGCGGGCTACCGAGGAGCCGACTCGGCCCGCCCCGACGATGACGACGAACATGGGCTGATCTTAGTCCGCGCGCCGTCGTGCCTGGGTGTCGCCTACTCCCCGACCGGCAGCGCGCCCTCGCGGCCGATCGCTTCCTCCGGCGCCGCCGAGGCCGAGGCCGCCCGTCTGCGCTGCGAGCCGTCGCTGTGCGGCGCGGTGACCAGCACCCGGCATGGCGCGCGGCGGAGCACGTACTCGGTCACGGGCCCGATCTCGGCCGGCCGCGAGCCTCCCAGCCCACCGAGGATCGCCCCGCCTCGGATCCTGGTGGGCGGCTCGGCGCCCATGACGATCATCTCGACGCCGCGGTCGCGCGCCGCCTCGACGATCCCGGCGCCGATCGAGCGCGCGCGGACGACCGAGGGGAGGACCTCGACCGTGTCGTACTCCTCCCCGACCTGCCTGGCGCGCTCGAGCGCCGCGTTCGCGGCCTCGGCGCGATCCGGCGGCGGGGGCGAGTCCAGGGGCACGGTCAGCGGCAGGTCGATCACGTAGATCACCTCCAGCCGCGGCACCGCCTCCCCGGGCGTGTCGGCCGCGTCGGCCAGCCGCCCCGCGGTGCCGACGATGTCGTCGTCGAGCTTGGTTCCGAACACCGGCACGAGGATGTCGCCGTACTCGGCATCGGCGACGTTCTTGACCAGCGCGGCGGCCGGCACCTCGACCCGCTCCGTCAGCTTCATCCCCTCGACGCCCTTGCGGTAGATCACGTAGGCGACCAGCCCGAAGAGCATCCAGCCGCCGCCGACCCAACGGGCGGTGTCGTGGTAGACGATCACGCTCACCCAGGCGAGCGCCGTGAGCACGGCGGCGATCACGGTCGGCAGCGGCACCCGGGCGCCTCTGAAGCTGATGTCGAAGGGGATCCGGAAGGGACGCGGCCAGTCCGGCTCGGTGAACCGCATGCGGATGATCGAGACGTGGGCGATCGTGAACGCGATCGTCGCCCCGAAGGCGAACAGCCCACCGAGCAGCGACACGTCCGTCGGGGCGATCAGCCCGATCGCGATCACCGCCGCGGCGACGATCGCTACGTGCGGGGTCTGGTAGCGCCGGTTGAGCTTGCCCAGCCAGCTCGGGATCTGACGGTTCCTCGCCAGGGTGTAGACGTGGCGGGAGAGCCCGAGCATCGCCGTGTTCGCGGCCCAGATGAGCGCCGCCGGCACGACGGCGACCACGGCCGCCTGCATCACGGTCGAGAGCCAGGCGGGATCGAAGTTCTGGACCACCCCCAGCACGGGGTCCTCCAGGTACGTGGTGCCGAGCGCCGTCTGCGGGCCGTCGGGGGTCTGCGCCACAGGGACCGCCATCAGCGCCACGACGGACACTCCGACGTAGACGAGCGGTACCAGCGTCGCCGCCGCGACGACAAGCTTGCGCAGGTCGACCGGGGCGCTGCGGATGTCGGGGGCCAGGTTGGCGGCCGCCTCGATCCCGGCGAAGGCAACGGTCGCGATCACCCCCGCGTAGATCACGTCCTGGAGGCTCGGGCTGGTGAACGGATCGAGCTGCGCGGTCAGCGCCGAGGGATTCCATGAGGTCACCAGGCCGACGACGATCACCGCCAGCAGCAAGCCGACGCCGGCGATCGCGATCGCCCCAAGCAGCCGCTGGCGCCCGGCGCCGGTCACGCCCGAGATCGTCAGCACGGCGGTGAGCCCGATCACCAGCGACCCGGTGACGATCTCCGGGGCCGTGTCGCTGAACCCGGACCAGATCGGTGTCAGGTAGTGCGGCACCGAGAGCGCCGCAAGGCCGATCACGATCACGTAGTCGATCAGGATCGCCCAGCCGGCGATGAAGCTGACGAGCTCGTTGTGGAAGGCGCGGCGGGCGAACGTCGCCGAGCCGCCGCGCTCGGGAACCATCGCCTCGCCCTCGACATAGGTGAGCGTGTTGAGGATGAAGACGAGCCCGACGCCGAGAAAGATCAGCGGCGTCAGCCCGAGGCCGCGCTCGGCGACCAGGCCGAGGGCGAAGTAGAGCGAGAAGCCGACCGCCGAATAGGCGACCGCGAACAGCAGTGGCACCCCGAGCCAGCGGCTGGTGATCGGCGAGCGCGCGGCCGAAGACCGGAAAGGGTCGATCACTGTCGCCCCCCGCGCAAGGACAGGTACAGGCGGCCGAGGCCGAGGCCGGTGAAGATCAGGCCGATCCAGATCCCGGCCGCCGAGCCCTGGCCTCCGTGAGCGAGGGTGACGATGATGATCGCGATCCCGAACCCGGTGATCACACCGGCGAAGACGCGGGTGACGCCGCGATAGACCTCGTCCGGCGGCGGTGTGGGCGTCATGACATGGCTCCGACCACCGGGGCGTCCACCGCGTGGAGCGGATTGGCGGCGATGATCACCCGGCAGGGCCGCTTGGCGAGCACGGTCTGCAGCGTCTTCCCGTACAGCGGCCCGCCGCCGCGGTAGCGGAGCGGCATCACGATCGCGGCGGCGTTGATCGCCTTCGCCTCCTCGACGATCGCCTGGCCGGCCTGGCCCATGCGGATGTGCTCGATCGAGCCGCTGACCCGCTGGCCGCAGATCAGCTTCGCCTGCTCGAGCTTGCTCCGCGCGTCCTCCTCGCGCCCGTCGAGCTCGGCGTCGAGCGGCAGGTTGGCCGGCACGGTGACCAGCGAGAGCACGTGGATCGCTCGTCGCCGCCGCGCCGCCAGCGCCTTCGCGGTCGCCACGGTCTCCTCCGAGAACGGGTCGTCCTCGTCGAAGGCGACGAGCACGCTGCGGTACTCGACCTCCTCCACACCGAGCGGCGTCAGGCTCTCGACCATCACCGTCTCGGTCAGCGGCAGCTGCTTGTAGCGGCGGTAGCCGATGTAGAGCAGCGTCCCGGCGATCATCCAGCCGCCGCCGGTTGCGAGCACCACCGGATCCAGGACCATCGCGACGACGAAGGCGCCGAAGGTCCCGATGCCGCCGAGCACCGCGAGGATCGGGACGTCGAGCCCGAACAGCCTCAGCGTCCCCGGCGAGTGCCACATCGGCGTCCCGTCGGGGGTGAGCGGGCGCTCGGCGAGCGGTCTCAGCTTGCGCAATCGGATCACCGAGATGTGAGCAACCGTGAACGAGAGCGTGGCGCCGAAGGCGTAGATCGTGCCCAGGAAGTTCGTCTCGCCGGGCGCCATGACCACGATCGCGACGATCGAGAAGACGATGATCGCGATGTACGGCGTCTTGAACTTCGGGTGGATCGAGCGCAGCATCTCCGGCAGCTGGCGGTGCTGGCCCATCGAGAAGGTGAGCCGGGAGATCCCGATCAGGGCGGCGTTGGTGGCGATGAGCAGGATCACCGCGGCGAGGATCCCGACGTAGATCCGGAGCACGTCGGTGAGCCCCGAGCTGAGGCCGATGTTCTCGACGATCCCCAGCACGGGGTCGTCCTTGAAGGTCGTCGCGAGCTCGGTCGTGAACCCACCGTCGGCGCCCTGGGTCACCGGCATCGCCGAGAGCGCGATCATCGGCAGCAGCGCGTACAGGCCGACAACAGCAATTACGACGTAGCCCGTGCCGCGGGGGACGGTACGCCAGGACTCGCGCGCCTCCTCCGACATGTTCGAGATCGTCTCGATCCCGGTATAGGCGACCATGCCGACCGCGATCCCGAGCGCGAAGTTGCCCCAGCTGGGAGCGGTGCCCAGGTCAATCTGGTTGACGAGCAGATCGGGGTTGAAGACCAGGACCAGGCCGATGCCGACGAGCACGATCTGAGTCGCCAGGTCGGCGATCGCGAGCACCAGGTTGAGCCGCGCCGATTCCTCGGTGCCCTTGATGTTGAGGAGCGCCAGCAGGGCGACCAGGCCGATGCCGAAGAAGACGTCGCCGGGGCCGTGGCCGAGCGGCTCCCAGAAGACGGCCAGGTAATGCGGGACGAAGAAGGCCGAGATCGCGATCGTGACGATGTAGGTGAGCATCTGCGCCCACCCGGCGAGGAAGGATGCGAACTCGTTGAACGCCCGGCGGGCGAAGCTCGACGAGCCGCCGGCCTCCGGGTAGAGCACCGTCGCCTCGACGTAGGTCGCGGCGGTGAAGGCGAAGATCGCGCCCGCGATCATGAACGTGACCGGGGTCAGCCCGAGCGCGTAGAAGGCGACCAGCCCGAGCGCGTAGTAGATCGAGGAGCCGACGTTTCCGTAGGCGGCGGCAAACAGCGCGCCGGGGCCATGAACGCGTCTCAGCGCCGCCTCGCGTGGGTGCCGTTCAGCCATTTCTCAGACGAGTCTAGGCGCGCTGCGGACGTGCTCAGAGCCGACCCGGTCGGTCGACGAGCAGCCGAGCAGGACCATCCCGAGCTCGATCTCCGCACGCAGGATCTCGAGCACGTCCCGGGCGCCCTCCTCGCCGCCGACGGCGAGCCCCCAGAGCGGCGCCCGCCCGGCGAGGACGGCCTTCGCGCCGAGCGCGAGCGCGGTCAGAGCGTCGGTGCCGCGGCGGATGCCGCCGTCCATCAGAACCTCGCAGCGGCCGCTGACCGCCTCGACCACCTCGGGCAGGATGTCGAGCGTCGCCGGGACGCCGTCGAGCTGGCGCCCGCCGTGGTTGGAGACGATCACCCCCGCCGCCCCGTGCTCGACCGCCAGCGCCGCGTCGGCGCCCGTCTGGATCCCCTTCAGGACGATCGGCAGCGAGCACTCCGAGGCCAGCGTCTCCAGGTCGTCCCAGCTGAGCGTCGGGTCGACGAGCTCGAACACCTCCTGGACGCTGATCGGCCGGTCCGATCCGACCGCCGCGGCGACGGCCGGCGCGGTGACGTCGGGAGGGACGACGAACCCGGTCCGGAAGTCGCGCTCGCGACGCCCGGCGCGCGGCGCGTCGACGGTCAGCGCGATCGCCTCGAAGCCGGAATCGACGGCCTCCTCGATCAGGGCCCTGGTCACGCCCCGGTCGCTGAAGCAATAGAGCTGGAACCAGCGCGGCGCAGCCGGCGCCTCGGCGGCGATCTCGGCGGGGTGCGAGGTCGCGATCGTCGACAGGCACATGATCGTCCCGGCGCCCGCGGCCGCCCGCGCCATCGCCACCTCGCCGTCGGGGTCGACGAGCCTCTGGAAGGCCACCGGCGCGACCAGCAGCGGCATCGAGATCTCGGTCCCGAGCACGGTCGTTGCGGTGCTCACCTCGCTGACGTCGACGAGCACCCGCGGGTGCAGCGTGCGGCGCGAGAAGGCGGCGACGTTCTCGCGCAGGGTGCGCTCGTCCCCGGCGCCGCCGGCGAAGTAGCCGTGCACGCCGGGCTCCAGCTTCTCGGCTGCGAGGCGTTCGTAGTCGGCGACGTTGATCGGCTGGGACTCAGGCACGGGCATTGCGGCGGCGACTATATGCGGCCGTTAGATTGAGTCGCATGAGCGAGCTGATCCACACCTGCTACCGCGTGGTCGATCTCGACCGCTCGGCTGCCTTCTACGAGAAGCTCGGCTTCGAGGAGCTGCGCCGGATCCCGATCGGCGACGACGCCACCAACCTGTTCATGGGCCTGCCGGGCGACGGGCCCCGGCTCGAGCTGACCTACAACCACGGCCGCACCGAGCCCTACGAGACCGGCACCGGCTACGGCCACATCGCGATCACGACCGACGACCTCGACGGCGCTCTCGAGCGCCTCGCCGCCGACGGGATCGAGCCGGAGAAGCCGCCCTACCGCGTCCGCGAGGGCGGCTCGCGGATCTGCTTCGTCCGCGACCCGGACGGGTACAGAATCGAAATCCTCGAGAAGGGCTGAGGATCGTGCCTGAGATAGAACTCGCGGCGCTTCGAAGGTTGGTCGAGGCGGTCGGAAGGGGAGACGCCTCGGCAGCGTTGGCAGAGCTCAGCGTCGATGTCGAGATCGAGGACACGGACATCCCCGATGCCGATGACTACCGCGGTCATGAGGCTTTCCTGGCTTGGGTGGCACAGTGGGACGAGAGTTGGTCTGCTTGGAGGGTCGAAGATCTCGAGGTTCGTGCAGCCGGCGACACGGGTGCCATCGCCCTGTTCAGGATGATCGTCACGGGAAAGGGCAGCGGAATCGAGCTCGAAAGGGACGACGCGGTTGTGGCAAGCCTTAATGACGGCAAGGTCACAAGGCTCGGCTACTACAACGACCAGTCAACAGCCCTTGCCGCGGCCGGTATCGAGTGAAGGCCGCTCGAGACCCGGACGGCTACCGAATCGAGCGGGAGTTATTCCCTTTTTAGAAGTGGACGATCGGGATGATCAGGATCGCGACGATGTTGGCGACCTTGATCATCGGGTTGATCGCCGGGCCGGCGGTGTCCTTGTAGGGGTCGCCGACGGTGTCGCCGGTCACCGAGGCGGCGTGGGCCTCGGAGCCCTTGCCGCCGAAGGCGCCGTCCTCGATCAGCTTCTTCGCGTTGTCCCAGGCGCCGCCGCCGGCGGTCATCGATAGGGCCATGAAGAGGCCGACCACGATCACGCCGATCAGCAGCCCGCCGAGCGCCTTGACGCTGATGATCCCGACGATCACCGGGACCACGATCGGGATCAGTGAGGGCAGGATCATCTCGCGCTGCGCGGCCGCGGTGACGATGCTGACCGTGTCGCCGTAGTCGGGCTTTTCGGTGCCCTCCATGATCCCGGGGTGCTCGCGGAACTGCTTGCGCACCTGCTCGACCACCTCGGCGGCGGCGCGGCCGACGGCCTCGATCGCGAACGAGGCGAACAGGTAGACCATCATTCCGCCGATCAGCAGGCCGATCAGGACCGGCGGGTCGGAGATCGAGAAGATCAGGCCGCTCCCCCCGGGCTCGGCCCCGAGCTCGATCTGGAAGGCGGCGAACAGGACCAGCGCGGCGAGCGCGGCCGAACCGATCGCGTAGCCCTTGGTCACGGCCTTGGTCGTGTTGCCGACCGCGTCGAGCGGGTCGGTGACGTTGCGGACGGACTCCGGGAGCTCGGCCATCTCGGCGATCCCGCCGGCGTTGTCGGTGATCGGGCCGAACGCGTCAAGGGCGACGATCAAGCCGCAGAGCGAGAGCTGCGCGGTGACCGCGATCGCGATCCCGTAGATGCCGGCGAGCTCGTTGGCGCCGAAGATCGCCAGGGCGATCAGCAGAGCGGGAGCGACCGCCGACTGGAAGCCCTGGGCGAGCCCCTGGATGATGTTGGTCGCGTGCCCGGTGACCGAGGCCTGGCTGATCGTCTTCACCGGCCGGAAGCGGGTCGAGGTGTAGTAGTCGGTGATTACGAATAGGCCGCCGGTGACGAAGAGGCCGATCAGCCCGCAGAGCCAGAGGTCGGTGACGGAGGCGCCGAACAGGGCGCTGCCCGGGTCCTCGATCCCGAGCGAGAGCGGGTCGCTCATCAGCCAGTTGGTGATCGGGTAGAAGGCGGCCGCGCAGATCAGCGCCGAGACGAGCAGGCCCCGGTACAGGGCACCCTCGACGCGGTCGGTCGTGGTCCTCACCGCCAGCGCTCCGACGATCGACGCGAGGATCGCGACGGCGCCGAGGATGAGCGGGTAGAGCGCGACCTCACGGGCGAAGTCGGCGGAGAAGGTGAGCACCCCGAGCAGCATCACCGCGACCGTGGTCACCGCGTAGGTCTCGAAGAGGTCGGCCGCCATGCCGGCGCAGTCGCCGACGTTGTCGCCGACGTTGTCGGCGATCACGGCCGGGTTGCGGGGATCGTCCTCGGGGATCCCGGCCTCGACCTTGCCGACGAGGTCGGCGCCGACATCGGCCGCCTTGGTGAAGATGCCGCCGCCGAGCCGGGCGAAGACGGAGATCAGCGAGCCGCCGAAGCCGAGGCCGATCAGCGCGTCGACGGCCTCCTTGTCGGTGTGGTCGGTGAGCACGAGGATGCCGAAGTAGCCGGCGACGCCGAGCAGGGCCAGGCCGACGACGAGCAGGCCGGTGACGGAGCCGCCCTTGAAGGCGACGTCGAGCGCCGGCGGCACGCCGCCGCGAGCCGCCTCGGCGACCCGGGCGTTGGCGCGGACCGAGAGGTTCATGCCGATGAAGCCCGCCGCGCCGGAGAGCGCGCCGCCGATCACGAAGCCGATCGCGGTCGGCACGTCCTGGAGGATGGCGATCAGGATCACGAGCGGGATCGCGACGATGCCGATGATCGTGTACTGGCGGTTGAGGTAGGCCTTGGCGCCCTCCTGGACGGCGCCGGAGATCTCCTGCATGCGGTCGTTGCCCGGCGAGCGGGCGAGCAGCCGCTGGGTGACGAGCGCGCCGTACAGCACGGCGGCACCGGCGCAGACGAGCGCGATGACGACGCCGTAATCGGTCAGGAAATCGGTCAAGAGAGGTCCTCCGTAAGGGTCTATTCAGTCAGAAGCGGCCGGGGATGCTCCGGCCGCGAGGCGCCGGTACTGTAGCGACCGAGCCAGATTCAGGACGAGCCAGGGGTCCACAGACGCGGTGGCGGCTCCCGGCCCGGGCTCTGGCCACCCGATGATGCGGGATCCGGCGGCGGGTCCTGACCGCCGCCTGCGGGCGGCTCGCCCGCCCCTTTCGTCTCGCGCACGTACAACATCTGCACCTGCGAAAGCGCCTCCCGGACCTGTTCGCGCGGTCCCTCGTCGAGCAGGTCGAGCACCGCCCGCACGGCTTCGATCCCGACCCGCCCCTGCTCGAGGTCGCGCTCGTCCGCCTTTGCGATCCGGCGGGCGGAGAGGTTGAGGATGCTGGCAACGCTCTCCAGCAGCAGGTCCTGAACGCGGATCTGGCGCAGCTGGTCCTCCAGCTTGCGCTGCAGTTCCTCCTCCTCGGCGCTGGGCGGCTCGGCGTCCTCCATGGCGGCGAATCTAGCCGACGGCGGGGTCCGGCACGTACGTGCGCCGGGTCTCGGCGACTCCATCGCGGTACACGTCGGCGAGCGAGGAGCCCTCCTCGAGCGCCCGGCGGGCACGCTGGGCGCCGTTCACCGCCGGCAACTCGACCGCCAGGCCGAGGCCCTCACGCGCCGGCGCCGTCCACTCCAGCAGCAGCTCGAGCGCGGCGCGGGTCTCGACCACCTGACGGGCCCGGAAGTCGAGCTGGGTTCCCTCGAGCCCATGGCGGATCGCCTGCCAGAGGTTCTCCTCGATCTCGCGCTGGCGCAGCGGCTCGGCCAGCCGTCCGTCGTCGTAGTCGAGCGCCGACTGGGCGATGCAGGCGGTGATCATCGCGGCGAGGCTGAATGCCTCGTCGCCGCGCGTCTGCGCGTCGCAGATCCGCAGCTCGACCGTCCCGAACAGGTGGTGTGGGCGCACGCTCCACCACAGCTGGGTCGACTCGACCACCCGGCCGGTCGCCGTCAGCAGGTTGATGAAGTCGGCGTACGTGTCCCAGTCGCCGAACGGCTCGTGGACGCCGCAGCGGGGAAAGGTGCGGGTGAAGATCTCCGAGCGCACCGAGTGCAGGCCCGTGTCCTGCCCGTCGAGGAAGGGCGAGTTCGCCGACAGCGCCAGCAACGGCGGCAGCAGCTCCCGCAGGTGGTCGCAGACCGCGATCGCGCGGTCGGCGCCCTGGATGCCGACGTGCACGTGCTGGCTCCAGGTGTTGTTGCGCTGCGCCACCCAGCGCAGCTCCTCGCGCAGACGGTTGTAGTGCTCGGTGTCGATGATCCGCTGGTCGAGGTAGCTCGCCCACGGGTGGGTGCCGGTGGCGGCGAGCGCGATCCCGAGCTGATCCGCGGCACCGAACAGCCGGCGGCGGCGCTCGGTCTGCAGCTCGATCGCCTCGGCGAGGCTCTCGGCGCGCCCCGAGCGGATCTCGATCTCGGTGTCGATCAGCTCGCCGGCGACCGATTCGGCGAGCAGCTCGTCCTCGTCGGAGAGCGCGCGCAGCTCGTCGAAGCGGTGGACGAGCTCGAGGCTCTCGGGATCGACGAGCGCGAACTCCTCCTCGAGCCCGATCGTGAAGTCGGTGGAACTCTCGAACACCTCGCGGGTGCGCTCGAGGTCGAGGCTCCGCGAGGGCTGGGTCGCGCGCGCGGCCATCGCGCTCAGGCCAGGTAGAAGTAGAGCGCGTAGAGCAGGTCGACGGCGGGGCTGGAGGTGTGGACGGTGACCTCGGGAGGCACCTGGAGGAGCTGCTCGGAGTAGTTGAAGATGATCTTCACGCCGGCCTCGACGAGCTGGTCGGCGACCTCCTGAGCCGCCTTCGCCGGCACGGCGAGCACTCCGACCACGACCTCCTCGTCGCTGACCACCCCCTGCAGGTCGACGAGCGCCCGCACCGGGACACCACCGTGCTCCTCCCCGACCAGGCTCGGATCCGCGTCGAAGATCGCCACGATCCGGAACCCGTGGTCGGCGAAGATGTCGGAGCTCGCGATCGCCTGGCCGAGGTTGCCGGCACCGAAGAGGGCGATGTTGTGCTGGCCCGAGGTGTGGAGGATCTTGCGGATCTCGCCGACCAGCGACTCGACCCGGTAGCCGACCCCGCGCTTGCCGAACTTGCCGAACCCGGAGAGGTCGCGGCGGATCTGGGTCGAGTTGATGTGCGTGTACTCGGCGAGCTCCTGCGAGGAGATCGTCTCGCGACCCATCTTGCGGGCCTGGATCAGCACCTGGAGGTAGCGCGACAGCCGCGCCGCCACTCCGAGCGAGAGCCGGTCGCCGTCGCCGATCGAGTCCCCGTTTCCGGCTGCGGCTCCGTTCTCGACACCTGCGGCCTGGCCGCCCTCGCTGAGCTTCGGGTCGTTCACGGCGAAACAGTATGAAGCGCCGCTGAAAATGCGTCGCGGTCGAACTCCAGCTCGCTGACGATCCGGCCGCCGACCTCGACCACGGGAATCCGTTCGAGCATCGCCGCGAACAGGCGGTCGTCGGCCTCGATGTCCACCTCGCGCAGCTCGATCCCGTCGAAGGTGAGGATCGCGGCCCGCGCCTCGTCGCAGAGGTGACAGCCCTCGCGCCCGTAGAGCACGACCTCAGGCATCAGCCTCCCACCCGAGATAGCCGGGGTATGGAGTCGCGTCGAGGAAGCGCGCGGCCGAGCCGATCATCGCGGCGTTGTCGGTGCACAGCTCCGGGGCGACCAGCTTCAGCTCGAGCCCCTCGGACTCGCACAGCTCCGCCACACGCTCGCGCAGCTCGGAGTTGGCGGCGACCCCGCCTCCGAGAGCGACCGCGTTCCAGGCCGCGGCCGGGTCGCGGTGGCGCCTGCTGCCGCCCCGCGCGGCGCGCCGGAGCTTGGCAACCAGCTGCTCGACGACGGCCGATTGGAAGCTCGCCGCGAGGTCGGCGCGGCGCTCCTCCAGCGCCTCGGGCCCGAGCTCGCGGACCGCGTACAGCAGCGCGGTCTTCAGGCCGCTGAAGCTGAAGTCGAGACGCGGGTCGTTGGTCATCGCGACCGGGAACTCGAACGCCCCCGCGTCGCCGGCG
Source organism: Solirubrobacterales bacterium (assembly GCA_033856255.1). Taxonomy (GTDB): domain Bacteria; phylum Actinomycetota; class Thermoleophilia; order Solirubrobacterales; family 70-9; genus WHSW01. Next base: position 19,492 of record JAWVFH010000030.1, on the reverse strand, counting down.
CGAGCCTCGCGCTCGATTGCCGGCCCGCCCGGATAGCCGAGTCCGAGCAGTCGCGCCGCCTTGTCGAGCGCCTCGCCGGCGGCGTCGTCGAGCGTCTGGCCGAGGACGTCGTAGGACCCGTGGGAGGTCACCCCGGCGAGCAGCGTGTGCCCGCCGCTGGCGATCAGGCAGATGAAGGGGGGCTCGATCGGGTCGGGGTCGAGGAAGTTGGCGGCGACGTGGCCGTGCAGGTGATCGACGCCGCAGAGCGGCTTGCCGGTGGCCGCGGCCAGCGCCTTGGCTGTGCTGACCCCGATCAGCAGAGCGCCGATCAGGCCAGGGCCGCGGGTCACCGCGAGCCGCTCGACGTCCGCGAGCTCGACCCCGGCCTCGGCCAGCGCCGCATCGACCACCGGGTTGACGAGCTCGAGGTGGTGGCGCGAGGCGACCTCCGGGACGATGCCGCCGAAGCGCTCGTGCGCGGCAGCCTGCGACGAGATCACGTTCGACCGGATCGCCGCCCCGTCGACGACGGCCGCGCAGGTGTCGTCGCAGGATGTCTCGATCGCGAGGATCAGGTCGCTGGTTCCAGCCACATGATCAGGGCGTCCTCGCCGTTGTCGTGGTAGTAGCGGCGGCGATGGCCCGCGTGGCGGAAGCCGAAGCGCTCGTACATCTCGATCGCGGCGCGGTTGGAGGTCCGGACCTCGAGCGTGAAGCGGGCACCCTGCCCGGCCCGCTCGAAGAGGCCGTTCATGAGCTCGGTCGCGACCCCCGCTCGGCGGCGCTCGGGGGCGACGGCGATGTTCATCAGGTGCCAGACGTCCGCGTAGCGCGAACACACCAGGTAGCCGGCCAGGCCATGGCCGCCCTCGGCCGGGATCCCGAGGCAGATCCCCGAGGGCTTCGAGAGCTCGAGCACGAACATCGCCAGCGACCACGGCGTCTGAAAGGAGCGGCGCTCGATCGCCAGCACCGCGGGCAGGTCGCCGTAGACGAGTCGCCGCAGCGTCGCGGCCGACTGGTCAGCCGGGCCCGGAGTCGCGATCTCGTTGCTCACGCCATACCTCTGCGTCTGGTCTTCTCAAATAGGCCGGTTTGACGTCTTTTGGGTCCCCCGGCCCGATCGCGGCGGCGAGCGCGCAGACGTGGCGGGCCGCCAGCCGGTGTGCCGGGTCCGCATCGGGGAGCACCTCCACGCCCGCGGACTCGAGCTGATGGCGAAATCGTAGCGACCCGTCCCCGGCTGCCACCGGGGTGCCGGAGATGCCGGCAAGGCGGTCGCCGAGCTCCTCGGGGGCGCCGACCGACGGCGCCCAGAGCTCCTCGCCTCGGGCATCGAAGAGCGCGGCGAAGAGCTCGCCTCGGCGGGCGTCGGTGAGCGCCAGCCGGGGGCGGTCGGGTGCCCGCTCGCCGATTCCGCGAGCGAGCGCCGTCAGCGACCCGACCGGGGCGAGCGGCAGCCCCCGGGCCTGGGCCAGCGCCCGGGCGGTGGCGATGCCGACCCTCAGGCCGGTGAACGTCCCTGGCCCGATGCCCACCGCGAGCAACTCGATCCGCTCCCAGCCGCCCGCCTCCGCGATCGCGGACTCGACCTCCGCCAGCAGGACCGCCGCGTGGCGCGGCCGGCCGCCGGGCCCGGTGCCGGCGCGGCGCTCGCTGACCGGCTCGCCCGCGATCGTGACCGCGACGGCAGCGTCTGCGGTTGACGTATCGAGTCCGAGGATCGCGCCGGGCTTCATTCGCCGCTCTCGACCTCGATCTCGCGGCGATCGCCGCCGGCGTGCCGGAGCGCCACGCGGAGCGCGACCCGGACCCCGTCGGTGAGCTCCAGCTCGCGGCCGTGCTCGGGCCACTCGATGAACGAGATCGCGTCCGGCGCCAGGTAGTCGCCGAGCAGATCGGGCTCCTCACCCTCGAGGCCGTCGAGGCGGTAGAGGTCGAGATGCGAGATCGGGGCCCGGGCACCGGCGTAGCGGCGCCCGATCGTGAACGTCGGCGAGACGACCGGGCCCTCGACGCCGAGCGCCCGGCAGGCGCCGCGCACGAGCGTCGTCTTGCCGCTGCCGAGCTCGCCGCTGACCAGGACCACGTCGCCGGGGCCGAGCCCGGTCGCGATCCAGGCCCCGAGCGCCTCCGTCGCCTCCGGGCCCTCGGAGACAGAGACTTCGACGGTCAAGCGAAGAGGTCGAGCTGGCTGTCCGGATCGGGGCGCGCGGGCTCGGCCGCCGCGTCCTCGGCGGCGTCCGCCGCCTCGAGTTCCGGCAGCGGCTCGGCGATCAGCCCCGGGAGCTTGGCGAAGTCCTCGCGCAGGGTCTCGACCAGCGACGGCGTCCGCAGCGCCGCCGCCGGATGCAGAAGCGGGAACACGAACACGGTGCGGCCGGCGAGCGCGTGCACCTGCGGGGTCCCGCGGACCCGGGTGATGCCGGTCTGGCTCCCGGTGATCTTCTTGGTCGCGAAGTTGCCCAGGGTGGCGATCACGCGCGGCTCGATCAGCTGGATCTGGCGCTCGAGATAGGGCCAGCAGGCCTCGATCTCCTCGGGCTGCGGATCGCGGTTGCCGGGGGGGCGGCTCTTCAAGATGTTCGCGATGAAGACGTCCTCGCGGCTCATCCCGATCCCCTCGAGCATCTGGTTGAGCAGCTGCCCGGCGCGGCCGACGAACGGGATCCCCTGGCGGTCCTCCTCGGCCCCCGGGGCCTCGCCGATGAACATCAGCTCCGCGTCGGCGTTGCCGGCCCCGAACACGGCTCGGGTGCGATCCGCGTGCAGCGGGCAGCGCGTGCACTCGGAGACCTCGCGGTAGAGCTCGATCAGCTGCTCGCGCCGCTGCTCGGACGGCGCGCTCATTCCCCGCCCTCCCGGGCGCGCTTGCGCTTCGCCTTGAACTCCGCCTTCGTGCGCTTGCGCAGCTCGGCGTTGCGGCTCTCCTGCCTGCGCGCCTCGCCGGGCGTCTTCGCCAACCCGAATGGGGCCGCCTGTGCCGACAGCACCCGCTCGGCCCCCTCCGCCCCACACTCCCTGCAAACGGCGGATTCGGTGCCGGCATCGACCAGGGCCTCGAAGCGCTCACCGCACGCAAGGCAGCGAAACTCGTAGATCGGCACCAGCGGATCGTATCCGCGCCGCCGCTAATATTTTGCGTACGCCGCGACCCGCGAGGGCGTGGACGAGACTCCGGCCTCGGCCGGCCAACCCGCTGACAACGACTCAATAGCCGTCTGGTATCTCCGATGCGAGAACTGGAACGGGATCTCCCGTCTCCGAGCGCAGCCGCGCAGCGCGCCGTCCTCCCGGCGTTCGCCGTCGTGGGCGCGGGCCGGGTCGGCTCCTCGATCGCCGCCGCCGCCGAGCGAGCCGGGCTCGACGTCCGCCTCGCCGGGCGGGCCGAGGCGATCGACGCCTGCCGCGAGGTCGAGGCGGTTCTGCTCTGCGTCGCCGACGAGGCGATCGCCCCTGCGGCGGAGGCGATCGCGGCGGCCGGCCCGCGACTGCGCTTCGCCGGGCACACCAGCGGCGCCTCGGGGCTCGACGCGCTGGCGCCGCTGACCGCGGCCGGCGCCGCCGCCTTCTCCCTGCACCCGCTGCAGACCGTGCCCGACGCGGCGACCGACTTCACCGGCTGTCCGTGCGCGATCTCGGGCGCCGGCGAGGAGGCGCTCGGGCTCGCCCGGGCGCTCGCCGAGCGGCTCGGGATGCGCCCGTTCGAGATCGCGGAGGAGCGGCGCGCCGCCTACCACGCCGCCGCCAGCATCGCCTCCAACTTCCTCGTCGCGCTGGAGGAATCGGCGGCCGGGCTGCTCGCCGAGGCCGGCGCGCCCGACGCCCGTGAGCTCCTGGCTCCGCTCGTCCTCCGCACGGCCGCCAACTGGTCGGAGCGCGGAGCGGCGGCGCTGACCGGGCCGATCGCGCGCGGCGACGAGGCGACGGTCGGCCGCCACCTCGAGGCGCTGCGCGAGACGGCGCCGGAGCTGGTGCCGCTCTACGAGGCGCTCGCCGAGCGCACCCGCGAGCTCGCCCGGCGGCAGGGCTCACGATGAAGGTCGCGCGCACGAAGGCCGAGCTGGCGGCCGAGCTCGCCGGCGCCCGCGGGGCGCGCAGCTCGATCGGCCTCGTGCCGACGATGGGAGCGCTCCACGAGGGCCACCTGGCGCTGCTCGCCGCGGCCCGCGAGCGCTGCGACGTCGTCGTCATGAGCCTGTTCGTGAACCCGGCCCAGTTCCGTCCCGGCGAGGACCTCGAGGCCTATCCGCGCGACGAGCGGCGCGACGCCGAGCTCGCCGAGTCGGCCGGGGTCGACGTCCTCTACGCGCCCGGGACGGCCGAGGTCTACCCGGGTGGCTTCGCGACCACGGTCGAGGTCGGCGGCGGCCTCACGGACGTGCTCGACGGCGATCCGGAGCGCCGCGGCCCCGAGCACTTCAACGGCGTCACCACGGTGGTAGCCAAGCTCTTCAACGCCGTCGGCCCGGACGTCGCCTTCTTCGGGCAAAAGGACGTCCAGCAGGCGGTGGTGATCCGGCGGATGGCCCGCGACCTCGATTTCCCGGTCGAGATCGTCGTCGTCCCGACCGTGCGCGAACCCGACGGCCTGGCGATGAGCTCGCGCAACGTCTATCTGGGCGACGAGGACCGGCGGCGAGCGGCGGCGCTCAGCCGTGCCCTGCGAGCGGCCGAGGACGTCGTCGCCGGCGGCGAGCGGTCCGTGGAGGCGGCCCTGGCGGCCGCCCGGACCGAGCTCGCCGAGGCCGGGATCGAGCCCGAGTACCTGGAGGCGCGCGACGCCGAGGACCTGGCGCAGGTGCGGAGCTTCAACGGAAGGGCGGTCGTCATCGCCCTGGCCGCGCGGGTGGGCCCCGCGCGACTGATCGACAACGTGGTGATCGGAGGACCCGGCGACGCGGAAGCGGCGCCGGCCGAATAGACCGAGAGAGGAACCATGCAAAGGCAGATGCTGAAATCGAAGATCCACCGGGCGACGGTGACGGGCTGCGACCCCGACTACGTCGGCTCGATCACGCTCGACCCCGAGCTGATGGCGCAGGCGGACCTGCTGGTCAACGAGCAGGTCCACGTCTGGGACATCGACAACGGCTCGCGCTTCGTCACCTATGCGATCGAGGGCGAGCCGGGGTCCGGCAGCGTGCGCGTCAACGGCGCCGCGGCCCTGCTCGTCAACGCGGGCGACAAGGTGATCGTCGCCTCGTTCGCCTCCTACGACGAGCGCGACCTCGAGACCTACGACCCGGTCGTCGTCCACGTCGGCGAGGACAACCGGATCGTTCGCGTGGACTCGCATCCCGAGGTCCTGCTCGACTCCGAGCTCGCTTCGGAGGCGTCGCTGTGAGCCCCGCCGACGGCACCCCGATGACCCTGCCGCGGCTGGCGGATATGAAGCTGAACGCGGAGCCGATCGTGATGGTGACCGCGTACGACTTCCCCTCCGCCGAGATCGCCGAGGCGTGTGGCGTCGACCTGGTCCTGGTCGGAGACACGGCCGCGATGGTCGTCCTCGGCCACTCCTCGACGACCCCCGTCGAGATGGACGAGATGCTGGTCCTGGCGAAGGCCGTGCGGCGCGGCCTGAAGACACCGCTGCTGATCGGCGACCTGCCCTTCGGCTCCTATGAGCTCTCCAACGAGCAGGCGATCGCGACCGCGTTCCGGTATGTCAAGGAGGCCGGCTGCGATGTGGTCAAGCTCGAGCGCGGCGGCGCCTCGGTCGAGCGGGCGCGGGCGATCGTGCGCGCCGGGATCCCGGTCATGGGCCACGTCGGGCTGACGCCGCAGACGGCGACCGCGCTCGGCGGCTTCAAGGCGCAGGGCAAGACGGCCGACCAGGCGGTGAAGATCGCCGAGGAGGCCCTCGCCCTGCAGGCGGCGGGCTGCTTCGCGATCGTCTTCGAGGCCGTTCCGGCCGCGCTCAGCGAGGTGCTCGTGCCGCAGCTGAGCGTGCCGGTGATCGGGATCGGCGCCGGCGCGTCGACCGACGGCCAGGTGCTGGTCTGGCATGACCTGCTCGGCATCTACGGAGGCCACACGCCGAAGTTCGTCAAGCCCTTCGCGGAGCTGCGGACGGAGATGCTGCGCGCGGTCGGCCAATACGCGAGCGAGGTCCGGGCGCGGTCGTTCCCGGGTCCCGAGCACAGCTACGCGATCGCGCCCGAGGAGCTGGAGGCGTTCCGCCGCTACTTCGACCGCGAGACGCTGGCCGGCGCGAAGCCGTTCGGCGGCGACTGGGCGGCCACGGAGATCTGAACGCCACTTCGCTTGCAACCGCAGGATCGCGCCGGTAACCCGGCGAATCCAGCGGTGTAAATGCTCGTAACTATCCGCACTTATAGGAGTGCGGGTGAGCTTCGCAGAAAGCGAGGTGGCGGTAATGGAAATGGTCAAGAGGTTCGAGCCGGTGGCTCTGTTTCTGATCATCATCGGCGCCCTCAACTGGGCGATCGTGTCGCTGTTCGACACCAACGTGATCACCGAGGTGTTCGGCACCGGAACCGTTACGGACGTCATCTACGTGCTGTTCGGACTCTCCGCCCTGGTCTGGGTCCCGCGGCTGATGGAGGAGCTCCATCTCGGCCACGGCGCCCAGCCGCGCGGCGTCTGACACCGAAACGTAAGTTGGCGGGAAACGCGGACCGGGCTTCGGCCGGGTCCGCGTCGTATTACGGTGGCGAGATGAGCGTGCACACGAGCGAGATCCGCCTCTCCACCCGCGGCGACTCCGACGTCGTCGACATCACCCGTGAGCTCGCCGCAGCGATCGCCGCCAGCGGCGCCGATGAGGGACAGGCGAGCGCCTTCGTCCGCGGCTCGACCGCCGCGATCACCACGATGGAGTTCGAGCCCGGCGGCGTCCACGACCTGGGCGCCGCGCTCGAGCGCCTGCTCCCCACCCGGGGCGAGTACGAGCACAACCGGCTCAACCACGACTCGAACTCACACGCCCACCAGCGCGCGTCGATCGTCGGGCCCTCGGAGGTGGTCCCGGTGGTCGACGGCCGGCCGGCGCTCGGCACCTGGCAGCAGCTGGTCCTGATCGACTTCGACGACCGCCCCCGCGAGCGCACGGTCCTTTTTCAGGTGATCGGCTAGGCCGCCGTCCCGAACTCGTAGCGGACGCCGGTCAGCTCCTCGGAGACCTCCCAGAGGCGGCGGGCCGTCTCCTCATCGCGCGCGGCGGCGCTGGAACCGACCAGCTTCGGGTTCCCACGCTGTTCGAGGAACCCGTCCGGGCCGACGTACGAGCCACCCGCCAGGTCCGGGGTGGTCGCCGCGTACACGGTCGGCCACGCACCCCGCTCGTCGCTCTGGGCGAAGATCCGGTTGCCCAGCGCCATCATCCGATCCTGGATCGACTCGGTGTGGAACTGCAGGTTCGTCGCGGCGTAACCCGGGTGCGCGGCGACGCTGCGCACGGGTGAGCCGGCGGCTTCGAAGCGGCGCTGCAGCTCGTACATGAACAGCAGGTTGGCGAGCTTCGATCGGCCGTAGGCGAGCCAGCGGTGATAGGAGCGCTCCGACTGCAGGTCGTCGAAGTTGATCCGGCCGATCCGATGTCCGCCGCTCGAGATCGTCACGACACGAGTTCGGATCCGCGGCCGGAGCAGGCCGGTGAGCGCGAAGTGTCCGAGGTGGTTGGTGCCGAACTGCAACTCGAAGCCGTCCGCCGTCGTCCGGTGCGGCGTCGCCATCACGCCGGCGTTGTTGATCAGCACGTCGATGTCGCGATCGAGGCCTTCGGCGAAACCGCGGACGGAGGCCAGGTCGGCCAGATCCAGCGCCCGAACCTCGGGGTCGCCGCTCAACCCGGCCGCTGCAGCCCCGCCCTTTGCCAAGTCGCGCACCGCGAGGATGACGTGCGCTCCGGCCGCGGCGATCTGCCGTGCCGCGGCGAGCCCGATCCCGCTGTTGGCGCCGGTGATGACAAAGGTGCGACCCGACTGATCGGGCATCTCAGATGGCGTCCAGGAGCTCATGGAGCGACCATGGGTTCTATCGGGCTCCGAGCGCCGCCCGCACTGCCTCCGCGCCAGGGGCGAGCTCGGGCTCCAGCCGGGCGAGCAGGTCGCGCCAGCCGGCGTGCGCGGCGATCGCCGCGGCTACGCGGTCGGCGCCCGCCTCGACATCGCCGGCGGCGGCAAGCCCGAGCCCGGCCCAGAAACTGAGCTCGAGGTTGGCGGGGGCAGCGGCGGCGGCGCGCTCGTAGAGCCGCGCGGCCTCCTCGTGGCGGCCGGCGCCGGCGAGCGCGTCGGCTTGGTCGGCAAGCTCATAGGCGTCGCGGAGGTCGAGCAGGCGGCCGAGCTCGGCGAGCGGCTCGCCGGAGTCCTCGACCCGTAGCTCGACCAGCCGCTCCCAGCCCTCCCCCTGGCCCGGGACGACCAGCAGCGCCGCCGACTGGCGGCCCCTCACATCGCCGCCGGCGGCCTCGGCCGCCTCCAGCGCCGCGAAGAGGCGCCTGGCGAGCGGGCCCTCCGCGGCCTCGAAGGCCGCGGCCATCGCCGGCCAGACTTCGGCCGAGGCCATCATGTTCGCCTGGGTCCTGAACCCCTCGCCCGCGGAATGGCCTGCCTGGGCGATGCAGCTCTCGCCCGTGTGTACGGCGACCCGCCCGGCGCCGTCGACGACCGCCACCTGCCGGTAGGCGGCCGAGGAATCGGCGGCGAGCTCCGCCGTCAGCGCCTCCGAGGGATTCTCGCCGGCGGCGAGGCGTTCGAGCAGCCGGGGCCCGTAGGCGGGCTCGGCGATCGATTGCGTCGCCACCGCCCCGATCCCCGCCCGGGCCCAGGTGACGATCGAGCCGACCGAGAACCAGTGCGACTGCACGGCGACGCCGAGGTCCCCGGTGGCCGGGTCGCGGGCGACGATCGAGTACGTCCCCGCGCGGTGATTCACGGTCCGGCGGGGACGTTGGCGACCAGCGAGTCGACCACCCAGGCCCCGTCGAGGTCCGTCGCCGCGACGAGCTCGACGTCGACCTGCGCGCCGTCGTAGGGGCCTCCGGTGGGGTGGGCGACCGCGGTCGCGGTGTCGCCGGACTCCTGCACGTCGCTGATCCGCACCGATTTGCCGAGGGCGCCGGGCTTCTGCGCGGCCAGGCAGCCGTCGCGGTCGCCGTAGGCGGTCGTCACGTACGCGGGGGTGACGAGCTGGTCGCAGATCGTCGCCGGCTTCTCCGAGGCGGTGATCACGGCGGCGACCACGTCCTCGACGGTCCGCGGCCGGTCGGCTCCCGGCTCGTCGGCCTCCGAAGGCGTCCCTGCGCTGTCGTCGGGCGCCACCGGCGCCGTCGACTCGTCCGCGGTCGTCGTCTCCGCCGCGGCGGGCTCGGAGATGGTGGTGGTGGTCGCCGGGCTCGAGCCGGAATCGCCACAGCCGGCGAGCAGGCCGCCGAGGATCAGGATCAACGGAAGGGAGCGGCGCATCGGCCCGAGGCTACCCATCGGAGCGGGGCTTGAACTCGATCTCGCGGATCACCTTCGCGGGGGCGCCGGCGGCGATGTGCCCGGCGGGGATGTCGCGGGTGACGACGGAGTTTGCGCCGATCACGGCGCGGTCGCCGATCTGGACCCCGCCGGTGACCACGCAGTTGACGCCGAACCAGACGTTGTCGCCGATCCTCACCGGGCCGCGGGGGACGAACCCCTGCCAGGTGATCGGCACGTCGGGGTCGTCGTAGCGATGGTCGCCGTCGCCGACGAAGCAGCCGTTGGCGAACATCACGTGGTCGCCGATCTCGATCCGCTCGACCGCGGCGAGCATCGTGTTCTTGTTCAAGAAGCAGCCGCTGCCGATCCTGATCTCGGCCTGTGGCCCGAGCGTCAGCCAGCAGCCGGGCTCGAGCAGCGTCGAATCGCCGATCGTCAGCCGTCCGGAGTCCAGCGCCTCGAGCACCTCGCCCTCGACCGGATAGCGGATGTAGAAACCGCCTCGGGCGGCGTGCTCGTCAATCTGCTGCCGGCGCTCCGGGCGGGTGTTGCGCTCGTACCAGTCGCGCTTCTCGCTCCAGATGCGCCGCGCCTCGTCGTCGTTCACGTCGCCCACCTTGCCAGACCCACAGGCGACGGGCTATGGTCGCCCGACCGCGAACGAAAGGACGCCAGGGATGGGCATGTTCGACATCGGCGAGGAGACTGAGCGCGAGTACACGGAGAAGTTCCGCGCCCTGGCCCAGGAGAAGGTCGGCGAACCGGTGATCGCCGTCGGGCCGTTTCGCCGCGGGGGCGCCGCCGCAGGGATGGCGATCTCCCACGCCGGCCTCGGCGGGATCGTCTACGCCGCCAACTCGCTGTTCAACAAGAAGAAGGCGGGCGGCCTGCCACAGCGCGTGTTCCTGGTCGTCACGCCGACCAAGATTCACGCGTTCAAGTGGGACATCAAAGGGCGCAACTACAAGCTCAAGGACGAGGCCGCGGTCTGGGAGCGACCCGGCCTGCGGTTCAGCACCGCGAGCAAGATGGGGCTGACGATGCTGACGATCGAGGCGCCGGCCGAGGGCGAGAAGGTGACCCTGGCCCCCGCCGGGGTCAAGGACGATCCCTGGACGCAAGAGGTGATGCGCGTTTTGCAGGCAGACGTCACCGAGGTTCCGGCGTGACGATCCACAGGCAGCGCGGCGGGCGCTACTGGTACTACTGGGTGCTGATCATCGGCGGGACGATCTTCGTGATCGCGGCGCTGGCGACCGACATGTTCGGGCTCGGCGGCGGCTACTGATAATGATCCGGGGGTGATGAGCGATCACCCGTCGACGCGCCTGCTGATCGCCTGCCCGGACCGGCCCGGGCTGATCGCCGGCGTGAGCGGCTTCCTGGCCGCCGCCGGGCTCAACATCACCGACGCCGACCAGCACTCGACGGCGGAGGGGCGGTTCTTCATGCGCCTCGTCTTCGACGCCCCCGAGCCCGGGGACCGAGATGCGCTCCAGCGCCGCTTCGCGGAGGAGCTGGCGCGGCCGTTCGAGATGGAGCACCGCTTCGCCGAGGCCGGCGAGCGCAAGCGGGTCGCGGTCATGGTCTCGCGCCAGGACCATTGCCTCGCCGACCTGCTCTGGCGGTGGCGCAACGGCGAGCTGGAGGCGGAGATCGCCGCCGTCGTCTCGAACCACCCCGACCATGCCGAGACGGTCGGCCTGCTCGGCGTCGACTACCACCACATCCCGGTTACCCGGGACAGCAAGCCCGAGGCCGAGGCGCGGGCGCTCGAGCTGCTGGCCGGGCGGATTGACCTGCTCGTCCTCGCCCGCTACATGCAGGTGCTCTCCCCCGGCTTCCTCGAGCGGCTCGGCGCTCCGGCGATCAACATCCATCACAGCTTCCTCCCCGCCTTCGTCGGCGCCGACCCCTACGGGCGCGCCCACGAACGCGGCGTCAAGCTGGTCGGCGCAACCGCGCACTACGTGACGGCCGAGCTCGACGCCGGCCCGATCATCGACCAGGACGTGACCCGGGTCAGCCATCGCGACGAGACCCCCGACCTGGTCCGGATCGGGCGCGACATCGAGCGGCTGGTGCTCGCCCGCGCGGTCAAGGCCCACCTCGAGGACCGGGTGCTCCTCGACGGCGCCCGCACGGTCGTCTTCTGATCCGCCGAGCAGGACGCGACGGGCGAGGGGCGAACAGGGCACCATGGCGTCGGAAGCCGATTCACCCAGCTCTCTGAGCCGTGAGCTCGTCGCCCTGATGCGGGCGGTGGCGGAGTCGGAGCAACGGCGCCACGAGCAGCTGCGAGCCAAGCTTGGCGAGCTCGACGCTCAGATCGCCGAGGCGGAGCGGGTCCAGAAGCTGATCACCGGCGGCGCCGCCCGCCGTGAGGCGCGCCTGCGAGCGCTCGAGGACACGGTCGAGGCGATGGCCGCGGAAAGGGCGAGGATGATGCGCCCGCGCCCGCTCGACCTTCCCGACCGATCCCGCTTCGACCCCTCGGTGGTCGAGATGCGCGGCCGCGAGCCCAGTCCACGCGACTGAGCCGGTGGGCGACTAGCCCGTCGGTGCGCTCGGCGGATCGAGTGGCGTATTGACCACCGTGGGGGTGGTTAAGTGCACACTCGGCGAGCGGGCGCGGGCTCTATTCCGCGCCGGAGGTTTGGAGCTACGCCGCGACGGGCTCGCGCTTGCGCTTCGCGCGGCGGGGCTTCGGGGCCGGCTCCTCGGGCTCAACCAGGTCACGTAGGAAGCGGCCGGTGTAGGAGGTCGGCGAGCCCGCGACCTGCTCGGGCGTGCCGACGGCGATGATCTCGCCGCCCGCGTCGCCGCCCTCGGGACCGAGGTCGATGATCCGGTCGGCGGACTTGATCACGTCGAGGTTGTGCTCGATCACGATCACCGTGTTGCCCTGCTCGACGAGGCGGCCGAGGACCTCGAGCAGGCGCTCGACGTCGGCGAAGTGGAGACCCGTGGTCGGTTCGTCGAGGATGTAGAGGGTGTCGCCGGTGGCGACCTTGGAGAGCTCGGTGGCGAGCTTCACCCGCTGCGCCTCGCCGCCCGAGAGCTGGGTCGCCGGCTGGCCGAGGCGGACGTAGTCGAGCCCGACGTCGTGCAGGGTGCGCAGCCGGCGCGCGATCTTCGGCACGGGGTCGAAGAACCCGACCGCCTCGCCGACCGACATCTCGAGCACGTCGGCAATCGACTTGCCCTTGTAGCGGATCTCGAGCGTCTCGCGGTTGTAGCGCCGCCCGTGGCACTGCTCGCAGGGCACGTAGACGTCGGGCAGGAAGTGCATCTCGATCTTGATCTGACCGTCGCCGCGGCAGACCTCGCAGCGCCCGCCCTTGACGTTGAACGAGAACCGGCCCGGCTTGTAGCCGCGGGCCCGTGACTCGCGCGTGCCGGCGAACAGCTTGCGGATGTGGTCGAACAGGCCCGTGTAGGTGGCCGGGTTGGAGCGCGGCGTGCGCCCGATCGGCGACTGGTCGATGTTGATGATCTTGTCGACCTGCTCGATCCCCTCGATCCGGTCGTGGGCGCCGGGGCGCATCCGGGCCCGGTGCAGGCGGTTCGAGACGGCGCGGTAGAGGATCTCGTTGACGAGCGTGGACTTGCCGGAACCCGAGACCCCGGTGACCGTGGTGAAGGTGCCGACCGGGAAGCTGACGTCGACGTTCTTGAGGTTGTGCTGGCGGGCGCCGTGGACGACGATCTCGCCCTTCGGCCTGCGGCGCTCGGCCGGGACCGGGATCTCCCGCTCGCCGGAGAGGAACTGGCCGGTCAGCGAGCCGGGCTGGCCCTCGATCTCGGCGGGCGTGCCCTCGGCCACGACCTCTCCCCCGTGCTCGCCCGCGCCCGGCCCGAGGTCGACGACGTGGTCGGCGGCGCGGATCGTGCCCTCGTCGTGCTCGACCACGATCACGGTGTTGCCGAGCTCGCGCAACCTTTCCAGGGTCCCGATCAGCTTCGCGTTGTCGCGCTGGTGGAGGCCGATCGAGGGCTCGTCGAGGATGTAGAGGACGCCGACCAGGCTGGAGCCGATCTGGGTCGCGAGGCGGATCCGCTGAGCCTCGCCGCCGGAGAGCGTCGTCGCCGAGCGCTCCAGCGAGAGGTAGCCGATCCCGACCGAGTCGAGGAAGCGCAGCCGCTCGCCGATCTCGCGCACGACCAGGCGGGCGATCGCGCGCTCGGTCTCGGTCAGCTCCAGCGCCTCGATCCACTCCAGGGCCCGCTGGGCCGAGAACTGCGTGTACTCGTAGATGTTGAGGCCGCCGACCGTGACCGCGAGGCTCTCGGGTCGCAGCCGCGCCCCGTCGCAGGCCGGACATGGCTGCAGCGCCATCAGGGCCTCGACCCGCTCGCGGGTGTTCTCCGACTCCGTGTTCTCGTAGCGGCGCTGGAGGCTGTGCAGCATGCCGTCGAAGCGGACCGTGTACTTGCGCAGGCGACCGAAGCGGTTGCGGTAGGAGATCGTGTGACGATCGTCGCCGGTGCCCTCGAGCAGCAGCTCGCGGGCCGAATCCGGCAGATCGCGCCAGGGCACCGCGGTGTCGATCCCATTCGCCTCGGCGACCGCCTCGAGCAGGCGCCGGTGGTAGATCGAGGCGGCCTTCGTCCACGGCTCCAGCGCCCCCTCGGCGATCGAGAGGGTCGGGTCGGGGACGATCAGCTCCGGGTCGATCACCCGCTGGAAGCCGAGCCCGTGGCAGCGCTGGCAGCAGCCGTGAGGGGAGTTGAAGGAGAAGATCCGCGGCTCCAGCTCCGGCATCGAGGTGCCGCAGTTGAGGCAGGCGAACTTCTCGCTGAACAGGAGCACCTCGCCGCGCTTGCCGGCGCTCGGCCCGGAGAGCACCCGCGCCCCTGGGCCCTCTGCGGCCCCCTCGTCGCCCGACTCGCGGTCGAGGATCTCGACCTCGATGATCCCGTCAGCGAGCTGCGAAGCCGCCGTGACCGACTCGGCGAGCCGCTTGCGCAGGCCCTCCTTCATCACCAGGCGGTCGACGACGATCGAGATGTCGTGCTTGAACTTCTTGTCGAGGACGATCTCCTCGTCGAGTCGCCGCAGCTCGCCGTCGATCACCGCGCGGGCGTAGCCCTGGGCGCGCATCTCCGTGAGCAGCTTGCCGTACTCGCCCTTGCGCTCGCGCACGACCGGCGCCAGGACCATGAACCGGGAGCCCTCGTCGAGCGTCATCACCCGGTCGGTGATCTGCTCGATCGACTGGCCGGCGATCGGCTCGCCGCAGTTGTGGCAGTGGGGCCTGCCGATCCGCGCCCAGAGCAGGCGCAGATAGTCGTAGATCTCCGTCACCGTGCCGACCGTCGAGCGCGGGTTGCGCGAGGTCGTCTTCTGGTCGATCGAGATCGCCGGCGAGAGCCCCTCGATCGAGTCGACGTCGGGCTTCTCCATCTGGCCGAGGAACTGACGCGCGTACGCGGACAGCGACTCGACGTAGCGCCTCTGGCCCTCCGCGTAGATCGTGTCGAACGCGAGGCTCGACTTGCCCGATCCCGAGAGCCCGGTGACGACGACGAGCGCGTCGCGCGGGATCGAGACGTCGATGCCCTTGAGATTGTGGGCACGCGCACCCGAGACGACGATCTCGCTCGTCTTCGACATCAGGCCTCGATTGTACGAGGGCGAACGGATGTTCGCAGGATGTTCGTCGCTTCGGACACGCTGTCGACGAGCTTCGCGCGCCTCTAACCCGCGGCGGCGGCCTCCCCCACCCCCGCGGCCAGCGCCATGATCGAGATCTGCGGGTTGACCCCGGGGCAGCTCGGGAGGATCGAGGCGTCCGCGACCCAGACCCCCTCCGCGCCGCGCAGCCGCCCGTCGGGGCCGACCGGATGGTGCCCCGGGTTCGAGCCGGCGGCGGCGGTCCCGGTGGGGTGAAAGCCCGCCAGGCGCAGGCGCCGAAGATCGATCGCGGCGACGGTGTCCGGCAGCTTCGCGGGATCGCGGACCGGCGGCGAGCCCGCTCCGAGGTCGACCTGCTCGGCGCCGGCGGCGAGCAGGACGCGTCCGCAGGCCTCGAGCGCCACCCGCAGGCGGCGGCGGTCGGCCCGATCGAGCCTGTAGACGATCAACGGCCGCCGGGCGCCGAGCACGCGGCCCGAGGGCTCGTCGGCGATCATCGCCCCCAGCGAAGCCGTGTGCTCGCCGCGCGCCAGCCGCTCGAGCAGCTCGGCGCCGAGGCCCGGGATCGCCATCGCTCCCATCCCGGGCGGGCTCGAGGTCGCCTCCAGCAGGACGCCCTCGCGCTCGTGAATCTCCTCGATGCCGACGCTCTGCATCACTCCGCGCCAGGCGAACACGGGCTCGGCGAACGAGCCCGAGACGCCGACAGCCGGGTGGATCGAGAGCCCGCGGCCGAGCCTCGGGTGGCGGCCGATACCGCTGCGGCGCAGCAGTGGCGGGGTCTCGATCGCGCCGCAGGCGACGACGACCACGGGCGCCCGCAGGCGCACCTGGCGGCCGCCCGCAGCCTCGGCATCGACGCCGATAGCCCGACCGGCCTCGACCGCGACCCGCGTCGCCCGCAGCCCGGTGGCGATCCGGGCGCCGGCCTCGCACGCCTGCGGCAGGGCGTTCAGGTGGACCCCGCCCTTGGCGTTGTTGGGACAGCCGATCGCGCACTGGCAGGCGCCCTGGCACCCGGGGGCGTTGCGGCGCAGCGGCGCCGCCTGCCAGCCGAGCGCGGCCGCCCCGGCGAGCGCGAGCTCGCCGTTTCGCCCAAGCACGTCGAGCGGCGCCGGCGCCACCGAGACCGTGGCCTCCGCGTCGTCGAGGCGCGGCGCAAGCCGGTCGGGCGCCGCGAGCGCCAGCCCGTGGTCCTCGCTCCAGGCCTTCACGACTGGCTCCGGCGGCCGGTAGCAGGTGCCCGAGTTGACCACGGTCGTGCCTCCCACGGCGCGGCCGAGCGGCAGGGCGATCAGCGGCGAGCCGAGCGCGATCGTCGAGCCGGCGTCGCGATACATGCCGGCGAAGCGGTCGGCGGGATGCGACTCGCGAATCCGCCGCGAATCCCACCGCTCGCCCTCCTCGACGATCAGCACCTCGAGCCCGGCCCGGGCCAGCTCGCGGGCCGCGAACGCGCCGCCCGCCCCCGAGCCGACGACGACCGCGTCGCAGCTGACGAGCTCTGGAAGCTCGCCGCCGGGCGTCAGCGCCAGCTCGGGATCCGGGCGCGATGGCGGCCGGCGCGAGCCGGTGGCGGCGATCTCGCCGGCGAACTCGTCCGTGCCGGCGGCCAGCAGAACGAGCGTCTTCAGCCCGTCCACAGATGCCGCCGCAAGCGCCCCGCTGCCGGCCAGCGCGCTCAGCAGGTCCGCCCTGCGCACCGGGTCGAGCCGCCCGAGCGTGCGCCGGTGACGGACCAGCGACAGCAGCTCCAGGCTCGCCAGCCCGGCGCCGATCGCGTAGCGCTGCGACTGCGGCATCGCGTCCAGGAGCCGGCGCGCGGTCGCCGCGACTCGCCGTGGGTCGGGGCCGCCCTGCTCCGGCGGCACCAGCGCCGCGGCCAGATCCGAGAGGGCAGACACCTCCCGCTGGGCGACTACTTCGAGGCCAGCGCGAGGACGTCGTCGACGAGCGAGCCGCCGTCGGCGAGCGAGTAGTTCTCGGCCAGGTGGGCCTCGATCGCTTCCCGTGAGGCGCCGTCGAGCGCCATGTTCATCGCCACCAGGCGGGCGGCGGTCGTGTCGTCCGGCTTCGCTCCGACGACGGCGCCGTTGGCTGCCGCCGCGGGCGGCGTCGCCTCGTCGGGCGGCGGCGTCGGCTCCGGCACGATCGCCGGCTCCGGCTCCGGGGTGGGCTCGGGCGTCGGCTCGGGGACCGGCGCGGGGCCCGGCTCCGGCGTGCTCGGCGGTTCGGGCTCGGGCACGACCACGGGGCCGGGCTGGACCTCGCCGCCGAGGCCAAGCTTGCTCTGCAGCTCCTCGAAGGCGCTGCGCGCGGCTGCGATTCGCTCCTGCGACTCCGTCTCGGCGCGCTCGCGAATGCCCTTCGCGTCCGCCTCGGCGTCGCTGACGATCTTCGCCGCCTTCGCCTCAGCGTCGTCGATCAGCGTCCGGACCTTCTCCGCCACCTCGTGAACTATTTGCTCTGCGTCCATGGTTGAAGCCTAACGGCGGACGGCCCCCGGCCGCCCCGGTGAGCTGCTCGCTGAGCTCCCACAGGCGCCGGCGCGCGCCGGCGTCGTAGGCCTGCGGGTCCGCGTCGGCCTCACGCTGCACGTCGAAGAACCGGCCGGTGACGCCCTCGACGTCGTCGCCGACCGCCAGGCGCAGCGTCGCCTCCATCCCGGTCTCGACCGAGTTCATCGCTTGCTGGCCCATGCGCCGGACCATGTTGGTGTCCATGAACGTCGCCGGATGGAGCGCGGTGACCGTGGGCGAGTCGCCGAGCCGCTCGGCGAGCTCGAAGGTGAAGAGGATCTGGGCGAGCTTCGACTGGCAGTAGGCCCGCGCCGGGTCGAAGCCCGACTCGAGCATCACGTCGTCGAAGTCGATCGCCTGCTGGCCGATCGAGGAGACGTTGACGATCCGCGAGCCGATCCGGTCGAGCAGCTCGAGCGAGAGCAGGAAGTGCGCCAGGTGGTTGACGGCGAAGTCGAGCTCGTAGCCGTCGGCGCTGGTCCCGCGCTCCAGCATCGCGACGCCGGCGTTGTTGACCAGGACGTCGAGCCGGTCGTGGTACCCGGCGACCTCGGACGCCAGCCGGCGCACGTCCTCGAGCGACGCGAGGTCGGCGACGTAACCGCGCGCCGCGCCGGCCTCCCCCACGACCCGCTCGACCTTCTCCGCGTCGCGGCCGTGGATCAGGACCTCGGCGTCATCGGCGGCCAGCCGCCGCGCCAGCGCGAGCCCGTGCCCGTCTGTGGAGCCGGTGATCAGGACGGTCTTGCCGGCGGCGCTCATCGGGCGCGAGTCTAGAAGCCGGTCAGCGCTCCCTGCAGGACCTTGACGAATTTGCCGCACGCCCTGGCCGCATCCTTCAGGTCGCCGCGCGCCCGCTCGAACTCTCCGGCATCCGTATCGGTTGCCGCCTCCACGAGGGGGCCTCCGATCGCGTCGACCTTCGTGCTGACGGCAGCCAGCGGAACCCCGCCGAGATCCTGCTGGAAGTACTGCTGTCGCAGTAGCGACTTCGCGCGACTCAGCTCCTCGATGCGTTTCTCGATCGCCTTGTCGCGGAGGTCCTTCAGCTTCGAGCGCAAGCTGTCGATCGAGTCCTCCGCAGCGAGGAGGGCGTCAAAAAGAGCCTGCGGCGCCGGTTCCTGGGTGCCGCCCTGGGCCGCCGTATGCAGTTCCCGGCCGAGGCCGCTGAGGGCCCCGTGGGCAGCGTTTCGCAGGATTTCGTCGGTGAGCCGGCGCCGCCCGCCGTCATGAACGGTCCGGGCTGCCTCGACGAAGGCGTAGTCGGCGAACAGGAAGGCGTCGAGGGCATCGCCCGCGGGGATCCCGTAAGCGGTCTCCGTGAACAGGGCGTCGACATCGGGGACGGATTTCAGCAGCCTCGCGACCTGCCGAGACACGGAGATATGGCGCTCGGCGAGCTTGTGATGCCCGTGCAGGTGCTTTGCCGTCGTCAGGATCCGCTCCTTCAGGGCGTTCGTCGCGTCGATGACGCTCTGGGTGTCGGTGCCCGCCGACGACGTGGGCGCGGCCACGGCCAACGCGAGGGCGGCGACCGAGACCGCCAGAGCGAGTCGGCGGACGAGACGTGAACTGCTCCCCATGTGACGCACCCTATGCCCGCAGGCCCTCCAGGTCGCGGCGCAGCTCCTTGAGCTCGTCGCGGATCCGCGCCGCCTCCTCGAAGCGAAGCTCCTCCGATGCCGCCACCATCTCCTCCTCGAGCTCGACGATCACCCGCTCGAGGTCGGCCTCGCTCATCGCCTCGCCGTCGTTCGAGCGGCGCCGGCGCCGGCCGGGCGTCGCCCGCGATTCCATCGAGAGGAACTCGGCGATGTCGGAGATCCCCTTCTGCACCGTCTCCGGGGTGATCCCGTGCTCGAGGTTGTAGGCGACCTGGATCGCGCGACGGCGGTCGGTCTCGGCGATCGCCTTGCGCA
>JAWVFH010000029.1:0-122919 GCA_033856255.1 Solirubrobacterales bacterium | reverse complement strand
AGGAAGATCCCCTCCCCAGGGGTATCGCTGTTGCCGGTGACCGCGACCCGGGTCACGTCGCCGGCGCTGGTCAGGCCGGCGAAGTCCGTGCCGTCCATCTTGATCGTCAGATCGCTGATCGTCGACTGCGGGCTGTCCAGGGTGACGATCCGGGCCCCGACGGTCGGATCGCCAATCGTCGTCTTGCCCTCCCCCTTGCCGACCACGGTCACCGGGTTGTTGGCCGCCGCCGTGCCGCCGGTGTCGAGGGTGGCCGCACCGATCTCGACCCGATCGAGATTCGGACCGTTCAAGCCCGCGTCGTTGAACGCGGCCTGCAGGTCGATCGTCAAGGTGCCGCCGTCCGCGACGCAGGCCTTGTTGTGGACGCAGAAGGTCTCGGCAAGGCCCGAGGCAGGCGCGACGAGCATGACGACCGTCGCGACCGCGGTCGCGATCCACCCTGTCTTCATGCGCCGACCCTGGCGTAGGTACGTCAGCTTCCCGCGGACTCGTCTCATTGGGTTTCCTTCCCTTGCTCTCAGCTCAGCGTTCGACCGGCAATACGTCCAAGACAAATGGGTCGCCACCGCCGACCGTGCCGACGAAGATCGTCCGATAGCCGGCGGGGCTGGTGGCGAGCCCGAAGAAGTGCGCGTTACGGGTACCGCCGAGATCGACCAGCTCCGCGGTCGGGTCGGCTTGCAGGCGGGCCCCGAGGCCTGAGGCGTGGGCCATGAAGTTGTCCTCGAACACCGAGCAGAACTGCTTCAGGTTCGCGTAGGCGAGGCGCGAGATCGTGGCGAATGAGGCGTGCGCCGACGTGCAGTCGTCGTCTCGCAGAGCCTTGACCAAGGCGTCGGCGGGGGCTTGGAAGTTGATCTCCGGCGCAGCCTCGGTGCCGATCTGGGCCTTGCGTTCGGTGATGCCGGTCAATTTGAAGTGCTTCGTTTGATCGAGAGCCGCCGGGAGCGCGACCTGCTTTCCGCCGACGGTCCCGTCGATGAGCGCAGCGGTCCCGAACTCGGTGCTATCGCCGGGGTGGAACCGGTGCAAGAAATCGAGCGTCCCCTGGATCGCCTGGCAGTTCCGCGCGCTCGCTCCCCCCTCGGGCTCGGGCAGATCGGCTGGGGTGATCAGCTTCACCGCCTGCTCGCAGTCGCCCTGAGGGCCGAAATGCTCGATCGCGGACACAAGCTCCGTGACCGGTTGCGCGGCAGCCGGCGCCGACGAGGTCGTGTTCGTGGTGGTCGAGCCTCCTTCGTCACCGCAGCCGGCCACGGCGACGGCCACGGCGACGGCGACCAGCGCGAGTGGGAAGAATCGCTGCATAGGCCGACCGTAATTCCACGCGGCCCGGCATGCACCGGGGGGATCCCTAGTTCTTAACGGACGCTGAGTCGTCGTCCAGCCGCGGGGTCTCCTGATCTCTTTCTGTCAGCGCCGTTGCGAGCTGGGCGCGAGAATGCACGCCGAGCTTGCGGTAGGCGCGCCCGAGATGAAACTCGACCGTCTTTGGACTGAGGAAGAGCTCCGCCGCTATCTCCTTCGTGGTCGCACCGCGTCCGGCGGCCCGGGCGGCCCGCTCCTCCTGCGCGGTCAACTCGTCGTCGTCGACCGCCTTGCGCTGGCGGCCGCCTGCGGCTCGCAGCTCGTCGCGTGCGAGCAGCGCCCACGGCACGGCCTCGAGCTCATCAAATGCTTCCGATGCCGCCCGCAACCGGTCACGTGCGTCCGTGCGGCGCCGCGCCCGATGCAACCGCATGCCCCAGCAGAGCATCGTGCGGGCTCGCTCGAAGGGCATCGTCGCCCGCTCGTCGTGCTCCAGGGCTTGGGCGAAGTGCTGGTCGAAGCTGTCCTGCGGCGCGAGCAAACCCCGACAACGCGCGGCCATCGCCGCCGCACCGGCGGAGTCGGCGCCCTTCGCCTGGCGCGTGAGCTTTGCGAGCAGGCGCCGGGCCGGCTCGTCGCGGTCCGCGCGCACGTAGGCCTCGATCAGATCCGGAGCCCAGGGGAATACCGTCGGCTCCTCGAGGCCGTACTGCTCGGCCGCCTGCTCGGTCACTTCGAGCTCGGCGATCGCCGCCTCGACGTTACGCGCGGAAAGCTCGCAGAACCCGAGCGCCCCGTGACCGTAGAGCTGCAGGATGCCCGCGCCGGTTGCAGCCGCGAACTCGAGTACCGCCAGGGCGTCAGCGCGACTCTCCGCATCGCGTCCTTGTGCGGCGGCCAGCCGGGAGCGGACGGTCATGGCGCGCGCAACCGGAGCCCACCGGTATGCCTTCTCCGCGTGAGCGATCGACTCGTTGCACAGCGCTTCCAGGCCCTCCCAGCGCCCGAGCCGATACATGGCCTCCCCCGCCACGGCAAGAGGTGTCGCCAGTCCGGAGAGCGTCCCGACCTCGCGGACTCCATCCGCGAACGCAAGGGCATTGGCGATCGTGGCCTCGTAGTCCTCATCGGGGAGGCGCCAGTTCAAGGCGATCAGCATCGTGTGGATCGTCGGCGAGAACTGATCAACCGACGCCGTCAAGCGAACGGCCTCGCGCATGAGCGGCCGCGCTCGCTTCCCCTCGCCCCGAAGGGTCAGACACCAAGAGAGCACGGCCACCACCGGGGCGCGCACCTGGTCCTCGGTGTCGTCGTCGAGCAGCTCGAACGCTCGCTCCGCGAGAGCGAGCGAGCGCCGCGCATCGCCCAGGGCCAAGCAGGCGAACGACGCGTCCGCCAGGGAAAGTGCCGCCATGGTGGGGTTGAGCTCGAGCGCTCTCTCGGCGCTCCGCTCCAGCAGCCTCAAGGACTCCTCAGGCTGTCCGCACCACAGCGCCTGCACACCGCCCAGGTGCTCGGCCGCGGCGAGCGTCAGCGGCTTACTGGCTTCGCGCCGGGCCTCCCGTGCCAAGGCGGCAGCCTCCTCGGCGCGGCCGGCGCCCAGCGACGCTGCGCTTGCAGCGAGGAGCCGCCTTGACGCATGCTCGGACTTCACGCTGAGACGAGCGGCTCGCTCGAGTGCATCCGCGGCCTCCGCATATGCCCGCCGACCCGCCGCGATCCCCGCGGCCCCATCGAGGGCCTTGGCGACGTCGGCATCCGGTCCCAGCGCCGCGGCCGACAGATGCCAGGCACGACTCTCGCCGTCGACAGCCTCGGCGAGAGCCCGATGGGTCGCCCTGCGCTTGGCTGCCTGGGCACTGTGGTAAACGGCGCCACGTACCAGCGGATGGACGAAGCGCACGGTCGTGCCTGAAAGGCGCACGAGCTTCGCGGCCTCGGCGCTCTGGAGCGCATCGGCGCTGCTGCCGAGCGACCGGCACGCGGCGTCCACAACGCCGAGATCGTCGGAGTGGGATGCCGCGGCGACGAGAAGACCGGTGCGAGTCGCCTCCGGCAGCTCCGATACGCGCCCCGCGTACACACCCTCGAGCGCCTGGCCGGGCGACAGCGGCTCCTCGAGGGGCGCGCTCCCGTCGCGCTGCGGGGGGGTCAGCATGGAGGGAATCTCCAGGAGGGCGAGCGGGTTGCCCGCCGCGGCGACCCGGACGGCGTCGCCGACACCTGGGGAGAGGTCGGGTGAGGAGTGACCGAGCAACTCGTCCGCGGCGACGTGGTCAAGAGCGCGCACGTCGGTGCTGGAGATCCCCTCGAGATCGCCATACCCGTAGCCCTCTCGTCCGGCGAGCAGAAGGACGACCGGGCCCCGGGCACGCCGGGCTGCGTAGGCGACACACTCGCGCGACGCCTCGTCGAGCCACTGGACATCGTCGATCAGCGCGAGGACCGGGCGGTCGGCGGCGGCGGCCTCCAACACCCCGAGTGCTCCCGCGCAGACGGCGAGGCGCGGGCCTGGGGCGGGAGGGCCGATCGCGAGAGCACCGGCCAGCGCCGCCTCCTGCGGCGCCGGCAGGGCATCCCGGCGCTCGACGATCGGCGAGACGAGATCCCGCAGCGCTGCGAACGACAGGCTCGACTCCGACTCGATCCCGCAGGCCTCGAGCACGGTCGCGTCCCCTGCCATCTCGGATGCGCTGTCGAGCAGGGCCGTCTTTCCGATCCCCGCTTCTCCGCGCAGCATCAGGACGCCGCCCTCTCCGCCCCGCAGCCCGTCGACCAGTCGCCGGATCTTGCCGAGTTCGAGATCACGCCCGACCAGCACAGTGACGATCTTACGGTCTTCATTCGACCGATTCAGGAAGTCGACGGCGAGTCCAGGTCCAACTGCGCCGGCGGCGCCTCGAGATCGAGCAGCAGCCGCTTGCGCTCCAGGCCGCCGGCATAGCCGGTCAGGCTGCCGTCGGCCCCGATCACCCGGTGGCAGGGGATCACGACCGCGATCGGGTTGTGGCCGTTCGCCGAGCCGACCGCGCGCGCGTGCCCGGGGTGGCCGATCCGCTCGGCGAGCCTGCCGTAGGACTCGGTCTCGCCGTAGGGGATCTGGCGCAGCGCCCGCCAGACCCGCAGCTCGAACTCCGACCCCTCGGGATCGAGCGGCAGGTCGAACTCCCGCCGCTCGCCGGCGAAGTACTCGTCGAGCTGCTCGCAGAGGTCGGCGAACGGCTCGCTGTCGCGAACCCAGCCGGCGCCGACGTCGGTCGGCCGCCGCCCGCCCTGCATGTGGAGTCGCTGCAGCCGCTCGCCGTCGCCGGCCATCAGCAGCTCGCCGATCGGCGAGTCGACGGTCCAGTAGATCGTGGTCTGGGTCTTGTCGGTGGTGATCATCGTGTCCCTTTCAGTTGAGTGTGGACCAGAGGTGCTGGAGCGCATAGGCGCGGTAGGGCCGCCAGCGCTCGCTGAGCCGTTCCGCGGCCGCCGGGTCGGCGGGTTCGCCAAGCCGCTCGAGGGCCCGGCGAACGCCGAGGTCGGTCGGCAGGAAGGCGTCCGGGTTGCCGAGCGCGCGCATCTCGATGTAGCCGGCGGTCCAGGGCCCGATCCCGGGCAGGGCCAGGAGCTTCGCCCGGGTGGCCTCCACGTCGGCGGCTGGGTCGAGGACGACGTCCCCGGCGGCCAGCGCGGCGGCGAGCCCGATCAGAGCCCGGGCCCGCGAGCGGGGCATCGGCAGTTCCTCCGGGCGCAGCCCGCCGAGAACCGCCGGCTCGGGAAAGAGGTGGGTGACCGCGCCTCGCGGCCGGGCCAGCGGCTCGCCGTGGGCCGCGACGAGGCGCCCGGCGATCGCCGCCGCCGCTGCCAGCGAGACCTGCTGGCCGAGCACCGCCCGGATCGCGAGCTCGTCCGGGTCGACGTGGCCGGGGACCCGCCGCCCGGCGTTGGCGCGCGCCAGAGGGCCGATCAGGGCGTCGCCGCCGAGCGCCTCGCCGATCGCCCCCGGGTCGGCGTCGAGGTCGAATACCCGTCGGGCCGCCGTCTCGGCGGCGGCCCGATCGCCCTCGCCGACCAGGAAGAAATGGGCCGCGACATGCCCGTTCGCGGGCCGGAGGTCGATCACCCCGGGGCCGCCGGGGAACCGCACGCTGCGGCGGTAGACGCCGTCCTCGACCTGCTCCACGCCGGCAACGGCGCGGTCGCCGAAGAAGCCGATCAAGCCCTCGCCGTCGAGCGGGGCGCGGTATCCGAGTTCGATCTCCACGGGGTTTGAACGCAGCCCGCGGCCGAATCGTGAGTTACGTGCTCGCCGCGAAGGCCTCAGCGGTGTCGAGGTCGAAGTCGCCGTGGTCGGAGCCGAGGCCCTGGGCGACCAGCGCCGCGGCAGCGTTGCCGAGCACGGCGGCCTCGGCGGGCTCGCGCCCGAGCGAGAGGCCGCGCAGGAAGCCGGCCGAGAAGGCGTCGCCGCAGCCGGTCGTGTCGACGACCTCGATCGAGAACGCGGGCACCCGCGTAGCGACGCCGGAGCCGACGAGCAGAGCTCCCTCGGCCCCGCAGGTCGCGGCGACGCAGCCGACGCCCCGGTCGACCAGAGCTCGGCAGCCCGACTCGAGATCCTCGGCGCCCGTGAAGGCCAGCACCTGGTCGTCGTTGGGGAGGAAGTAGTCGAGGTGCTCGAGCGCCGGCCCGATCCACTCCAGCAGCCCTGGCTCGCCGGGGGCGAGCACGTCGGCCGAGGTGACCACCCCCCGCTCGCGCGCCTGGCCGAGGATCTCGGCCGCCGCCTCGCCGCCCATGAACTCCGGCCCGCCGAGGTGCAGGTGGGTCGCGTCGTCGAAGATCGCCGGATCGACGTCGGCGGGCCCGTAGGTGGCGTTCGCGCCGACGACGTGGAAGGCCGGGCGGCTGCCGTCGGGGCGGATCGGCAGCACGCTGGCGGAGGTCTGGACATCGTCGCGGCGCAGCAGCAGCGTCGTGTCGATGCCGTCGCGCTCGAGCAGGCCGACCAGCATCTCGCCGACCGCGTCGGTGCCGATCGCGCCGGCGCTGCGCACCTCGGCGCCAAGCTTCGCCAGGGTGAGCGCCGTGCCGCCGGCCGAGCCCGCGGCGGTGATCCTGATCTGCTCGACCAGCTCGCCCCCCTGGCCCTCGGGGATGCTCTCGACCGGGCGCACGAGCACGTCGAGGACGTGCACCCCCATCGCCACGGCGCGCATCTCGGCGCTCACGGCCCGCCGACCGGCTTCGTCGTCCCGTAACCGCGCTCGATCGCGGCGGTCACCACCGCCGCCTGATCGTCGTCGTCGAGGATCCGCGGCTCGCCGATCATCCGCGCCCGCCAGTACACGGTGCACGCCCACTCCAGCAGCAGCGAGCCCTCGACCGCCGCCTCGACATCGGCGCCCGTCGTCACCGCGCCGTGATTGGCCATCAGGGCGGCCGTGCGGCCCTCGAGGGCATCCCCGACGGAGCTCGCCAGCTCCCGTGTCCCGAAGGTGGCGTACGGCGCAACCTTGACCGTCCCGCCGAGCAGCAGCATCGAGTAGTGGACGCAGGGCAGCTCATCCAGCACGCAGGAGAGCGCGGTCGCCATCGGCGCATGCGTGTGGACGACGGCGCCGACGCCGAAGCGCTCGTAGACCCCCAGATGGAGGTCGAGCTCGGAGGTCGGCTCCAGCCCGCCCTCGATCTGGGCGCCCGAGCGATCAACGACCGCCACCTGCTCGGGCTCGAGCTCGGCGAGGACGGCGCCCGTGGGACTGATGGCCACCAGTTCGCCGTCGGTGGCGCTGACGTTGCCCGAGGTTCCGATCACCAATCCGGCCGTGGCCAGCCGGCGGGCGGCTTCGGCGACCGCCCCGCGCTCGTCCTCAAGCTTCATCGCTCGCAACTCTGACCGATCCGCAAGCGGCGCGCGGCGGTCGCGTTAGCTGGCAAGATGCCGCGATGAGCGATCGCCCCGAAAGCAGCCCGATCTCCCGCCGCCGCCTGCTCGGGACCGGGGCCGCCGCTTCGGCGGGCGCCATGCTCGGCTCGGTGCCGGGCGCCGCCGCCTCAGCCGACAAGCGCAAGCGCAAGCGCCGAGCCGACGTCGCCATCGTCGGCGCCGGCTTCGCCGGGCTGACGGCGGCGCGCGAGCTCGAGCGCAAGGGCCACTCGGTCGTCGTGCTCGAGGCTCGCGACCGGGTCGGCGGCCGAGCGCTGAGCGCCGACATCGGCGACGGCGAGGTCACCGATCGCGGCGCCACCTTCGCCGGCCCGACCCAGGACCACATCCTCGCGCTCGCCCGCAAGATGGGCGTCGGTCTCTTCGACACCTACGACACGGGTGACAACCTCTACATCGCCAACGGTCAGCGGTCGCGATTCAGCGATACCTCTCCGACCGGCTCCGCTCCGCTCGACCCGGCGATCCTCGCCGACCTCGCCCTGGTCGTCACCGACCTGGACGAGAAGTCGAAGGAGGTCCCC
The DNA here is from genome assembly GCA_033856255.1 of Solirubrobacterales bacterium. GTDB lineage: Bacteria > Actinomycetota > Thermoleophilia > Solirubrobacterales > 70-9 > WHSW01. The sequence goes on along the minus strand of JAWVFH010000029.1, from coordinate 115,152 downwards.
GTGGACGCGCCGTGGAGCGCCGCGAAAGCCGCCGAATACGACGCCGAGACGCTCGAGCACTACATCGACCGGATGGCGGTCACGCCCCAGTTCAAGGCTCTGGCCGCGATCGCGACCCGGCCGATCTTCGGCGCCGAGCCGCGCGAGGTATCGCTGCTGTTCGTCCTCTTCTACATCGCCTCCTCGGGCAACGAGACCAACGTCGGCACCTTCGAGCGCAACTTCAACACCCGCAACGGCGCCCAGATGTTCCGATTCGCCGGGGGGTCGCAGCTGATCTGCGAGCGGATCGCGCACAAGCTCGGGCGGGCGGTGGTGCTCGAGTCGCCGGTGCGCAGGATCGTCCAGGGCCGCCACGGGGTCACCGTTCACTCCGACCGCCTCGAGGTCGAGGCAAAGCGGGTGATCGTCGCGATCCCGCCGGTGCTGACCGGCAAGATCGACTACGAGCCCGGACTCCCCGACGAGCGAATCGAGCTGATCGACCATTACCCGCAGGGCACGCTGACCAAGGCCGCCGCGGTCTACGACCGGCCGTTCTGGCGCGACGACGGACTCACCGGCCAGGCCCTCTACGACAAGGGGCCGGTCGCGGCGACCTTCGACGACTCACCCGAGGACGGCAGCAAGGGCGTCGTCTTCGGGTTCATCGGCGGAGACCAGGCGCGCGGCTTCGCCAAGCTCTCGGCGAAGAAGCGCCGGCAGGCGGTGATCGACAACTACGTCGAGTTCTTCGGGCCCGAGGCGGCGAATCCGAAGCAGTACGTCGAGACCTCGTGGAAGGCCGAGACCTGGACCCGCGGCTGCCCGGTCGGGCTGCCCGGACTGGGACAGCTGGCCGCGCGCGGGCCGGCGCTGGCGAAACCGGTCGGCCGCATCCACTGGGCGGGCACGGACACATCCAACTACTGGGCCGGTTACCTGGACGGCGCCGTGCGCTCGGGCGAGCGCGCCGCGGCCGAGGTGCTCGAGCGTCTATGAGGCGCCGCGCGCTCCTGCTCGCCGCCGGCGCGCTGATCGCGCTGGCGGGGCTCGCCCCGACCTCGAGCGGCGCCGCGCGCGAGCGCTTCGACACCGATGTCTTCGCGATCATCCCGAGCCCGGGCTTCCCGGCCCGCACCTACGTCGCCCCCAGTCACCGCGTCTACGAGGGCACCTACACGAACCCCAACGGCGACAAGGTCGCCTCGCGGGTGCTCGAGTACTCCCGCGCCGGGACGCTGCTGCACTCCTGGACGATCGCGGGCCAGGACCTCGACGCCGAGCACGGGGTCCAGGTGGCGACCAGCGACTCCCGCGGCCGGCTCGTGCTGCTCGACAAGGCGCCTGCGCGGGTGCTGACCCTGAACCCGCGCAGCGCCCGCCAGCGCACCTGGGCCACCTTCCCGTCGGAGGCGACGCCCAACTACGCCGCCTGGGGCGTCCACGGTGAGCTCTACGTCACCGACTACACCCACGCGACGATCTGGCGGGTGCCGCCCGGCGGCGGCGTCGCAACCCCATGGCTCAGCGACGCGCGGCTCAACGGACTCGAGTTCGGGACCACCGGGATCGTGCTCACCGCCGACCACCATCACCTGCTCGTCGGCCAGCAGAGCTCGGCCGGCGGCGGTGGCGGCAATCCGGCGACGGGGAAGATCTACGAGGTCGAGATCGGCGCCGACGGCAATCCCGGCGCGATCCGCACGGTCTGGGAGAGCCAGCCCTTCGACGCGCCGGACGGCTTCGCGGTCGACGCCGAGGGGCGGATCTACGTCAGCCTGCTGCTCGCCGACCAGATCGCCGTGATCGCGCCAGGCGGCCTCGAGCTGGAGCGCTTCCCGAGCGGCCCCGGCGGCGACAACGGCTCGCCGATCCCCTTCGACAACCCCTCGAGCGCCGCGTTTCTCGGCCGCCGCCTGCTGGTCGCCAACCAGGCCTACGTCTCCGCCGACCCGACGCACCAGGCGATCCTCGACGTCTTCATCGGCGTCCGCGGGGCCCCGGAGCTGATCCCGCGCCGCGCCGGACGTCCGGGCGCCTAGCATCTAGACGTTGCAAGCCGACTCTTAGCCCCTCTTGCGGCCACGTTTATGCGGCGGCGATTGGATTTAGGCATGAGCGAAGCTGACGAACAAGGGCCCGAGGCGACATCCCCGCCCGGGCGCCCCGTGATCAAGCGGCGCTGGGCGATCGTGCGCAAGGCAGGCGGCGGCGCCGCCCTCCTGGCGGTGGCCGGCACGATCGCGCTCGCCGATCCGACGGACGGGTCCGACCCCGGACAGGACGGCCCAGGAGGAGACTCGCAAATCTCGGCCGAGGCGTGAGAGACTGGCGCCGTGCGCCAGTTGACCAGCGTCGACGCCCAGTTCCTGGCCCTCGAGACCGCCCGCCAGAGCGGGCACGTCGGGGGACTCGCGATCCTCGATCCCAGCACCACCCCGAGCGGCACGCTCGAGCTCACCGACGTCCAGCAGATGATCGCCGAGCGGCTGCCGTTGCTGCCGCCGATGCGCTGGCGGCTCGCAGAGGTGCCCTTCGGCCTGGACTATCCCTACTGGGTCGACGACCCCGACTTCGACCTCGACTTCCACGTCCGCGAGCTCGCCCTGCCACCGCCGGGCACCGACGAGAAGCTCGGCGAACAGGTTGCGCGGATCGTCGCCAGGCCGCTCGATCGCGCCCGGCCGCTGTGGGAGCTCTACCTGATCCACGGGCTCGAGCACGGGTACGTGGCGATGCTGACGAAGATCCATCACTCGACGATCGACGGCCTCTCCGGAGCCGAGATCATGGGCGTGCTGTTCGACCTCGAGCCGCAGGGACGCGAGCTGCCCGAGGCCCGCGGCCGGCGCAACGGCGAGAACCCGAGCGAGGTGGAGATGCTCGCCCGCGGGCTCATGGGCCTGCCGCGCTACCCGCTGCGGATGCTGCGCTCGCTGCCCGGCGCGCTGCCGAACCTCGACGCGACCCCGTTCGGCAACCTCCCCGGCGCCGACACGGTCGCCAAGGCCTCCGAGCGGCTGCGCAAGACCGTCCGCGGCGAGCGCGAGGGCGGCGAGCTCGAGCGGGCGACCCACAAGGCCCCGCGAACCTCGTTCAACGGCCGCGTCTCGCCGCACCGCCGCTTCGTCTTCGGCCAGCTATCGCTCGACGAGGTCAAGGAGGTCAAGAACGCGCACGGCTGCACCGTCAACGACGTCGTCGTCGCGATCTGCGCCGGGGCCGTGCGCCGCTGGCTGATCTCCCACACCGAGCTGCCCGCCGACCCGCTGATCGCCCAGATCCCGGTCTCGGTGCGCAGCGAGGCCCAGCAGGGCACCTACGGCAACCGGATCATGCTGATGAGCGCGCCCCTGTTCACCAACGTGGTCGACCCGCTCGACCGCCTGCAGCAGACCCACGAGGCGCTCGACTCGATGAAGAAGCGCCACCGCGCGATGCCGGCCAACCTGCTCCAGGACACCAATCACTTCATCCCGCCGGCGGTCTTCGCGCGCGCCGCACGCGCGACGTTCACGCTCGCCTCCAGCCAGCGCGGGCGACCGACCTGGAACCTGGTGATCTCGAACGTCCCGGGACCGCAGTTCCCGCTCTTCTGCGCCGGCGCCGAGCTGAAGGCGAACTACCCGGTCTCGGTGGTCACCGACGGCATGGGGCTCAACATCACGGTGATGAGCTACCGCGGCCACATGGACTTCGGCATCGTCACCGACCGCGACCAGGTCCCCGACGCCTGGCGGCTGATCGAGTTCCTCGGCGACGCCCTCGAGGAGCTCCGGGCGGCCTAGGAGGGGTAGATCGGCCTCGTCGAGCCGGACGTCTGGTTGAGCTGGGGCACGCCGGAAGCGACCTGGAACGTCGCCACCGTCGCCGGCTTGGCGCCGGGTGTGAGGGCGTCGACGATCTTGAAGTCGGCCTTCATCTCCTTCTTCGAGAGCTCCACCACCGTGTAGCCGCGGTGGTCGAAGTCGAAGAACTTGATGTGCGGATCGTTCCCCGCGAGCGCCTTCAGCGTCGACGACGGGACCCCGAGCGCTTCCGGGATGCCCAGCGAGGTCGCTGAGCCGCCGACCAGCTCGACGCCGACCGGGGTGCCCCCGTTGCGACCCGTGGTCGAGACGTTGCCGGCGAAGAACGTGTGGATGTCCCCCGTCAGCACCGCCAGGTTCTGGACCCCGGCCGCGACGAAGCTTTCGAGGATCTCCGTGCGCTCTGCGGCATAGCCGTCCCACTGGTCCTGGTTGACCCCTTGGCCGGGGGTGATGTCGAGGCTCATCACCATCACCTCGCTGGCCCACAGCTTCCAGGTCGCCTTCGACTTCGCGACCGCCTTCTTGAACCACGCCTTCTGGTCGGCGCCGAGCATCGTGCGGCCGGGGGTCCCTTCGTCGGGACACGGATCGAGCAGCGCGTCCGCGCAGGGCTGCTGGTCGCGATACTGGCGCTGGTCGGTCAGGAACAGCTCCGCCAGCCCGCCGATCTTCACCGAGCCGTAGATCACGTTCTTCTGCCCGCCCGTGCCCTGGATCCTCGGCATCGCCTCGAAGAACGCCTTGTAGCCGTTCTTGCGCCGGTCCCCGAACGGGACCCGGCGCGGGTAGGAGTTGTTGTTCTCGAAGTTGGCGGGATCGGTGGACGCGGAGTCGGCCTGGTCGCCGGCGTAGTTGTCCTCGACCTCATGGTCGTCCCAGATCGAGACGAACGGGTAGGCGGCGTGCAGCGCCTGCAGGTTCTTGTCGGACTGGTACATCCGGTACTTCGACCGGTACTCGGCCAGCGACTGGACGTCGCCGTCGCCGTTGGCGCCAAGCGTGTCGACACGGTCCGACGGACCGGGGTAGTACATGTGCTCGTAGATGTAGTCGCCGAGGCAGATGACCAGGTCGAGGTCCTTCTCCTTCGCGAGCCCGGCCTGGGCGTTGTAGTAGCCGGCCTCGTAGTCCTGGCACGAGTAGTAGCCGATCCGCAGCTTCTCCTTCGAGTCCGAAGGCGGCAGGGTGCGGAAGGTCCCTACCCGCGAGCTCTTGTGCTTGGTGGCGAAGCGGTAGAAGTACTCCTCGCGCGGCTTCAGGCCCTTGACCTGAGCGTGGACGGTGTAGTCGCGATTCGACTCGGCAACCACATCCTGCGTGTCGACGACATGCTTGAAGTGCTTGTCGGTGGCGACCTCGAGCGTCAGCTTCGAGGACTTGGAGAGCTCCGAGACACGGGTCCACAGGGTGATTCCCTTCGACGACGGGAAGCCCGCGGAGACCCCGTGGGCGAACTTGCCGCCGGTCGCGACGGGGACACGCAGGCCGCGCGCCATGGCAGCGTAGTTGAGCGGCGCGGCGAGGGCGATACCCGCGCCGGCGCCTCCAACCAGGAGCTCTCTGCGTCGCAACCCCGACCGCTGTCCGTCCTGCATCCGTCCGCCTCGCTCTCCGATCGACCAGGCGACCCGGTTTGGGCGGCCACAAGCGGGAACACTATCCCCGCCGCGAGGTTGCGCTCAGCTCTAGCGCCGGGTTTTCGACGACCTGCTCAGCCGTGTGCCGTCACTCGACCCCGATCCCGTGGCGATGGGCGACGGCCGCCGCCTCGGTGCGACCGCGGACGTCGAGCTTGCTGAGGATGCGGGAGACGTGGACGCTGGCGGTCTTCTCCGCCATGTAGAGCCGCTCGCCGATCTCGCGGTTGGTGGCCCCGGCGGCGACCAGGGTGAGCACCTGCAGCTCGCGCGGGGTCAGCCCGAAGGGCACCTCATCCGGCTCGGGCTCCGGCTCCGATGCCGCGGCGGGCCGCAGGCTGAGCCTGGCGCGGGTGGCGAGGCCGTCGACCTCTCCCGCCAGCCAGGTGGCGCCGAGCCGCTCGGCGACCGCCCCGGCGTCGGTCAATGACGCGGTGGCGGCGTCGCGGTCGCCGCGGCCGAGCGAGGCCTGGGCCTGGCGCCAGCGGGCGATCGCGGCCGGGTAGGGACGCTCGAGGTCCTGCCAGGCCGCGGCGGCGGCGCTCCAAAGGGCCGGATCGTCGTCGCCCTCGGCCCGCGCCAGCTCCGCCTCGGCGAGGAGCCTGTGCGCGCTCTCGACCGGCCGGCCGTCGGATTCCTCAGCCGCCGCCCGCACGAGCTCGCAGAGCGAGCGGGCCCGCTCCACCGCCTCTCGCTCCTCCTCCGCGTCGCCGAGGTCGCGAGCGCGAACGGCGATCTCGGCCTCGACCGCGAGGCCGGCGGCGGACGCGATCGCGATCCGGATCCCGTCCTCGCTGCAGAACTGGATCCGGTCGACGCCGCGGTCGGCGGCCGCGCGGGCGCTCTCGAGGTCGCCCCCACGCGAGGCGAGCTCGGCCTGCATCGAGGCGAGCAGGGCGATGTACTGGGGCTCGAGCGCGTCGCTGAGCAGCTCGTCGGCGCGCTCGAGCGCGGTCGCGGCCTCCTCCGTGTCGCCGCGGGCGAGCGCCAGCTGCGCGCGGCGCAGTTTCATGTGCGCGTGGGCGACGCCCTGGACCCCGTGGCCGGCGGCGCGCAGGTCCTCGTCGGCGCGCTCCCACTCACCGAGATCGAAGTGGATCTCGGCGAGGTTGAGCCGGATGAAGCGCAGGGACCGGGTCGAGCCGCCGGAGCTGACCGAGGTCATGCCCTCAACGCGGTCGACGCCCACCGTCGCCAGCTCGCGGGCCTCGGCCGAGTGCCCGGCGAGATGGAGCGAGTCGGCGAAGTTCAGGTAGACGGTCGCCAGGTCGTCGCTGAACCCGGTGCCCTCGGCGACCTCGATCGCCTCCGCCAGGCGCTCGCGGCCCTCGTCCTCGCGCCCGAGGGCGACCAGGGCGCAGCCGAGCCGGTTGAGGATCCCGGCGCGCTCCGAGTCCAGCCCCAGCCGCTGCGCCGCCTCGAGCGCGTCCGGCGCCGCCTCGCAGACCTCGCGGTAGCGGCCCTGAAGGAGCAGGAAGCGGACCTGCTGGGCGAGCAGGCGGGCCCGCGCCGGGGAGTCGGCCCTGCCGGCGAGCAGCTCGAGGCCGCGGCCCTGCGTGGCCCGGCTGCGCTCCGCCTGGCCGAGCGACCACTGACAGGTGGCGAGCGCGGTCAGCAACGAGGCCAAGCGCTCCGGATCGGGATCGTCGCCCACCGCCTCGAGCGCCCGCTCGTAGAGCGCCCCACCGACCGCGTCCTCGCCGGCCAGGTAGTGGACGCGAGCGGCGCGGGTGAGCAGCTCGCCCTCGTCGATCCCGGTCACCTCCTCCGGCTCCGGGACCCTCGGCCAGAGCTCGAGCGCGCGGTCGAGGAGGCCCGCCGCCTCGCCGTAGGCGTGCAGGCCGCGAACGGCGCTGGAGGCTTCGAGCGCCGCCTTCAGCGCCCGCGGCTGGTCGCCCGCCGAGTAGTAATGGTGGGCGACCGCGGTCGCCGACCAGGCCGAGTCGCCGTCGGCGGGCATGCGCTCCAGCGCCCCGGCGAGCGCCAGGTGCAGCTCGGCCCGCTCGCCCGGGAGCAGGTCGTCGTAGAGGACCTCGCGCAGGAGCGCGTGGCGGAAGCCGAAGCGGCCGGAATCGAGCGCGACCACGATCTGGGCCTCGACGGCCTCGCGCATCGCCGCCGAGAGCTCCGCCGAATCGCTGGATTCCGCCTCGGCGAGCAGCTCCTGGCGGGCGCGCCCGGCGACGGCCAGCAGCCGCAGCGTCCGCTGACTCAGCGGCGAGAGGCGCTCGACCCGCAGGCGCAGGGCCTCGCGCAGGCTCGGAGGCAGAGAGCCCCGCCCGTCGACGCCGGCGGCGAGCAGCTCCTCGGTGAACAGGGGGTTGCCTTCGCTGCGCCCGTAGAGGCGCTCGACCACGTCGTCGACCGGCACGGAGCCGAGGATGTCGGCGAGCTGGTCGGCAACCTCGTCGCGGTCAAACCGCGCGAGCTCGATCCGGCGCGCGCGCGGCGTGCGCTCGAGCTCGGCGAGCAGCGGGCGCACGGGATGGCGGCGGTGGAGCTCGTCGGCCCGGTAGGTGGCGACGACGAGCACCCTCTCCTCGGCGAGGCTGGCGGCGATGAAGCGCAGGAACGAGCGGGTCGAGCGATCGGCCCAGTGGATGTCTTCGATCCAGAGCAGCACCGGGCCCTCCTCGCCCAGCCTCGAGACCAGCTCGAGGAAGGCGTCGAAGAGCCGCCGCTGGGCCTCGCCGCGCTCCGCCTCCGGCTCGGTGGAGGGCTCGCCGATCTCCGGGTTGAGGCGAGCGAGCTCCGAGCGCGTGCCCTCGGAGAGCTCGTCGAGGATCGGCTCGCAGGTGCGATGAAGCGGCCGCAGCGCGGCGACGAGGGGGGCGTATGGGAGCTCGTCCTCGCCGAGCTCGATGCAGGTGCCGCCGAGCACCCGGTAGCCGTCGGCCTCGGCCTTGCCGATCAGCTCGCGCAGCAGGCGCGTCTTGCCGACCCCCGACTCGCCGGCGACGAAGTAGATCGTCGGCAGCTCCTCCGGGACGGTTCCGGCCAGCGCCCGGTCGAGCTCCGCGAGCTCTGTCCGCCGGCCGACGAAGCGGCTGCTGGTGACGCGCTGGGTCACGCACTCAGTATGGCCGCCCGAGCAGCGAAACCGCGTAAGGGGTCAGGGCCGAAAAGTAAGGGGTCGAGGGCCTCAGATCGGCTCGAAAAGCCGATGTGCAAGCCGGTTCTTAGCCGTAGTTTGGATCTTGACGGCAACCAGGAAAGGACCACACGATGACCGCACTGATGATGAACATGGCAGAGCAGCGAAACAAGGAGCTCAGGGACTACGCCCAGGCTCGCCGGCTGGCCGGGCGCCGCCGCAGGACGCGGACGGCGCCCCCGGCTTCCGGGCTGCTTGAGCAGGTTTCGATCCGCCGCCTCGGCGACGCGGACGGCGAGGCGCTGAAGGCACTGGCCGGTCGCGACTCCAGCCCGGTCCCCGGCGGCGAGCTGCTGGGCGCGGAGCTCAGCGGCCGGCTGATCGCGGTCGTCTCGATTACCAGCGGCCAGTCGGTGGCCGACCCGTTCACGCCGACCACCGAGGTCCGGTCGCTGCTCGAGCTTCGGGCGGCCCAGGTCCGCGACACCGACGCTCGCGGACACCACCGTCGTCTCGGCCTGCGCGCTCTCTCCGCCCGGCCGCGACGCAGCTAGCCGGGATACCCCGGGGCGTCGCGGACCGAATCGAGGTCCGCGTCGCCGGCCGCCCACTCGAGAACCTGCGGATTGCCGGCCGTCGCGATTTGCAGGTGCTCGACCGCCCTCTCGGAATGCCCGGCGAGCGCGTTGTAGCAGGCGAGGTGGTAATGCAGGCTGGGGTGCTCGGGGTAGTCCGCGAGGCCCTCGGAGGCAACCGCGACGGCCTCGTCGTAGTCACCGCGCAAATACGGCGCCTGGGCCGCGTACCAGTACTCGAACGGCGAAGCGGCCAGCGAGCCCGGAACGCCGCCGACCACCAGCACGGTCGTCTCCGGCTCGGTCGCGGTCGCGACCCGGTGGGCGGCGACCGGAACGAGGATCACCGTCCCGGCCGGGGCTTCGACGCGCTCGCCGTCGACCGTGAACTCGGCCGCACCCGAGGCGACCAGATACAGCTCCTCGTGGCCGCCGGCGCCGCCGCTGGTCTCGTCGTGGGGCTCGATCACCTCATCGCCCGCATCGGCGGCCGTGTAGGCGTTGATCCCGAAGCCGGTGACGCCCAGCGCGCGGCGGATCGGGCGCCACTGCTTGCCGTCGAGCGGGATCCGCTCGAGCTCGTCGATCCGGGTGACCTGGAACCGGCGGTCGGCCATGCGCTCAGGCCGGGACGCCGGCGAACCGCTTGTGGACGAAGCTGACGACGGTGGCGCCCTCGCCGACCGCCGTCGCGCAGCGCTTGACCGAGCCGGAGCGAACGTCGCCGGCCGCGAAGACGCCCGGAACGCTGGTCTCGAGCAGCCCCTCCGCGCCCGCCTCGGACCCGGTGAGGATGAACCCGTCGTCGTCTCGCGCCACCGTGTCGCCCAGCCAACCCGTGCACGGTGCGGCGCCGAGGAACAGGAACAGGAAGCCGAACGGCAGCCGTTCGCCGTCGGCGAGCGTCACTGCCTCGAGCTCCCCGTCCGTCCCGTGCAGCTCGGTGATCTCGCTGCCGTCACGGACCGCGACGCCGTAGCGGTCGAGCTCGCCGATCAGGTAGTCCGACATCGTCTCCCGCAGGTCGGCGCGGCGGTGCAGGAGCGTCACCAGCGCCCCGCCGCGCGCCAGCCAGACGGCGGCCTGCCCGGCCGAGTTGCCGCCGCCGACGACGCCGACGCGGGTCCCGCCGCAGCGCCGCGCCTCCTGTGGGCCGGCGGCGTAGAAGACGGTGATGCCCTCGTACTCCTCCAGCCCGGCGACGGGGAGCCGGCGGTAGTCCGCGCCCGTCGCCAGGACGACGGCCCTGGCAATCACCTCGTGGTCATCCTCGAGCCGGATCAGGTGGTGGCCGTCTCCGGGCTCGAGAGCGAGGACCCGGTACGGCGTCGCGGTCCGGGCGCCGAACTTGCGCGCCTGGGTTACGGCGCGGCTGGTCAGCTCGGTGCCGCTGATCCCGGCAGGGAAGCCGAGGTAGTTCTCGATCCGCCGCGAGGCCCCGGCCTGACCACCGAGCACGGCGCTCTCGACCAGCAGGGTGTCGAGCCCCTCGGAGGCGCCGTAAACCGCGGCGCCCAGGCCCGCCGGGCCGCCGCCGACGACGACCAGGTCGACCTCCTCCCGCGGTGCCAGCTCGAGGCCGATCCCGAGCGACCGGGAGACCTCGCCGTTACTCGGGTTGCGGAGCTCGATCCCGCCTGGAAGGCGCACCAGCGGCAGCTGCGAGGGGTCGAGCGCGGAGATCAGGGCCGCCGCCTCCGGGTCGTCACCGTGCTCCGGGTCGCGCCAGCTGTGCGGGAGGCGCGTCCGGTGCGCGAAATCGACAAGCCGCCGGGTCTCGGCGGACGAACGCGGACCGACGATCTCGAAGCCGACGCCGTCGAGCTGCTGGAGGCTCTCGCGGCGGGCGATGAAAGCGGACAGCACGACGTCGGCCAGCGAGCTGTCGTCGGTCAGCAGCGCCCGGAGCGAATCCCGGTCGACGGCGATGTAGCGCATCGGCTCGGTCACAACCGCGGTCAGATAGACGGTCTGGCCGGTGAGCAGACTCAGCTCGCCCAGAAAGCCCGAGGCGCCGTGGCGGATGACCTCGTTTCCGGCGGCGTCGAGGATCGCCGCCTCGCCCTCGAGGATCGCGATCAGCGGATAGCGCTGGTCGCCGACCTGGTAGAGCGTCTCGCCGACGGCCGCCGTGCGCTCCTCCCCGTGCTTGGCCAGAGTCTCGAGCTGGCTCTGCGAGAGGACAGAACTGGGTGGCAGATTGGGCGGCTGCGCCACGTCAAAGATCGTACTCAGGCCCCCAGCAACCGCCGCCATGCGGAGTCCGGGAGCCGGCGGACAGTGCTCTCGAGGTTGTGCTCCTCGTAGTCGAGGTGGGCGAGAAGGTTCTGGCCGAGCGCCGCGAGGGCGTCGACCACGGCCTGGCGAACCGCCGGCCTCTCGTCGCGCACCAGCGCCCTGGCGGCGGCCTCGACCGCATCTAGGTCGTCGGAGACGCGGCGGTGGTCCGCCTGCAGCCGGTCGATGACCGGGTTGATCGCGGGATTGACCTCGCGCAGCTCCGGAAAGAAGCCGCCGTCCTCGGCGTTGTGGTGAGCGTGGACGAAGGCGCAGTAGCGCAGGCAGTCGACCTGCAGCCGCCAGAGGAAGCTTGATCTCTTGAGCTCATCGAGCTGCTCGCTCAGCTCGGTCGCGTCGAGGCCGTCGGCGGCCTGAGCCGCCAGCCCCTCAACCGTCTCGAGGTCGCGGCGGATGTGGGAGTGGACCCGCAACAGCATCTCGTAGACCGCTCGCCCGCCGGCGGTCTCGGGCTGCTGGTCGAAATCCGTTGCGCTCGTGTCGGGAACCGTCACCCGGCGCTCCGTCCGGCCGCGACCCGCTCGCGAACGCGCGGGGCGACGTCCTCGATCAGCGTCCGCAGCGTCTCGGGATCAGGGGGCGTGGCGAGCATGAAGGTGTCGAACCCGATGTCGAGGGCGAGGTGGGTCAGCACCTCGACCCAGTGCTCGGGCGGGCCGACGATCGACTCGTCGGTGTCGCTCGCCGACGCCGGGGCGACCGCCGAGAACTCGCCGGGAATGTTGTAGATCCGCCGGATCTCGCTCGGATCGCGGCCGGCCTCGCGTGCGGCGGCGTCGATCACCGCCTGCTGCTCGGCGGTCTCCACCGGCGGCCGGTAGTTCATCAGCGGCGCGATCCAGCCGTCGGCCAACCGTCCGGTGAGCCCCAGGGCGCGGGGCTTGTCGGCTCCCAGCCAGATGCCGATCGGGTGCGCCGGCGCCGGTCCGGGCCGGAAGCCGTCGAGCTGGTAGTGGCGACCCTGAACGCGGATCGACTGAGCGCCGCCCCAGCTGTCGCGCAGGATCGGTATCGCCTCCTCGAGCGCCTGGATGCCCTGCCCGGGCGTCAGGGCCGAAGCGCCCATCGCGTGGGCGGCATCCAGATAGCCGCCGCCGCCGAGGCCGGCCTCGAAGCGGCCGCCGCTCAGCAGGTCGAGCGTCGCCGCCGCCTTCGCGAACATCGCCGGTGGACGGAGCGGCAGGTTGCCGACCGCCTGGAAGACGCGGATCCGCTCGGTCCGGGCGAGGATCACGCCCAGGAGGGCGAGCGAGTCCAGATGCCTTCGCTGGTAGGGGTGGTCCTGGACGCCGAGCAGGTCGTAGCCGAGTCGCTCGGCGAGAAGCGCCGTCTCCAGCACCCCCGCGGGGTCGTCGGCGTCCGGGCTGAGGAAGTAGGCGAACTGGATCTCGTGGCCGTAGTCGGGCATCGCTCTCTCTCAAACTCGTACAGGGCAAGTAACTTGGGGGATACTAGCAACCAGTATTCTGCTAGTGTGCCGGGATCGCCGCCCGGACCAAGGAGACCTGCGAGCGCGGTGACGCCGCGCTCGCGCGCGCCTTCGACCTTCTCGGCCACCGGTGGACCGGCGTCGTGCTCGGCAACCTCAGCACCGGCCCCGCCGGCTTCCGCGAGCTCGCCCGGGCGATCGACGGGATCAGCGACTCGATGCTCTCCACCCGCCTCACCGCCCTCAGCGACGCGGGCCTGATCACCCGCACGGTCGCCGAGGGCCCGCCGCTCTCCACCGCCTACGCCCTCACCGAGGCCGGCCGCGCGCTGATCCCGGCCCTCGCGCAGATCAGCCGCTGGGCGGAGGACTATCTGCCTGAGCGGTGACGACTTCCGCGAAGCGGTGCGGTAGCGACCGGCATGCCTCGCCCAGTCCAGGGCCGCAAACACAGCTTGTAGACCGGAGGTCGTTCAGGGCCAGGCGACCACTTTCGATCGCGCAGCGGCGCACGTCGCCAGGGCAGATTGGTTTGGGCTCGCTTCGACGTAGTAGGAGCCGTCCCCGATCCTCTCGTGGAGATCCGCGAGGTAGTAGCCGGCGTCGCTGGAACGCAACGAGGGTCTGAAAATGACGCGCGATAAGCGTCGATCGAACCCTGGGCGCGTTCGATAGAGCGTGAGCCGAGTCCCAGCATCGCAGGGGGCGCGAGGGCCGAACTTGGCAAACGCGCGGCCGCTGTAACGCCTCAGCCGAACCGTCGGCCGGGTCGTTCGACATCCTTCGGGCGCATAGCCGTATGGGCAGGGGTCAACGACGTCCTCGATGCCATCCGCGTCGTGATCCGAAGGTCCGGGGGCTGACTCGAGCCGCGCCAACGCCGCCGACGCTCCCTCAACGTTGACCGCGACGATCGGCCGTCCCTGCAGGTCGACGGTCAAGTCGGCCGCAGATCCGCCGAGCACACCGGAGTAGATCCGTGACAAGCCTTCCGCGCCGAACGCTCGGTCCGCCTCACCCGACGCGAGGGCGGCGCCGAGGGCGGGTCCCGTAGGGAGAACCGGGGACTGGGGCGATGACGCCGCGAACACCCGTGAATCGGCACCAAGAGCCACACGAGAGCCGCGCAGGCCGAAGTAGTTGAACAGCACCTGCCCGCTCGGAGAAAGCTTGGCGACGTACCTGTACGCCCCCGCGCCCGGCCCAGTCAGCGAAACGCCCATCACCCCTGCGACTACCGAGCCATCCTGCGCCACTGCGATGGATTCCACGCCGTTTCCCAGCGTTCCGCTGAGTATGCCGCTCGACCCGTTGGTACCAAACGATGGGTCACGTTGTCCGCTGGTGGTCAGCTTGACCACTCCGCTGCCACCGAACAGAACGGACCCGTCAGGAAGCGGCTGGACCGCTCGGACGTAATCGCCAGGGCCGTTCACCTCTCCGCCCGATCCGAACTGAAGATCGGACCGACCGTCGCGCTCGAGTCTCAACAGTCGCCCGCCGCCGAAACGCCGTTCCACCCCGACGAGAATCCGCCCATTCGGGTCAACGGCAACGGCCGTTGCCTTCGCGAACCTGGCGGCAAGTCGGACCACACCCTGGTCGCCGAAACTCCCGTCGAGGGCGCCGTTCGCAGTGAGCCGCACGACCGCTGCCCGTCCATCGACCCGGCCAGCGATGAGGATTGAACCGAGCAGATCGGCCGCGACGTCATGGGCTGCTGCGATTCGGCCGAGCTTCGGACGTACGAAGCCGGACCCCGAAAACGTGTCATCGGGCTCGCCCGAGTCGCCGTACCGACCAACAACGACCGGTTTCGTCCCTCCGCCTGAGCTCTTCCCCACCACCACGGGCCTGCCCGAAGGGTCGACGGTTACCGCGGTGACTTTGGCGATTGCCGGGGAGTAGGCGATCCCGTCAGTTGAGAACCGGTCGTCAAGATCGCCTGGAGCCGCGAGTGCCGGCGCGCCGACGGCCTGCGCTGTCCAAATCGCAACTGAGGCACCGATGAGCAGAATTCGCGTCACGTCGAACCCAACCGTCTTGAAGTGTGAAGGTTGCGCATGGAGTTGGGCTAGGGCAAATCTGCATGCCCCGACCAGGATTCGAACCTGGGGCCTACTCCTTAGGAGGGAGTCGCTCTATCCAGCTGAGCTATCGGGGCCGTGACGCAGGTTAATGGCGGCGGTCGCGGCGAAATCGCAGCTTGGAGGCGGTGGTACGGTGGATCCACCCTGATCGAGGACGCTCGCCCGGCAGGAGGCCGGCGCGCACTCACCGCCTTACTGGCACTGACAGCGATTGTCCTGCTGCCGTCGTCCGCGGCGGCGACCGGCCCGCTCTACGACCCGGCCCGTGGTTGCGTGAACGGCGCGCCGACCACGCCCTACACCTCGACCGTCCGCACGGGTGCCGCCTACGAGACTCTCGGCACCGCGGCGACGATCGCGGCGGCGACCCGCCTGCGCGACGAGCTCGAGCGCACCGACGTATTCGGAACCTGGCAGGCGCTGTTTGCCTCGTCGGGCAGGACCGTGGTGCCGCCCGCAGGCGGAGGCTCCGTGTACGAGATCTTCGTGGTCCCAGACATCGAGCTGACTGGAGCGTTCGGCGTGCAATTGCCCTACTGCTCGCAGCCCCGCACCACTGCGGTCGTGATCCCAGCCTCGGGCGTCGATTCGCCGGACGGCCTGGCGACCGCTGCGCACGAGCTCTTCCACGCCTTCCAATCGGGCGCGGCCGGCGGGGCGATCTGGCCCGGATGGTGGACCGAGGCGACGGCCGAGTGGGGCAACAAGCTGCTCTTCGACCAGCCGCTGACGCCCGACAACCGCGACGACGCGTTCCTGCGGCGACCGCAGGTACCGCTCGATCGCTTCACCGGCACCGGGCCCGATCGCCTCCATCAGTACGGGGCCTACCGGTTCGTCGAGCGGCTGAGCAGGCGGATGGGCTCGCGGGCGTTCTGGGACCTGCTCGTCGATACGTTCGAGGAAACGGGGCACATCAACAGCCTCGAGCACCCGGGCTCTCCCCCGAACCAGACCGCGATCCTGCGACGGGCGCTCGACGATCACGGCCGCCAGCTCGACGAAGAGCTGGGGCGATTCTGGGCCGCGCATCTGGAGGACACCGCCGACAATGGACCGGCCGCCGAGGTCACGCCGCTGCCGGTGGAAACGGGCAGCGACAGGCAGAACTTCCGGGTTTCATCGCTGGCCGCGAAGCTGCTCTCCTTCCCGCTCGGCTCGGGAGTGAAGAAGGTGCACGTCGAGGTCGATCGGGTCGAGGGCAACGAGCACCTCTGGGTTCGAGCCGGCGGCCTCGACGAGCGCCGGTCCTACGACCAGACGTTCTGCGTCAACACGGGACGCAACGCCGACCTCCCTCGCTGGATCTCGGACTTCGCCCTCGCCTACACCAACGGCACGGGCAGCCCGGCGTCCCTGCGGGTGAGCGTCGAGGGTCTGACCAACCGACAGGGGTGCGGCCGCGACTGCCCCGAGCGAATCCAGCCGGGCCGAACGGCGAGCTGCCCGGTGGATCCCGGCGGGGGACCGCCGTGCACGCCCCGGTTCGGCCAATACGTCACGCAGGACCCCGCGGAACCGTTCGTCACCCACTACCCGTACGTCTACACCGATGTTCTCTGCGGCCACCGCGGCGAGTTCGTCAATGCCTTCGGAGGCACGGTCCAGTGCCACAGCCTCCACGGAGACTTCACGGTCAAGCTCGGGGAGGACCTGAGCGGAGGACACCGCGTGACGACCGACGAGTACCTCCACGGCCAAACCGCGCACTTCAGCTACGCATTCGGCACGCCCCCCTACCGGACTACGGTCGAGGCGGAGGTGAACTTCGCCCCGGACACCGCCACCGGCACGGTGCGCGCAATCCAGGGCGGCACCGACGGCGACTGCGACAGCGGCGTCACCAGCTTCACGGGAACCTGGTATCCCTGGCCCGACGGGCCCTAACCGAAGCGGATCCGCTCGCAGCCCTGGACCCGGTCCTCGCCGCGATCGACGATCGCCGTGTCGTCTCCGGACCCGCACTTGATCGTGTCCTGGTCACCGTTGGCACCCTTGAGCTTGTCGTCGCCCTGGCCGCCGAGGAGCGTGTCGCGGCCCTCGCCGCCGATCAGGAGGTCGTCGCCCTCGAAGCCGCTGACCGCGTCCGCTCCGCTACCGCCGTTGAGCTTGTCGACGCCGGCGTGCCCGAACAGATCATCGGAGGTGCCGTCCGTGTTCGCCTCGGATCGCACCGCGGCGGGAAGCGGACCGAAGCCGTCCGCGGCGAGCGCCGGGTCGTCTCCGTCGAACCTGACCGTGTCGTGGAAGTAATCGGTGAGCACCTGCACGAGACCCCAGCTCCCACCGGGATTGGGACAGGTGACGTCGAAGCTCGCGGAGTCCGCATCCTCCGATCCGAAGGCGAAATAGACGACGCGCAGGGCGTTGTCGCTGGCTCGATAACCGACCGTGATCTTGTCCGGCGAGTCTCGGTAATCAGTGATCGACACGGCTCCCGCGGACGGGTCGCAGCTGATCACGTCTCCTGCGACCTCTGCTGGAGCGCGCGCGGCGCCGAAGCCCGCGGCCAGCGCGAGGGCGCCAATCGCTGCGCCCAGCTTCAGGGTTGTCGCTCGCTCCGCTCGGACCACTCGCCGACCCTAACCGACGACGGGATCCTCACCAAAGGCGAGCTCACCGCCCCTGAAGGCCGCGGCGGTCAACGGGACGCCGGGCCGGTAGGTCAGGTGGGTGTAGGAGGGTGCGGCGAGAACGACGACGTCTGCCCGGGCGCCGGGCGCAAGGTGGCCGATGTCGGTGCGGCGCAGGGCGAGGGCGCCGCCGAGAGTCGACGCGAGCAGCGCCTCCTCGATCGTCATTCCGAGCTCGCGGACGGCGAGCGCGATGCAGAACGGCATCGACGTCGTGTAGCTCGACCCCGGGTTGGTGTTGGTCGCGATCGCGACGGCGACACCGGCGTCGATGGCGCGACGGGCGTCGGGGTAAGGCTGGCGGGTGGAGAAGTCCGTAGCCGGGAGGAAGGTGGCGACCGTGTCGCTGCCGGCCAGGGCCTCGACGTCGGCGTCCGCGAGATAGGTGCAGTGGTCGACCGAAGCGGCGCCCATCTCGACCGCGACCGCGACCCCTTCGCCGGGGCCGAGCTGATTGCCGTGGACGCGGAGGCCGAGCCCGGCGTTGCGGCCGGCGGCCAGGACGGCGCGCGACTGCTCGGCGTCGAAGGCCCCCCGCTCGCAGAACACATCGACCCACTTGCAGCGCGGAGCGCAGGCCGAGAGCATCTCGCCGCAGACCAGGGCGACGTAGTCGTCGGCACGGCCCTCGTACTCCGGCGGCACCAGGTGCGCACCGAGGAAGGTGACGTCCTCGGTGAGCTCGGCGGCGAGCCGGCAGAGCCGCGCCTCGGAGTCGACCGTGAGCCCGTAGCCGGACTTGATCTCCTGGTGCGTGATCCCGGCGGCCAGCGCCTCCGCCCGCCGGGCCCGGGCGAGGGCGAGCAGCTCGTCGTCGCTCGCGGCCCGAGTCGCCTCGGTCGTCACCCGGATCCCGCCGGCCTCGTATGGCGCCCCGGCCATCCGGGCCGCGAACTCGTCGGCGCGGTCGCCGGCGAAGATCAGGTGGGTGTGGCTGTCGACGAAGCCGGGGACGACGCAGCGCCCGCCGGCGTCGAAGCGCTCGTCGGCCTGCGCCCCGGCGGCCTCGACCGCGGCGACCCGCCCGTCCTCGATCACCAGCGCGGCGTCGCGGATGACCCCGAGCTCGCCCTCGCCGAGCGCCGGGTCGTTGGTGACGAGGAGGCCGATGCGATCGATCACGAAGGCGGTCATCCGAGAACCCCGGCGATCGAGGAGCGCAGCTCGGCGGCGACGTCGAGCCCGGTGTGGACCCCGTCGCGGACGAGCTCGCGCCCGGAGCAGATCACCCGCTCGACGTCGGCCGCGTTCGCCGCGAAGACGACCCCCTCGAGCGCCGTTTCCGCGGTCGTCCCGGCGAGCCGGACCCCGTCGAGACCGACGGTGACGAGGTCGGCGTAGCGCCCCGCGGCGATCGCGCCGGCCTCGGGCCAGTCGAGCGCGGCGTGTCCGTTGCCGGTTGCGGCCCTCAGCAGCGCCGCCGCGCGGTGGCGGCCGCGCTCGCCGCTCGCCAGCCGCTCGTCGAGCTCGAGCGCCCGCGCCTCCTCGAACTGGTCGATCATCGCGTGCGAGTCCGAGCCGAGCGCGAGCGACGCGCCCGCCTCGCTCAGGGCCAGAGCCGGGCCGATCCCGTCGGCAAGGTCGCGCTCGGTGGTCGGGCACAGACAGCAGCAGCAGCGCGCTCCGCCGAGCGTGGCGATGTCGGACTCGTCGAGATGGGTCGCGTGTACGGCGGTGAACCGATCGCTGAGCGCTCCGGCGCGCTCGAGCACGATCGTCGGGCTCGCGCCGTAGGCCTGCAGGCAGGCCTCGTTCTCGGCCGGCTGCTCGGAGACGTGGGCGTGCAGGACGCGATCGGTCGCGCCGGCCCAGGCCGCGACCTCGCGGGCCGACTCCGGGTCGACCCCGCGGACGCTGTGGATCGCGGCGCCGATCCTCACCCCATCGCCGTCGGAGAGCGCGTCGACGCGCTCTTCCCAGGCGCCGGCGTCCGCGTCGGCGAAGCGGCGCTGGACCTCGTTCAGGGGCTGATCGATCCCGCCGCGCAGATAGCACGTGTCGAGCAGGGTGATCCGGATCCCCGCCTGCGCGGCGGCCTCGATCAGCGCCGCGCCGATCTCGTTCCGGTCGGCGTACGGCTCGCCGCCCGGGCCGGGGTGCAGGTAGTGGAACTCGCCGACCGCGGTGATCCCCGCCAGCGCCATCTCGGCGAATGCGGCGCGGGCGAGTCGCAGATAGTTCTCCGGGTCGACTCGCGCGGCGACCGCGTACATGTCCTCGCGCCAGGTCCAGAAGCTGCCGCCGCGCCTCTGGACCCGACCGCGGAGCGCTCGGTGGAAGGCGTGCGAGTGGGTATTGGCGAAGCCGGGCAACGTCAACCCGTCGAGGCGCGTCGCGCCCGCCGGCGGGGCTGGGACGCCTGCCTCGACCGTGGCGATCCGCTCGCCCTCGACCTCGACCAGCACCCCGGCCTCGGCGGCCTCGCCGCCCAGCCAGGCAAGCTCGCACCAGTAAGCCGTCACGATCCGACTCGTCGGACCAGCTCGCGGGCGCGGCGCTCGAACTCCTCGCGGTGAAAGCGCTCGTACTGCTGCCAGGTGGTCAGCGTCCGTGGATCGGCGCGGTCGACGAACAGGACCCCGTCGAGATGGTCGACCTCGTGCTGGAAGGTTCCCGCGGTCAGGCCGCGCACTATGTCCCCCTGCTCGATCCCGGCGCGATCGAGGTAGCGGACGGCGACGTTGACGTGGCGCGGAACCTCGCCGCGCAGGTCGGGCACCGAGAGGCAGCCCTCGTTGATCTCCGTCAGCTCCTCGTCGAGCGGCTCGATCACCGGGTTCACGAGCACGGTCAGTGGGATCGGGGGCTTGTAGGGGTAGCGCGGGTTGTCCGGCTCGACCTCGGCGATCGCGATCCGCAGCGATTCGCCGACCTGGGGCGCCGCGAGGCCGGCGCCGTCGGCGGCCCGCTTGGTCTCGATCATGTCGTCGATCAGCGTCTGGACCGCGGGCGAGGCGAGCTCCTCCGCGGTCAGCTCGCGAGCGCGCTCGCGCAGCGCCGGATCGCCGACCTGGAGGATCTCGAGCACGCTCATTGGTCCGTGGCGTCCGCCATCGGCACCCGGACGCCGCGTTCGGCGGCGACCTCGAGCGCGCGCTCATAGCCGGCGTCGGCGTGGCGGATCACGCCCATCCCCGGGTCGACCGTCAGCACCCGGTCGAGCTTCTCGGCCGCGAGCTCGCTGCCGTCGGCGAGGCAGACCATGCCGGCATGGATCGAGCGGCCGATGCCGACACCGCCGCCGTGATGGATGCTGACCCAGGTCGCTCCGGCGGCCGTGTTTACGAGTCCGTTGAGCAGCGGCCAGTCGGCGATCGCGTCCGAGCCGTCGAGCATCGCCTCGGTCTCGCGGTAGGGCGAGGCGACCGAGCCCGAATCGAGGTGGTCGCGGCCGATCACGATCGGGGCGCTGATCTCGCCCGCGGCGACCATCTCGTTGAAGCGCAGCCCCAGCCGCCGCCGCGCGCCGTAGCCCAGCCAGCAGATCCGCGCCGGCAGCCCCTGGAAGGCGATCCGCTCGCTCGCCATCCGGATCCAGCGGGCCAGCGCCTCGTCGTCGGGGAACTCCTCGAGCACGGCGCGGTCGGTGGCGGCGATGTCCGCCGGATCGCCCGACAGGGCGGCCCAGCGAAACGGCCCCTTGCCCTCCTCGAACAGCGGCCGGATGTAGGCCGGGACGAAGCCCGGGTAGTCGAAGGCGCGCTCGAAGCCGCCGAGCTCGGCCTCGCGCCGGAGGCTGTTGCCGTAGTCGAACACCTCCGCCCCGGCGTCCTTGAAGCCGACCATCGCGAAGCAGTGGGCGGCGCAGGAGGCGCGGGCGCGGCGGATGTACTCGTCGGGGTCGGCCTCGCGCAGCTCGTCGGCCTCGGCGAGCGAGAGCCCGGCCGGGATGTAGCCGACCAGCGGGTCGTGGGCGCTGGTCTGGTCGGTGACGACGTCGGCGTCGAAGCCACGGCGCAGGAGCTCGGGCACGACCTCGGCGGCGTTCGCGCAGAGGCCGACGCTGAGCGCCCGGCGCTCGCGCTTCGCGGCCTCGCAGCGGGCGACGGCGTCGTCGAGGTCGTCGGCGCGCTCGTCCAGGTATTTGGTCTCGAGCCGGCGCTCGATTCGTTTCGGATCGACCTCGATGCAGAGCGCGACGCCGTCGTTCATGGTCACGGCGAGCGGCTGGGCGCCGCCCATCCCGCCGAGCCCGGCCGTGAGCGTGATCGTCCCGGCGAGCGAGCCGCCGAAGCGGCGGCGGGCGATCTCGGCGAAGCACTCGTAGGTCCCCTGGACGATCCCCTGGCTGCCGATGTAGATCCAGGAGCCGGCGGTCATCTGCCCGTACATCGTCAGCCCGAGCTGCTCGAGGCGGCGGAACTCGTCCCAGTTCGCCCACTCGCCGACCAGGTTCGAGTTCGCGATCAGCACCCGCGGGGACCACTCATGGGTGCGAAAGACGCCGACCGGCTTGCCCGACTGGACGAGCAGGGTCTCGTCGCCGGCGAGGGCCCGCAGCTCACGGACGATCGCGTCGAAGGCGTCCCAGGAGCGCGCCGCCCGACCGGTGCCGCCATAGACGACGAGGTCGTCGGGGCGCTCGGCGACGTCGGGGTCGAGGTTGTTCATCAGCATCCGCAGCGCCGCCTCCTGGGGCCAGCCGCGACAGGAGAGCTCGGTCCCGGTCGGCGCCCGGACCTCGCGCGGGCCGCTCACCGCCCGTCTCCGTTCTGGTGCAGGAGCGGAAAGCGCGGCGAGTCGAGCGGGTCACCGGCGTCGAGCTCGTCGTCGAGGCCTTCGAACGGCGGGCTGGTCGGATGCGGGCGCGGCGCGTAGCGGGCGTCGTCGCCGAGGACGCGGACCGAGAACGCCCGCCGCAGGGTCGGCGAGCCGCCCGCCTGATGCAGGGTGAGCATGTGGAAGGCGACCGCGTCCCCCGGCTCGAGCTCCCAGCCGAGGATCTCGTGGGCGGAGCGGTCGGCGTCGACGTCTGGGACCTCCTCGAGCTCGCCCTCGTCGAAGACAAGCGCCGTCTGGTTGAGGAAGGTGCGGGGCATGTACCAGGTGCCCGGGGCCTGCGACCCGGCGACGAACTCGAGCGTGTTCTCCCGGCTCACCGAATCGACGGGAACCCAGAAGGAGACGTTCTGCTTCCCGTCGACGCAGTAGTAGGGCTGGTCCTGATGCCAGGGACTGGACTCGGCGCTGCCGGCCTCCTTGACGAGGACGTGGTCGTGGAACAGGCGCGCGGTCTCGCTGCCCATCAGCTCGGCGGCCAGCTCGCCGAACGGAGCCTCGCGGATCACCTCCTCGTACTCGTCGATCCGGTCCCAGTTGCAGAAGTCCTCGAAGAAGGACTTGTCCGCCCCGTGTCCCTGGGCCAGCGGCCCCGGCTCGGCGCGGTTGCGATCGATGCCGCTGCGCAGGGTCTCGACCTGCTCGGGGGTCAGCAGGCCGCGGATCGGAACCGCCCCTTGGCGTCGAAACTCCTCCACGAGGCTCATCCCAGCTCCCCGATCTCGTTCTCGACCGCCCGCAACAGGTCCCCGGTCGCCAGCAGCTCGTCGACGGCCGCGAGCTCAGGTGAGAGCCAGCGATCGGGGCCGGCGCCCGGGACGACACGGCGCACGGCGGCGACCGCGGCGGCGGTCCCGCGCGCGGGCTCGAGCGGGGCGCGAAGCTCGATCCCCCGCGCCGCGCAGGTGAGCTCGACCGCCAGCATGCGGCGCAGGTTGGCGACCACGGCGCGGAGCTTGCGGGCCGCGCCCCACCCCATCGAGACGTGGTCCTCCTGCATCGCCGAGGTCGGCAGCGAGTCGACCGACGCCGGCGCGGCCAGGCGGCGGTTCTCCGCCGCCATCGCCGCCTGCGTGTACTGGCCGATCATCAGCCCCGAGTCGACGCCGGCGTCGGGGGCCAGGAAGGCGGGCAGACCGTGCGAGCGCGAGGCGTCGAGGAGGCGATCGGTGCGGCGCTCGGAGATCGCGCCGACCTCGGCGGCGGCGATCGCGAGGAAGTCGCAGGCGAACGCCACCGGGGCGCCGTGGAAGTTGCCGCAGGACTCGACCCGGCCGTCGCGGAGCACCATCGGGTTGTCGATCGCCGAGCGCAGCTCGGCATCAGCGACCCGGTCGGCGTGGTCGCGCGTGTCGCGGGCGGCGCCGTGGACCTGGGGGCTGCAGCGGATCGAGTAGGCGTCCTGGACACGGGGGTCGTCCTCGCGATGGCTGGCGACGATCGCCGAGCCCGCGAGCAGGCCGCGCAGGTTCGCCGCGCTGACCGCCTGGCCGGGCTGCGGGCGGAGCGCCACCAGATCGGCGGCGAAGGCGCGATCGGTACCGAGCAGCGCCTCGGTACTGGCGGCGGCGGCGACGTCGGCGACTCGCAGAAGGACGGTCAGGTCGGCGAGCGCGATCACCAGCATGCCGAGGATCCCGTCGGTGCCGTTGATCAGCGCCAGACCCTCCTTCGGCCCCAGCACCGGGGCCTCGATCCCCGCCTCGGCCAGCGCCTCCGCGGCCGGGACCGCGACCCCGTCGGGGCCGACCACCTCGCCCTCGCCGATCATCGCCAGCGCACAGTGGGCGAGCGGCGCCAGGTCGCCGCTGGCGCCCAGCGACCCATGCTCGGGGACGACCGGGTCGAGCCCGGCGGCGAGCATCGCCAGCAGCGTCTCGGCGAGCAGCGGCCGGGCCCCGGATCGCCCCATCGCCAGCGACCGCGCGCGCAGGAACATCATCGCCCGCACCACCTCGCGCTCGACCGGCGGCCCCATACCGGCGGCGTGCGAGCGGATCAGCGCCCGCTGCAACTCGGCCCGGCGCTCGGCCGGGATCCGCGTCTGCGCCAGCGAGCCGAACCCGGTCGAGATCCCGTAGGCGGGCTCGTCGGAGTCGGCGAGCCGCTCGACCACGGCGGCTGTCTCGGCCATCGTCTCGATCGCCTCGGCGCTCAGCCGCGCGACGGCCCCGTGGCGGGCGACCGCGATCACGGCGTCGGCGGTCGCGCCGCCGGGCCCGAGCGCGATCGTCTCGACGTCGGCCAAGGCCTAGTACTCCGGGCCGAAGCCCTCGCCCTTGCCGACCACGGCGACCGTGCGGTCGTGCGAGCGGCGCAGCTCCGACGATCCGGACGGCCGCGCGGGCAGGACGACATAGTCGCCGAGCCGCACCCAGGTCGGGGCGTAGGTGACCCGCCGCACGGTCACCTTGTCGCCGACCGCCTTGAAGTGCAGCAGGGCGATGAACCCGTCCTCGGTCTCGGTCGGCAGGCCGGCGGCGGCGCTCTGGTTGGAGACCAGGTTGCCCTCGCTGAAGACGACGAACTTGTCGTGGACGCGCTCGATCGGCTGCACCACGTGCGGGCCCTGGCCGACGACGACCGTGATCACCTTGGCGCCCGTGAGCTTCTTCGCCACCGCGATCTGCGAGGAGTTCGGGCTCTGGGAGTTCTCGTCGCCCCAGTGCAGCTGGACGATCACCGCCTCGGCGCCGGCGTCGCGGGCCTCGCGGGCGTCGTGGATGATCGCCTTCGCCCCCGCCTTCGGGTCGGCGGCCGGGTAGGTGTTCAGGGACCAGGGGTGCGGCGGCGTGAAGCCGTTGGTGGCGTCGGTGTAGGCAACGAAGCCGACCTTGACCCCGTCGACGTCGAGGATCGTCGGCTTCTTGCTCGCCCGCTCCGACTTGAACGACCCGGTGTGCTCGACCCCGGCGCGGTGGAGCGCCTTCACCGTGCCGTCGATGCCGGCCTGCCCGCCGTCGAGCGAGTGGTTGGAGGCCGAGTCACAGAGGTCCCAGCCGCTGCGGTGGATCGAGGCGGCGAGCCCGGTCGGCGTGTTGAAGATCGGATAGGTCGTCGGCGGCCCCGGCCCCATCGGCGTCTCCACGTGGCAGATGCCGAGGTCGACGCCGGCGACGTAGGGCCGGATCTGCTTGAAGAAGGGGGCGAAGTCGTACTCGTCGCCGTTGCCGTTGGCGAGCGCGCGGTCGAGCAGCGGCTGGTGCATGAGCAGGTCGCCGCTGGCCGAGACGGTGAAGTGGATCGCGCCCGCCTTCGCCTGCCCGGCCTCGGCCGCCGCGCCGTGCGCCGGCTGCTCGCGCGGCGCCGCCCGGCCATCCTCGGTGCCATCGATCACCACGACCCAGACCGCGATCGCCGAGCCGGCGACCGCGAGCACGGCGAACGCTCCGGCGAGCCATCGGCTCACGCGGGGTCGCCGCCCTCCGGCTCCGCCTCGTCCTCCTCCCCCTCCTCGTCCTCGTCCTCTTCCTCGGGCTCGGCGTAGAGGCTCTCGGAGGCCAGCTCGCGAACCGCCTTGTCCCAGAGCTTGACCTCGAGGAAGAGGTCGTCGCCGAAGCCGTGCACGGCGTCGACCGCGATCAGGGTGAAGCGCCCCTCGGTGACCGGCGCCTGGTCGAGCGGCTCGCCGTCGAGCTCGGCGGTGGCCGCGACCGCGCCGCGGACCAGCGGCAGGCCCCAGATCAGCGTCACGTCGCCGCCGCGGCCGCCGTCGGTGCGCCAGCCGCCGATCACGTCGTCGTTGATGTCGATCCGCCAGTCGGGATTGTCCTCGGCGGTGACGTCGGTGAAGTCGACCTTCGAGCGCAGGTCGGCGGGCGCCTCGCCGTCATCGCCCTCGGAGGGGGCGTATGAGACCCAGCCGTAGTACTCGGCCAGCACCGCCTCGCCGTCCTCGCCCGTCGTCGGCTCGGCGGCGCGCCCCGCGGCCGGCACGTACAGGCGCCCGCCCCAGGCACGGTCGGGAAACCAGCGCACGGTCTCGGGGTCGAGCCCCGACCCGGCCTCGGCGGCGAGCGGCTCGCAGGCGCGAGCGAACTCGTCGCGCAGCCGCTCCTCCCAGCGCCCGTACGGGGACGTCTCCTGGGAGGCGTCGGCGATGAAGCGGGGGAAAGGTCTGCGGGTCGGCGCCATCGCGGCCAGCGTACGCGCTATCGCCCGCCGAGCAGGTTCCCGAGCGCGCCCGCGGCGCCGCCGGAGGCGGTGCCCGGCGAGACCCGGCCCTCGGAGGGCTGGATCAGCAGCCATCCCTTGCCCGAGAACGAGATCTGGATCGTCTCGCCGGAGCCCTTACCGATGAACGTCTTCAAGTTGACGTCGGTCTTCACCGAGCTGGAGACGCCCTCCGACCAGGTGATCGCCGCCTGCGGGTCGGCGAAGGTGTCGGAGCCGTCGATCTCGATCAGCACCGGCGGTCCGTCAGAGACCAACGCGACGGTCCCGGTACCCGAGAGCTCCATGTTGTAGAGGCCGCCGGCAAGCGCGCCGGAAGCGCCCTCGACCTTCTTGATGTCCCAGTCGATGCCGCTCTCGAAGGCGAGCACGTGGGGGCCGTTGACCGTGATCTTCTCGTTCGAGAGCTTCAGCAGCTGGATGTCCTGCGCGGTGTCGGCGAGGAAGACCTCGCCGGTGCCGGTGACCTTGGTCAGCTCGGTGCCCTCGTTGGTGACCGCCTTCTTCAGCATCCGTCCCAGGCCGCCCGAACCGGCGTGCTCGAAGCGCACGTCGCCCTGGTAGGCGACCATCGCCCCGAGCTTCGTCTGGATCTCCTCGCCGGCCAGCTCGACCTTGAGCAGCTTCGAGTTCTGGAGCCGGAACGCCTCCCCGCCCTCGGTCTCCTTGAACTGCGCCAGCCCCTGCTCTACCGCCACCGTCTACCTCCTCGTCGTTGATCCACGCTGCAGGCTAACGACGCGGCGTCGCCCACAGCCAATCCTGCGGGCCGTCGCGAAACTCGGCGACGAGCAGCTCACGGTCGATCCGGCGCAGACCGCGGATCGGGCGCAGCTGGGCGTCGAAGAGGCTGGCGCGGCGAACCTCGCTCTCGATCAGCTCGATCTCGTGACTGTCGGAGAACCGCCCGCGCAGGCGCTCCGCGATCCCGGCGTCGATCGCCGGGTGCAGCTCGACCAGGATCGAAGCCTCGCGCAGCCACGTCACCCGCTCGGGGTCGGCGAACTCGGACTCGGCGCCCTCGCAGTCCATGATCACGGCGCTGCCGCCGCCGCCCGCGGGCGGCGCTGCCGCCGCCAGCGCCTCCACCGTGCAGAGGCCGCGCAGCTCGACCCGCTCGGCGACCCCGTTGAGCTTCGCCAGGCCGGCGGCCGCGGCGCGCAGCCGCGGGTCGAGCTCGAACCCGACCACCTCGGCCGCCGGGATCCGCATCGCCAGGCCGACCGCGTAGTAGCCCTCCGCGGAGCCCACGTTTACCACCGTCTCCGGCGCCTCGGCGGCGAGGCGCTCGACCACCGGGTGCAGCTCGAGCTCGAAGCTGCCGACCTGGTACGGCCCGCCAAACAGCAGCCGGGGGACGAAGCTCGCCGGGTAGCGCATGCCCGCGAACGGCCCGGCCAGCACCCGGCAGCGGCTCGAGGCGGCGACCCGCAAGCCGCCGTAGGCGAACGGCGAGAGCGCCCACGAGACCGGCTTCGGCCGCCCCTTCACGCGCTCAGGCGAGGGCCGCGCGCAGGTCGGCGGCGGCGCGCTCAGGCTCATAGACGTTGATCTCGACCCCGGTGCCGAGCTCGAACCCGGCCCGGATCGTCAGCCTCGGGACGATGTCGATGCGCCAGCAGAACTCGTCCACCCCGCGCGGGGCGGTGCGGACCCAGAGGTTGAACTGGGGCAGCGCCCCGAGCGCCCCCGTGAGCGCCCGCAACGCGGTCGCGATCATCGCCGCGCCGCCCTCGTCCTCCTCGAAGCGCGGCCGCGGCGTGCGTGGGATCACGCGCAGCTCGAACGGCGAGCGCGATGCCCAGGGGCAGATCAGCAGCGTCTCGTCGTCGACCGCGACCAGGCGCTCGCGGCGGCGGACCTCCTCGGTGGCGACGTCGCCGAGCAGGTGGGCGCCCATCGTCCGCTCGTGGTAGGCGGTGGCGCGCTCGCGCTCGCGGGCGACCGCGGCCGGGACGAAGCCGAGCGCGTAGAGCTGGGCGTGGGTGTGCTCGAGCGAGCCCCCGGCCTCGGGGCCCTCGTTGACGATCAGGTGCACGTGGGCGGCGCCGGCATGGGCGCGGATTCGCTCGCGCCAGGCGGCCACCGCTCCGGCGAGCCGCTCCTCGGAGAGCTGGGCGAGCGAGATCGCGTGCTCGGGCGCGCTGACGATCACCTCATGGGCGCCCGCGGCCGGTTGGGAGCGAAAGAGGTCGGCCTGGCCGCGATTGGCGGCGCCGAGCGGGTCGATCGAGCTGGTGATCCCCGACTCGGTCTCGGGTCGCTCCGTCGCCGGCGCCGGTCCGGGATCGTCGGCGAGCACCGGGTAGAGGTTGGGCACCGAGCGCGCCGTCCAGCCGGGTGAATCGGGCGGCCCGCCGTCCGGGCGCTGCGCCCAGACCTCGGGCGGGGTGCGGTCCTCGCGCCCCTCGCAGAACGGGCAGCGCTCGGCGGCGCCGGGCCGCGGCTCGGCCGGTCGCGGGTCGAAGGCGTCGGGGCGCTCGGCGCGGCCCGGGGCGAGGATCGCCCGCAGGCCGGTGAGCTGGTCGATGCGGACCTCGGGCGCGCTCACCGGATTCGGGCGCCGGGCGCGGAGTTCAGGACTCTGAGGGCGGCGCCGGATGCGCCGGCGAGGGCACGCTCGGCGGCGCGTTCGGCTCGATCAGCGGCTTGAGCAGGTCCAGCGGCAGCGGGAAGACGATCGTGGAGCTGTTGTTGACGCCGATCTCGACCAGCGTCTGCAGGTAACGCAGCTGCAGCGTCGCCGGGTTGACGCTGATGATGTTGGCCGCCTGGGAGAGCTTCTCGGCGGCCTGGAACTCGCCGTCGGCGGCGATGATCTTCGCCCGCCGCTCGCGCTCGGCCTCGGCCTGACGGGACATCGCCTTCTGCATATCCGCCGGCAATTCGACGTCCTTGACCTCGACCGTGGAGACCTTGATCCCCCAGGGCTCGGTCTGTTCGTCGATGATCTGCTGCAGCTCGACGTTGAGCCGCTCGCGCTCCGACAGCAGGGCGTCGAGCTCTGCCTTGCCGAGCACCGAACGCAGCGTCGTCTGCGCGATCTGCGAGGTGGCGAGGAGGAAGTTCTCGACCTCGGTGACGGCCTTGTTCGGGTCGAGGACGCGGAAGTAGGCGACCGCGTTGACGCGCACGGTGACGTTGTCCTTGGTGATCACTTCCTGCGGCGGCACGTTGAGGGTGATGGTCCGCAGGTCGATCCGCACCATCTGGTCGATGAACGGGATCAGCAGGATCAGGCCCGGGCCCTTCTGGGCGATCAGCCGGCCGAGCCGGAAGATCACGCCGCGCTCGTACTCGCGCAGGATCCTGATCGCCGCGGCGAGGATGATCAGGATGAAGACGGCGAGAACGGCGATGACCGCGAGGGCGACTGTCAAGAACGGGCTCCTTCTTCTGTGCCTGCGACGACTTCCGCCAGCGGTCGTACCCGGAGCGTGAGCCCCTCGACCGCCTCGACCGCCACTCTAACGCCACGCTCGCGCACCCGCTCGGCGTCCTCCGCCGGCGCGTCGTCTGGGAGCGTCGCCCGCCAGAGGGCACCGTCGACGTAGATCTGGCCGACCGGGGTGAGCGGCACCCGGACGTCGCCGGTGGCGCCGACAAGGTCCTCGCGACCCGTCCGCACGGGCGTCTTGCGGGCGGCCACCGCCTTCGAGACGATGAAGGCGAGCCCGCCGCCGAGCAGGACCGCGACCGCGATCACGGCCGGCGCCGAGATCTCGAAGCTGCTCGAGCCGGTGTTGAACAGCAGCAGGCCCGACGCGCCCAGCGCGATCACCCCCAGGACGCCGAGGATGCCGTGGGTCGCCAGGTGCGCTTCGGCGATCACGAGCACGAAGCCGATCGCCAGCAGCGCGATCCCGATCGCGGTCACCGGCAGCTGGGTGGTCCCGTAGGCGCCGAGCAGCAGGGACACCGCCCCCACGGCCCCGGGGACGATCAGCCCCGGGCTGAAGATCTCGATCGCGATCCCGACCACGCCGACGAGCAGCAGCAGGAAGGCGATCGTGGGGTCGACGAGCAGCTGCAGGAGCTGGTACTGGAAGCTCATATCGCGCTCGTCGATCGTCAGCCCGTCCGTCTGCAGGGTCTGCGCCTTCGGCCCCACGACCTTGAAGCCGTCGAGCTGCGTCAGCAGGTCGTTCTGGTCGGAGGCGACGATGTCGATCGCGTTGCCGTCGAGCGCCTCCGCCGAGGTGAAGTTGTCGGCGTCGGTGACCATGCTGCTGGGAAGGGCGCCGTCGCGCCCGTGCGACTCGGCGAGGGCGCGGATGAAGGCGGCAGCGTCGTTTTCGATCTTCAGCCCGAGGGTGCCGCCGATGTCCTGGCCGTTGGACTGGATCGCGCTCGCCGAGCCGATGTTGGTCTGCGGCGCCATTGCGGCGACGTCCGCCGCCTCCGTGATGAAGGCACCTGCGGATGCAGCGCGGGCGCCGTTCGGAGAGACGTAGACGACCACCGGCATCGGCGCGTCGAGGATGTCCTTGACGATTTCGCGCATCGAGCTCTCCAGCCCGCCCGGGGTGTCGATGCGGATGATCGCCAGCGGCGCGCCTTCGTCGGCGGCCTGGTCGAGCGCGTGGGCGATCCACTTCTCGGTCGCCGGGTTGATCGTGTCGCTGAGCTCGATCGAGGGGACCGTCGTCGACGTTTGACCGGAGGCCGGCCCCGTGGCCACGAGCAGCAGGCCGACGAGGGCAATGAGCAACCAGATCCAGCTACGCGACCTCATGGTCGGATTATCGCGCGCCGGACGCGCGGGCCCCGCTCAGCCGGCGTATTTGTCGATGTCGGCGTTGAGCTGCTCCGCGGACGTGTACGGGCCCTGCTTGACGTAGACGCGCTCGCCGTCGGAGTTGTAGAAGGCCGTCGCCGGGTAACCGCGCAGCGCGTACTCGTCCTTGATCTCGTTGTCGGGGTCGGTGACGCTCGGGTAGGGGAGCGGCAGCTCGGCGAGGAAGTCCGTCGCCGCCGCGTCGGAGTCCTCGGCGTCGACGCCGACGAAGGCGACCTCGTCGCCGCGCTCGGCGGAGACGCTCTGCAGGTCCGGGAACTCGAGCCGGCAGGGACCGCACCACGACGCCCAGACGTTGACGACCACCGGATAGCCGTGCAGCTGTTCGAGCTGGGCGTGCAGCGCGTCGGCTCCACCCTGGATCAGCTGATCGCCGTTCGCGTACAGCTTCTTCAGCGGCGGCGGGGCATCGGCGAGCGCCTGCTTGTAGGCGGTCGCCTTCGACTCGGGGTTGCCGGCGCCCGGATCCCCGCTCTCGCCACCACCCGATGCGATGCCCCAGACGACCAGCCCGGCGACGGCCAGGACCAGCACGGAAACGATCGCAAGTTTGGTGTTACGTCCCATTCGCTGCTCTGTGTGGTTGAATAACCCCTGGTCCCAGTACTTGGACCGCGGGGGGACGTCGGTTCGGCCTGAGGGATCTCGGCCCGGCGCCCGCCTCTTCCGAGCTTACTTCGCTCGCCATCTCCGTCCTGGATCAGAAGGCGGGCGCGGGACCGTTTATTCCCTGCCAATGGCTAAGACCACTGACGTAGCCGCGAGCGCGGCTGGCGAACTGAGTGAGGCCGACCTCGATCGGGTCCGGTCCTTCTCGCGCGAGCCGATCCTGCTCTCCGGCGAGACGATCGCCGACCTCGCTCCGGGCACGGCTCGCCGCCTGGCCGTCGACGCGGCCCTCGTCGAGCTCGAGCAGGGCGCCGAGGCGCCGAGCCTCGCGTGGCGCGGCGACTACTCGATGATGCTCGGGCTCGAGCGGCTGCTCGACGAGGACAAGCCGGCGCTGCTCGACGGCGCCGAGCTCAACGACCACCAGGTCGACGCGCTCTCGGGGACGCTGGCCGCGATCGTCACCGAGCTCGAGAACACCGGCCGCGAGGGTCGCCAGAACGGCCGCAACGGCGCCCGCACCAACGGCGACGCCGACGACGAGGGGCCGAACGGCAACGGCGCGGCGGAGCTCGATGACGAAGCCGACGACGTGCTCGACCCCGACGAGGAGCCCCAGGACTGGGAGGAGCCGGAGGCCGACGAGGACGAGGAGATCGTCGCCGAGGCGCCCGAGGACCCCAACGCCAGCCGCCGCTTCTGGTTCGAGCACGCGACGGGCGCCGGCAAGACGGTCGCCGCGGTCGGCTTCATCGACGCCTCACGCACCGGCGGCACCCTGATCCTCACCCACCGCCGCAACCTCGTCGACCAGTTCATCGGCGAGATCTCCGACCGCGGCTACAAGGACCGCCTCTCCCCGCCCCTGCTCGACGGCGCCGATCATCCCTACGGCCCGGTGACGGTCGAGACGTATCAGTGGTTCGTCCGCAACGCCGGCCGCGTCTCCGACGCCTACTCGATCGTGATCTGCGACGAGGCCCACACGGCGCTGGGCGAGAAGACCAGCGCCTGCATCCGCAACTGGGACCACCCCGTGTTCATCGGCATGACCGCGACCGGCGCCCTGATCGCCCGCCACGTCGCCGACCTCTTCCCGACCCAGACCTCGCGCTTCGACCTCGCCCAGGCGGCACGGCGCGGCGTGATCGCGCCCCTGCGCTGCATCCGGATCCCGCCCGGCCCCGGCGTGCGGACGATCGCCAAGGTGCCGCTGCGCCGCGGCGAGGTGGACCAGGACTTCGACCAGGAAGAGCTCGCCGCGCTGCTCGACCAGGAGCCGTTCAACGTCGCGATCGCCGACCTCTACCAATCGCGCTTCAAGCACGTTCCGGGGGTCGTGTACACCGCGGGCGTCAGGCACGCGAACAACGTCGCCGCCGCCTTCCGCAAGGCCGGCATCAACGCCCAGGCCGTCTCCGGCGAGACGCCGAAGCGCGAGCTGGCCGAGATCCTCGCCGGGTTCGAGCGCGGCGAGGTCGACGTGCTCTGCAACGCGATGCTGCTCGCCGAGGGCTGGAACTCGCCCCGGGCGACGATCTGCATGCACCTGGCGCCGACCGCCTCGCGACGCGTCTACCAGCAGCGCGTCGGCCGAGTCACCCGCCGCAACCCCGGCAAGGAGGCCGGCCTGGTGATCGACCTCGTCCACCCGGCGACGACGCACGACGAGACGATCGTCACCCTGCACAGCCTGCTCGACCGCGACGTCTACCGCGGCGGCGCGATCGTCGTCGGCCCGGTACGCCGCGGCCGCGGCCGCCGGGTCCGGGTCGAGCGCCGGGTGCTCCCCGTCTCGGGCGATCCCGAGCGCCGGCTTGCGGTGCTCGAGCGCGAGCTCTGGCGGATCGCGGTCGAGAACCTCAACTACTCCGAGCAGCACGCCTGGGCCGCCCTCGCAGGAGCGCGGGTGACGGCCAACAACTGGCGCCGCGCGAAGGCGATGATCCAGCACGATCAGGCCAAGGAACTGCGCCGCCGCTTCCTGCTCACCTGCCTGCAGCGCAACCGCAATCACCAGCTGAAGCTGAAGGCGCTGGCCGAGGTCGCCGCCCTGCGCGAGGCCGAGCCGTTCGACGACGCGGTCGAGGTGGTCGCGGCCTGGCCGCGCGACGAGCGCCGCGCCGGGGCGAAGATCCTGCTGCAGGCGCTGGCCGAGAAGCGGATCGGCCGCCGCGACCAGGCCCAGGCCTGGGTCTGGCGCCTGGCCGAGATCACCCGCGATCTGCACGAGGAGTACGCGGTCCAGCGCTGGCCCGAGACCAAGCGGCTGCTGGGCCTGTTCGTCAACTCCTCCGGCCGGGCCCACGGACGCAACGCCCGCCGGATCGTCCACGCCGCGCGCCAGCAGGACCGCCGCCTCGCGGTCTCCCTGCTCGCCGCGTCGGTCGCCCACACCCCCGAGGCCGAGGAGGTGTTGCGAGGCGCGCGAATGCGGATGGCCCGCAAGCCCTCGGCGGTCGCCCGCGAGCTGCTGCGCAACTTCCCCAAGGGCGGCAAGCGCCGGCGCCGCCGGTCGAAGGGCGGCGGCGAAGGCAACGGCGCCGGCAAGGCGCGAGAGCGCGAGCGGCTCGAATCCGACAGCGGCGAGGCCGAGGACGAGGTGATCGACGCCGACGTCGTGGACGACGAGACGGATGACGACGCGGACGAGCCCGAGCTCGAGCCCGCTTCGCCCGCGGAAGACTCAGACGACGACTAGGATCGGACCGTGCTCGACCACGTCGGCGTCAACGTCAGCGACTTCGCCGCCGCGCGGGCGTTCTACGTCGCGGCCCTGGAGCCGCTCGGGATCAAGCCGGTCATGGAGATGGAGGGGATCGCCTGCGGCTTCGGCGACGAGCGCATGCCCTACTTCTGGATCGCCGCCCGCCCGAACCCGACGCCCTCCGCGCACATCGCCTTCTCGGCATCTGACCGCGCGACCGTCGACGCCTTCCACACGGCGGCGATCGCCGCCGGCGCCCGCGACAACGGTGAACCCGGCCCGCGCCCGATCTACCACGAGCATTACTACGGCGCCTTCGTCCTCGATCCGGACGGCAACAACATCGAGGCCGTCTGCCACCGCCCCGAGGGCTGACCGGGGTTAGAAGCGGAAGCGCGGGACGAGGCGCGGGATGCTGCGTTCCTTCTCGCAGCTGACACCGCGGTCGACGAGGTCGCCGCCGTTGCAGAAGTCGTCGCCCTTGCCGCCGTTGAGGAGGTCCTTGCCGTCGCCGCCGACCAGGTTGTCGTCGCCGTCCTGGCCGTAGAGCTTGTCGTTGTTGCCCTCGCCATCGATCCGGTCGTTGCCGCCCTGGCCCTTGAGCAGGTCCTCGCCGTTCTCGCCGCCCTTGATGTTGTCGTTGGCGTTCGAGCCGATGATCTTGTCGTCGTTCCCGCCGCCGTCCATCAGCTTCGGCGCCACGTCGGGGGTCTTGGTCATCAGCAGGTCGTCGTGGGTGAAGCCGAGCAGGGTGTCGGCGCCGCCGCCGATGACGATGTCGTCGTTGAAGCCGCCGTCGAGGATGTCGATGCCGTCGTCGACGATCGAACCGGGCTTGCCGCCGTAGCCGATCACCTTGTCGTCGCCCTCGCTGCCGAGGATCCGGTCGTTGTCAGGTCCGCCGGTGAGCACGTCGTTCTCCTCCTCGCCGAAGATCACGTCATGCCCGGGCCCGCCGTCGATCGTGTCGTTGCCGCGGCCGCCGCAGAGTACGTCGTCGCCCTCGCCGCCCTCGATCACGTCGTTGCCGCGGCCGCCGTTGATCAGGTCATTGCCACCCTCGGCGTTGATCCGGTCCGCGTTGTCGGTGCCGATCACGCTGTCGCGGTCGTTGCCGAGGTTGTACGGCCCGTGCTGGGGCTTCAGGTGGTCTTCCCACTTGGTGCAGACCCCGGCCTCCTGGGCGAGGGCCGGGGCGGCGAAGGCAAGCAGGCCGAGCGCCGCCAGCGCACAGGCTGCCGCCAACCATCTCCTCGACGTCCTCGGCGCTCCCGCAAACACGCTCTGAACTTATCGCAGCGGCCTGAAAGTGCGGCTGAGCGACGAGTGGCGCCTAACTCGGCCCAGCGCCCAGTTATCCGCCACTCGTCGGAAAGGTGCGCTCCGGACCAGTGGCGCTACTCCTCAGCGAACGGGACCGGTACCGCGGAACCTCCCCAATTTCAGGTAGCCAAAGCTCGCGCGAGTCGCTTGCCTTCGCGCGAAGCGCTGCTCGTGTCGAGGCACGAGAAACTAGGGCTGAGCGCGAGTTTTTCGTCTTTCGGCGCCCCCGGGGGGCGAGACGCTTAGGAGAGCCGCAGGCTGACCTCGCCCGATCCGAGGGCGAGGCGATCGCCGCCCTTGGGCTCGACGACCAGGTTGCCGCGCTCGTCGATCCCGGCGGCGACGCCCGAGCCGGGCTCGGCCCCGGCCCCCTCCCAGCTCACCTCGCGGCCGGCGAGCGCGTCGCGGCTGCGAAACTCGGTCAGCGTTCGCTCCTGCGGCGCCTCGACCCACTGACCGAGCGCAGCGCAGAGCGCCTCGCGGACGGTGTCGACGCTCGCGCCGTGGCCGATCGAGGCCGCCGGCCAGCGCAGGTCGGCGGGGAACTGTCCGGGCCCGATCGCGACGTTGACGCCGATCCCGATCACCGCCCAGTCCGGCGGCCGAGCCTCGATCAGGACGCCCGAGACCTTCGCCTCGTCGATCCAGATGTCGTTCGGCCACTTGATCCGGGCCTCGACCGGGGCCACCGACTCGATCGCCTCGCAGACGGCGACGGGAACCGCGAGCGGCAGCAGGACGTGCTCGAGCTCCAGCGGGCGCAGGATCGCCGAGCACAGCAGCGCGGCCCCCGCTGGCGCCGACCAGACGCGTCCCCGCCGGCCGCGGCCGGCGCTCTGCTCGTCGGCGGTGACGAGGGTGCCGCTCGGCGCCCCTCCCTCCGCCAGCTGCCGCGCCCGGTCGTTGGTCGAGTCGGTGAGCCGCAGGTGCAGGCGGGGGTTCCCGAAGACGGTCACATCGACGTGAGCACGACCCGGTCGCCGGGCGCGAGGTCGAGCTGGCAGGAGGCGTCGCCGCGGTTGACCGCGAGCGCCAGCGAGTAGGCCGAATCGACGAGCAGGACCGTGTCCCCCGGGTCGGCGTCGGCGAAGGTGAGCGCGTAGACCGCCTCGTCGGAGCGCCGGGGGCCGCGCACCCGCAGCCGGTTGCCGACCTCGAGTCCGGCGTCATCGGCGTCGGCCGCGGTCGCGATCAGCGAGAGGTTGCCGAAGGCGTCGACGTGGCCGACCTCGGCCTCGAGCCGCGTTCCCGGCTCGATCTCCGGCTCGCCGCGCTCGATCTTGACCAGCGTCGCCGCGTCGATCGGCTCGCCCAGGCCGGCGAGCGGCTCGCCGAGGGCGAGGTGCGCAGCCACCGGGGCGAACAGGTCGCGTCCGTGGAAGGTGGCCGAAACCGGCTCGAGGCGGACCGGCGTGCCCGAGATGTCAACCGCCTCGGTCGCGCCGCCGAAGCGTGCCAGCGCCAGCGAGAGCAGGCCGTTGTCGGGGCCGACGAAGTGACGGTCACCCGCGGCCGCGGCCGCGACCGCGCGGCGCTCGGTGCCGACGCCCGGGTCGACGACCGCCAGGTGGACCCCCGCGGGGGAGTAGCCGAGCGCGTTGGCGAGCACCGCCGCACCCTGGCCGACGTCGTGGCGGGCGATCCCGTGGCTGAGGTCGATCACCTGAGCGTCGGGCGCGATCC
This sequence comes from Solirubrobacterales bacterium, assembly GCA_033856255.1. GTDB lineage: Bacteria > Actinomycetota > Thermoleophilia > Solirubrobacterales > 70-9 > WHSW01. The sequence goes on along the minus strand of JAWVFH010000029.1, from coordinate 77,530 downwards.
GCGCGATCACCGCCCGGCAGACGCCGGCGAACTCGTCGGTGAGGCCGTAGTCGGAGAGGAAGGTGATCGGGCGGGCCACGCCCGCCAATCTATTGCGCCCCTCTCAGCGGTTGACCGTGGTCATCCCCTGCTTGTCGTAGCGGTCGCCGGCCGCCTGCGGGATCTCGGCGTCGATCCGCTCCAGGTCGGCCGCGCTGAGCTCGACCTCGACCGATCCCGCGTTCTGCTCCAGGTACTCGCGCCTCTTCGTGCCCGGGATCGGGACGACGTCGTCACCCTGGGCCAGGACCCAGGCCAGCGCGAGCTGGGCGGGCGTGCAGCCCTTCTCGCCGGCGAGCTCCTCCACCTTCTTCGCCAGCTCCAGGTTGGCGTCGAGGTTGTCGCCGGTGAACCGCGGCCCCTGGCGACGGAAGTCGTCTTCGTCGAGCTCCTCGGGCGCCTTGAACCGGCCGGAGAGGAAGCCGCGCCCGAGCGGCGAGTACGGGACCAGGCCGATCCCAAGCTCCCGCAGCGTCGGCAGGATCTCGGCCTCGAGATCCCGGGTCCAGAGCGAGTACTCGGTCTGAACGGCGGTGATCGGATGAGTGGCGTGCGCCCGGCGGATCGTCTCCGGCGCCGCCTCGCTGAGCCCGATGTGGAGGATCTTGCCCTCGTCGACCAGCTCGCCGAGCGCGCCGACGGTCTCCTCGATCGGCACCTTCGGGTCGATGCGGTGCTGGTAGTAGAGGTCGATGCGGTCGGTGCCGAGCCGCTCGAGCGAGCCCTCGACCGAGCGGCGCACGTTCTCCGGCGAGCCGTCGATCACCCGGTTGATCGAGCCGTCGGCGCCACGCTCGGCGCGGATCCCGAACTTCGTGGCGATCACGTATTCGTCGCGCTTGCCGGCGACGGCCTTGCCGACCAGCTTCTCGTTCGTGTGCGGCCCGTACATCTCGGCAGTGTCGAGGAAGTCGATCCCGAGCTCGAGCGCGCGCTCGATCGTCGCGATCGCCTCGTCCTCGTCGGTCGAGCCGTAGAAGGCCGACATCCCCATGCAGCCCAGTCCGAGGGCCGAGACCTCGAGCCGGCCGTTGCCCAGTTGACGCTTCTCCATCTTCAGCTCCGTTTCGTCTCGCTACCCGTTCACAACCAGCGTAGGGCTAGGCGGCAGCGTCGGCGAGCAGCGCCTCGACCAGTCCCGAGGGATCGTGGCGCTCGGCCTCGACGTCGACCTCGAGCCCGAGCTCCCTGGCCGTCTCGCTGGTCACCGGCCCGATCGAGACGACGCGGGCGCCGCTCGGGAAGCGGTCGCCGATCGCGTCGAGCAGGTTGCGGACCGTCGAGGACGAGGTGAACGTGACGTAGTCGGCCGCCAGCGCGGCCTCGACGGCGGCCGGGTCGGGGTCCTCGCGGACGGTCTCATAGAGGGCGACGACATCGACCTTGGCCCCTCGGTCAGCGAGCGCGTCGGGGAGCACGTCACGGGCCTCGGCCGCGCGGGCGACGAGTACCGGGCGACCTGCCACGTCGATGCGCGACAGCGCCTCGACCAGCGCCTCGGCGACGAAGCGCTCGGGGACGACGTCGGCGATCACGCCGCGCTCCGCGAGCGCCGCCGCCGTGCCGGGGCCGATCGCGGCGACGACCGCGTTCGCGAGCGCCCGCGCGTCGCGGCCCTGGGCGGCCATCGCCTCGAACAGGAGGCGGACCCCGTTCGGGCTCGTCAGGCAGACGAGCGCGTACGTGTGCAGGTCGGAGACCGCGTCGCGGACCGCGTCGGTGTCGAGCCGTGGCTCGATCCGGATCGCCGGCAGCTCGATCACCTCGGCGCCGAGCGCGCCGAGGGTGGCGGCGAGGCCGCTGGCCTGGGCGCGGGCGCGGGTGACGACGATCCGCCGGCCGTGCAGCGGCCGGCGCTCGAGCCAGCCGATCGCCTCGCGGCGGGCGGCGACCGGGCCGAAGAGCAGGATCGCCGGCGCCCGCAGGCCCGCCTCGGCGACCGCGGCCGGGAGCCCGGCAAGGGTCGAGGTGACGGTCCGCTGGCCCGGCAGCGTTCCGCGTTCGACCGCCGCCGCGGGCTGGTTCGGGTCGCGGCCGGCGGCGGCGAGGCGCTCGGCGATCAGCGGCAGGTTCCGGACCCCCATGTAGAGGACGAGCGTGCCCGGGAAGCGCGCCAGCGCCTCCCAGTCGAGCGCCGTCTCCTCCTTCTCGGGGTCCTCGTGGCCGGTGACGAAGGCGACGGCCGAGGCGTCGTCGCGGTGGGTGACCGGGATCCCCGCGTAGGCGGGGGCGGCGACCCCGGCGGTGACGCCGGGGACGACTTCGAAGGAGATTCCCGCCGCCGCCAGCGCCTCGGCCTCCTCGCCGCCGCGGCCGAAGACGAACGGGTCGCCGCCCTTGAGCCGGAGGACGCTGCGTCCGGCCGTCGCGCGCTCGACCATCAGCGCCTCGATCGCCTCCTGCTCCATCGCCTTGGCCTCGGGCGACTTGCCGACGTAGATCAGCTCGGCGCCGTCGAGGGCGCCGTCGAGGGCCCCGGCTGGGATCAGGCGGTCGTACAGGATCGTCTCGGCGCTCGCGATCAGCTCCAGCGCCCGGGCGGTGATCAGCCCCGGGTCGCCGGGACCGGCGCCGACCAGGTAGACGACGCCGGGCCGGGCGATCACGCTTTCACCTGCTCGAGGATCTCCCGCGCCCCGGCCGAAAGCATCCGCTCGGCCAGCACCTCGCCGAGGGCGGCCGGCTGGTCGAGGTCGCCCGCCACCCGGTCGCGGACCCACTGCGTGCCGTCGGGAAGGCCGGCGTACCCGAGCACGACGAGCTCCTCGACGCCCGCCCGGGCGCAAAGCCCGACCGGCGTGTCGCAACTGGCTTCGAGCGCCCGGACCGCCGCCCGCTCGGCGGTCAGCTCGATCAGCGCCCCCCGATCGGTGATCCGGCCCGCGGCCGCCGCCGCCGCCTCGTCGTCGTCGCGCGCCTCCAGGGCCAGGCTGCCCTGGCCGGGCGCCGGCGTCATCTGCTCGAGTCCGAACCGGAACGAGATCTCGTCGAGGCGCCCGAGCCGGGACAGCCCCGCCGCCGCGAGGACGATGCCGTCGTAACCGCCGTCGGCCAGCTTCGCCAGCCGGGTGTCGACGTTGCCTCGCAGCTCGACGATCTCGAGGTCGGGGCGCAGGGCGAGCAGCTGCGAGCGGCGGCGCAGGCTCGAGGTCCCGACCCGGCTCCCCTCCGAGAGCTCGTCCAGCGAGCCGGCCGGGCCGATGAAGGCGTCGGCGGGGTCCTCGCGGCCCGGGACGCCGACGAGCGCCAGGCCATCGGGCAGCTCCCCGGGCAGGTCCTTGGCCGAGTGCACGCCGAGCTCGACCTCCGCGTCGAGGATCGCCTCCTCGACTCCGCGCACGAACCGCGACTTGTCGCCGACCTCGCCGTTGGCGGTCCTCACCGTGACGACCTCGGCTCCCCCGAGAGCGTCGGCCACGGTCTGCGCCTGAGCCAGCGCCAGGGTGCTGCCGCGCGAGCCGAGGCGCAGCGGGTGGCTCACCGCCCGCGGCCGCGCTTGGGGTCGCGGTGCTGGCGCAGCTCGGTGACCTCGGCGTCGGCCCCCTCCATCGGCTCGCTGCCGGGATCGAGCCCGAACAGCTCGCGCAGGACGGCGACCTTGGCGTAGACGTTGTCCTCGTCGGCATCGCGCTTGAGCCGCAGCGTGGGCTCGTGCAGGAGTCGCGACGCGATCGCCCGCGCCGCCACCTGCAGGCGCTCGCGGTCGGCCTCGGTCATCCCCTCCCAGCGCTGCTCGTTCTCCTCCAGCACCCGGGCGACGATCTCGTCCGCGCGCTCGCGCAGGGCGACGATCGTCGGGGTCACGTCCTGGGCGGTGAACCAGCGGTCGAAGCGGGCGAGCTCCGAGCGCAGGATGCCCTCGACGTGGCGGGCCTCGGCCTCACGGCCGGAGACGTTGCGCTCGACCAGCGCCTGCAAGTCGTCCATGTCATAGAGGCTGGTCCCGGGGACCTCGCGCGAGGCCGGATGGATGTCGCGCGGGACGGCGAGGTCGATCAGCAGCAGCGGCCGCCCGTTGCGCGCCTTCATCACCTCGGTCAGCCCCTCGCGCTCGATCACGTGATGCGGCGAGCTGGTCGAGGTGACGACGATGTCGGCGTCGGCGAGCTCCTCGGGCAGCTCCTCGAAGCGGACGGCGTGACCGCCGAAGCGCTGGGCGAGCCCGATCGCGCGGTCGTAATGGCGATTGGCGATGAAGATCGCCTGCACGCCCTTGGCCGCCAGCGCTCGTGCCGTGAGCTCGGCCGTCTCGCCGGCGCCGACCACCAGCACGCGGCGATCGTCGAGCTCGCCGAGGGTGCGCTGCGCGAGCTCGACCGCGACCGAGGGGATCGACATCGAGCGCTCCGAGATCGCCGTCTCGCTGCGCGCCCGCTTGCCGGCGGCGAGCGCGGCGCGGAAGAGCCGGTTGAGCACCGGGCCGGTGGCCCCCTCGACCAGGGCGAGCTCGTAGGCCCGCTTCACCTGGCCCTGGATCTCGGCCTCGCCGATGATCATCGAGTCGAGCCCGGAGGTGACCCGGAAGAGCTGCTCGGCGGCGGCGGCGCCCTGCAGCGAGTAGAGGTGACCGACGAGGTCGGTCGGCTGGGTCTTGGCCTCGCGGGAGAGCAGGCCGAGGGCGATCGCCTCAGCGCCGACCTTGTCGGCGGCGTAGAGGTAGAGCTCGGTCCGGTTGCAGGTCGAGATCGCCGCCGCCTCGAGGATCTCGTCGCGCTCGGCCAGCTCGCCCAGCACCCCCACGGCGCGGCCCTCGGTCAGCGCCATCCGCTCGCGCAGCTCCAGCGGCGCGGTCTTGTGCGAGACGCCGAGCGCCAGCAGCTCAGCCATCGCCCCTCCGCTCCGCCAGGTCCGCCAACTCGCCGAGCTGACGGTCGATCCGCGCCAGGCGCACGGACATGATCGCGACGTAGATCAGCAGCAGGGCGACGAAGACGACGTAGGCGCCGGCGACGTACTTGCCGGCCTCGTCGAGGGGCAGCGCGGGCATCAGCCGCTCCCCGCCTCGCGCGGAACGGGGGCGATCCGCGAGCTCGCCGTCGCCGCCTCGTCCCCCTCAAGCGCCCGGCGCAGGCGCCCGATCCGCGCCCGCGACGACTTCGCCGCGAGCTCGAACCGCACCAGCGTCTCCCAGAGCAGCCCCATGCCGGCGAAGCAGACGAGGAAGGTGAACAGCATCTTCGGCGGCAGGCCGCCGTCGCTGGTCGCGAAAACGCGCGGGTGGACGAGCGTCTGCGCCAGCCGCACGGCGAGGAAGTTGAGCGGCACGAAGGCCCCGGCCATGATCGCGAACACCGACGCATAGCGGGCCTGGCGCTCGCGGTCCTCGATCGCGTAGCGCAGCGGGTAGTAGGTGCAGTAGAGGAGGAAGACGATCAGGAAGCTGACCAGGGTCGGCTCGTCCCAGACCCACCAGTGGCCCCACGAGGCCTTCGCCCAGATCGCCCCGGTGAGCAGCGCGGCGACCCCGAAGATCACCGAGATGTGGATCGAGACGTAGGCGCGCACGTCCCACTTCGGCTTCCCGGTCCGCAGGTGCAGGATCGCCTGCACTGCGGCGACCATGAACCCGATCAGGGCGCAGCTGGCCAGCGGCACGTGGAGGTAGAAGATCTTCTGGATGAAGCCCTGGTCGGCGTCGTTGGGGGTCCAGAAGAAGACCAGCGAGAACCCCGCGACGAGCGTCGCGACGGTGAGCACGGGGAGGATTCTGGGGGCGCGGAAGCTCATGCGGTCAGTCCTCGAGCAGGAAGTCGTAGACGGCGTAGCCCACGAGGCAGAACACGACATCGTAGAGAGCGAGGACCGCCATCCACTTGCCGAAATCGTCGTACGAAGGACCGCCTGCGGCGAGCAACCCCTGGGCGGCGCCCGCGGCGCCGATCATCACCGGGACGAGCAGCGGCAGCAACAGCAGGGGCGCGATCAGGTCGCGGGCGCGTGAGTTGACGGCGATCGAGCTGACCAGGGCGCCGAGCACGGCCAGCCCGAGGTCGGCGAGCACGAGGACCGCGGCGAGCGGCAGCAGGCCGCCGGCGTCGTCGAGGAAGAGGATCGCGAAGACGGGCACCGCGATCAGCTCGAAGGCGAGCAGGTAGACGACGAGGACGGAGACCTTGGCCGCGTACAGCGCCGTGCCGTCGACGGGCGCCAGGCGGATCAGGTCGAAGCCGCCCTGCTCGCGCTCGGCGACGAAGACGCGGTTGATCGCCAGGATCGCGGCGAACAGGATCGTCGTCAGCAGGACGCCGGCGGCGAGGCTGCCCGCGAGCGACTCGCGGTCGAGCCCGAACCGAAAGAGCACGAAGGTCGTGGCCGAGAAGAGCGCCATCGCCGGCACCGACTCCAGCGTGCGCAGCTCGGTGCGCAGGTCCTTGGCGAGGATCGCGCGGTAGGCGCTCACGCGTTGCCCTCGACGACCGCCCGGGCCTCGCTCAGGGTCAGCCCCGCCGCCGCGCCGCTGTGGGCGACGGACCCGTCGGCGCGCAGCGCCAGCACCTGGTCGGCCTCCGCGAGACCGCTCTCGATCTCGTGGGTGACGACGACGCGCGCCCGGCCGGGCGCCGGCCCGAGCAGCTCGTCGACGATCGCCGCGGCACCCAGGTCGAGGTGCGAGCGTGGCTCGTCCAGCAGCAGCAGCGCCGGGTCGGGCAGCAGCGCGCGGCAGATCGCCGCCCGCTGCAGCATCCCGGCCGAGAGGTTGCGGACCAGCTCGCCGGCCAGGTGGGCGAGCCCGGCGGCCTCGAGCAGCGAGTCGATCCGCTCGCCCGCCGGCTCGACGCCCTGCAGGCGGGCGTTGAACTCCAGGTTCTCGCGGATGCTGAGCTCGCGGTAGAGCAGCGGCTCGTGGCCGAGGTAGCCGATGCGCCCGCGGACCTTCCACGCCTGCCCCGGCAGCCCGGCGCCGAGCACCTCTACCCCGCCCGCGCTCGGGCGCAGGAGCGTGGCGAGGATCCGCAGGAGCGTGCTCTTGCCGGCCCCGTTCGGTCCGATCACGGTCAGCGTCTGCCCCTCCTGGACCTCGATCGAGACCTCGCGCAGCACCGGGCGTTCGTTGTAGTCGCGACGCAGCGAGCGCAGGACGAGAGCGGCTTGCATCCGCCAAATATCACCGACCTGGCAGTCCCGCGCGCTGCGACATACTCCGCTGCGATGACGCACGCACGGGTCGCGATCGTAGGTGCCGGCTTCTCGGGGATCGGGATGGCCGCCCGCCTGCTGGACGATGGGATGCGCGACTTCTTCGTCATCGAGCGCGCCGACGAGGTCGGCGGCACCTGGCGCGACAACACCTACCCCGGCTGCCAATGCGACATCCCGTCGGCCCTGTACTCGTTCTCCTTCGCCCCGAACCCCGAGTGGAGCCGGGTCTATCCGCTGCAGTCGGAGATCCGCGACTACCTGCGCCGGGTCGCCGGCGAGCGCGGCGTCGTCCCCCACATCCGATTCGAGCACGAGCTGCAGGGGGCTGCCTGGGACGACGAAGCGAAGCGCTGGCGGCTCACCACCTCCCACGGCGAGCTGACCGCCAACGTCCTCGTCACCGCGATGGGCGGGCTGAGCGAGCCCGCGCCGCCGGAGATCCCCGGCCTCGACCGCTTCGGCGGCGCGATGTTCCACTCCGCCGACTGGGATCACGACCACGACCTGACCGGCGAGCGGGTCGCTGTGATCGGAACCGGCGCCTCCGGGGTGCAGATCGTCCCGGAGATCCAGCCGCTCGTCGGCTCGCTGCACCTGTTCCAGCGCACACCGTCCTGGGTCATGCCGGACCTCGACCGACCGGTGACGAAGCTGGAGCGGGGCCTGTTCCGCAGGCTGCCGTTCACCCAGCGGGCGCTCCGGTGGCTGATCTACGCCCTTCAGGAGTCGACCGTGCTGGGCACGATCGTCGACCGGCGGCTGTCGCTGATCTTCGAGCAGGCGGCGCGCCGTCACCTGCGCCGTCAGGTCGCGGACCCCGAGCTGCGGGCGAAGCTGACCCCCGACTACGTCCTCGGCTGCAAGCGGATCACGATGTCGAACACCTACCTGCCGGCGCTCTGCGCCCCGAACGCCGAGGTGGTCACCGAGCCGATCGCCGAGGTCACCGAGACCGGGATCAGGACCGCCGACGGCGCCGAGCGCGAGCTCGACACGATCGTCCTCGCTACCGGCTTCCGGGTCTTCAACAACGAGGGCTTCGGCGCCCTGCAGGGCCGCGGCGGCCGGTCGCTGCTCGACGCCTGGGAGGGCAGCCCGCGCGCCTACCTGGGCACCGCGGTCGCCGGCTTCCCGAACCTCTTCTTCCTCGTCGGCCCGAACAGCGCCGGCGGCTACAACTCGATCATCTTCACCTCGGAGTCGCACATCAACTACGTCGCCGAGTGCGTGCAGGCAATGGACCGCGCCGGCGTCGCCACGGTCGAGGTCCGCCCCGAGGTCTACGAGGCCTTCAACCGCGAGACCGAGGACCGCCTGGGCGACTCGGTCTGGAACCAGGGCGGCTGCGCGAGCTGGTACATCGACGCCAACGGCCGCAACGGCGTCTGGTGGCCGGGCTTCACCGTCGACCTGTGGCGCCGCACCCGCCGCTTCGACCGCGGCAGCTACCTGGCGGAAGCGGCCTAGCCGGTCGACAGGTCGTTGACACAGCGGTCGCGCCCACCCATGAGATAGCTGAGCATCGACACACCGAGCGCAACCGCACCAACAAGCGCAAACGGCGCGGGATCACCATCCACGGTCGTGGCAACAAACAGCCAGAACGCCCCAAACCCCGCGAGGGTCCCGAATGCCTCGGGCCGACGGCTTCCGGAAATCGTCGGCAGGTTCCGGTAGGCAAGCCAGACCAGGAGCACGATCACCGGACCGGCGGGAGTAAAGCCGTAGAGCACCGTAAAGGTGGCGATGAACCCGATAACGCCCCAAGCCAGGTACAGACCCATGCTTCGAATCACGGGAGAATTGTAAGGGCGACGAGGCGCCCTTTTTCGTCCAACCTGGTGCTCCCAGACAGGCCGCCGTCCTGGCTAGGTGTCGCCTAGCAACAGCAAAGCAGGACGGTTGCGCATCCCAAGCAGGACGGTTGCGCATCCCATGCAAGGGGCAACCTTTTCCGAATCACACCTCCGGCGGGTGAACTGGCGTCGCGCGGGTCGCGCGGGACCTGAGGTCCGCTCCGGCCCGTACCCCGGGTATGGCCAACCCGATCGCGCTCGCGTTCGTCGCGCTGACCCTGTGGTGCCCGGGGCTGGCCGACGGCGACCGGGCGGGGCGGATCCAGTGGCACGACTCCGTGGCAATCGGGACCCCGGGGGCGGGCCGGCTCGAGCATGGTGTCCGGCTGCCGGCGGCGGGCAACTCGTACTTCACCTGGGACCCGGTTCTGAAGCGACAGCCGAACAGCGACTGGCGGCGCTGGGGAACCGATGACCTCGTCCGGACGACGTTGCGCGTGCTGCGCGAGTTCCACCGCCTCCACCCGCACGCGCCGCGGGTCGGGGTGGGCGACCTCGGGCTGCGGCACGGCGGCTACTTCGGCCCCGAGGTCGGGGGCGGGATCGGCCACTTCACGCACCAGAACGGCCTCGACGTCGACGTCTACTACCCGCGCCTCGATCGGGCCGAGGAGCCGCCGACCGTGGTAGACCAGGTAAACGTGCGCCGCTCGCAGGAGCTGGTCGACATGTTCGTCGCCGCCGGCGCGGTGACGATCTACGTCGGCCCGAACCTACCGCTCAGCGGACCGCCCGGGATCGTCACGCCGCTCGTCAACCACGACAACCATCTGCACGTGCGGATCGCGCCGTGAGGCTCAGTCCCAGCGGGCCTGCACGTCCCAGCGCACGGTCAGCTGGAAGATGATGATCACGTCGAGCAGGATCAGCAGAAACGCCCACAGCGGCGCGGCCGGGAACCAGACGATCTGCGAGATCGCGTTCACCGACACGAAGACGATGCCGGCGAAGCGCGCGGCGGAGTTGCCGGTGATCAGCCCGATGCCGGTCACCGCGATCAACGAGCCGAGGAGCAGGTGGACCCAGCCCCAGGTGGTGATGTCGGCGACGATCGCGCCGTGGCCGCCAACCACCACCACGTCGTCGTTGAGGATCCCACCGAGCCCCCAGAGGGCGTCGAGCGAGCCGACGATGAACATCATCACTCCGGCGAACGTCGCCCATCCCGAGTCGCCCTTGTGGGCTCGTTCTGCTGACTCCATGCCGATCCCCTTTCGCGGGTCGAGGCTTCGGGGGGTGCTTCGACGCCTGGGGTGGTGGACCTGCCGAGCGTCGCCGCCGCCCGCTTCATTTCCCCTTGCGCAGCGTTTTGCGGCCGACGCGGGCGAGGGGGCCGAGGCCCTCGCGCAGGCCTCGCATCCGGGTTGCGCCTCGGCCGTAGAGCAGCCGCGCCGAGGAGCGCAGGGCGGTGCCGAGGTCGCCGTCGTAGGGCTGCCACCAGAAGTCGCGGGTCAGCCCCGGCTCCCAGGCGACCATCTTCACGTTCACGCACTCGTAGAAGCCGAACTTGGAGTGCGAGCGCCCGAGGCCGGAGTCCTTGACCCCTCCCCACGAGCACTGCATCGCGCCGTGCGAGTAGGAGTGGTCGTTGATCCAGACCATCCCGGACTCGATCCGCCGGGCGATCCGCTCGCCCTTGGCGCGGTCCTTGGTCCAGACGGAAGCCCCGAGGCCGAAGTTCGAGTCGTTGGCGCGCTCGAGCGCCTCGGCTTCGTCCTTGACCACGATCACCGGGACCACGGGGCCGAAGATCTCCTCCTTCATGATCCGCATCTCGTCCTCGACCCCGGCGAGCACGGTCGGCGCGATGAACCGGCCCTTGAAGCCCGCCGGCTCGACCGGTCCGCCGGTCAGCCGGTTGGCGCCGGCGGCAAGCGCGTCGTCGACGAGCCCTGTGACGAGGTCGGCCTGGTCGGCCGAGACCATCGGCCCGATCTCCGTCTCCCAGTCGAGCGGGTCGCCGACCGTGAGCCGCTCGGTCTCGCGGCGGACGCCTTCGAGGAAACGGTCGGCAACCTCCTCGACGACGTAGGTGCGCTCGATCCCCGAGCAGGTCTGGCCGGCGTTCGCGAACCCGCCCCAGACGCAGCCCGAGACCGCGTTGGCGAGGTCGGCGTCGGCGCAGACGATCTGCGGGTCCTTGCCGCCCAGCTCCAGGACGCTGCCCTTCATCCGCTGAGCGCAGATCTCGCCGACCTTGCGGCCGACCTCGACCGAGCCGGTGAAGAAGATCTTCGCCGTCGACGCCTCGCAGAGCGCCTGGCCGATCACGCCACCGCCGTGCACCGTCCGCACCAGCCCCTCGGGGAAGCCGGCGTCGTCGAAGACCTGCTGGATCCGCTCGCCGAGCAGCGGCGTCAGGCTGGCCGGCTTGAGGACGACGCCGTTGCCGGCCATCAGGGCGATCGCGACCTCGCCGAAGGGGATCGACCAGGGGTAGTTCCAGGGCGCGATCACCCCGACCACCCCGAGCGGCTCGTAGCTGAAGAAGCTGCGCTTGGTCTTCAGGAACAGCTGCGGGTAGCGGACGCGCTCGTCGGCGAGGATCTTCGGCCCGGCGTCGGCGCACCAATGCAGGCCGTCGATCGTCGGGATCAGCTCCATCACGTAGCTCTCGGTCAGCGGCTTGCCCTGCTCGCGCGTCAGCAGGTCGGCGACCTCCTCCATGTCGGCGACCAGCACGTCGGCCGCCCGGCGCATGTAGCGGGCCCGGTCGGCGAGCGAGAGCTGGGCCCAGAACGGCTGGACCTCGCCGACGTCGTCGACCACCCCCTGGACCTGCTCGGGCGTGATCGTCTCGACTGTGCCCACGAGCTCGCCCGTGGCCGGGTTGAAGGATTCGAGCTGGCCCATCCGGGGGGCGATTCTATGCTTGACGCCGCCGCCGGGGGCGGGTTACTCATGCCTGCCGCGGGTATCTGCGTACCGCGGCCGTCGCCGACTGCCGTCGCAAGCGGGCCGAGCCGCTTGTCGACACCGGCGGCGGCCGCTTGTCTGAATCGCTACTTGCCTTCGCGACGCTTGCGCAGGGCCTCGAGCCGCTCGGCGAGCTCCGCCTCGAAGCCGCGGTCGCTGGGCTCGTAGAAGCGCTCGGCCTGGACCTCCTCGGGCAGCAGCGGCTGGTCGGAGACGGCGCCGGGCTCGTCGTGGGCATACTTGTAGCCCTCGCCCCGTCCGAGTTTCCTCGCCCCCGCGTAGTGGGCGTCGCGCAGGTAGTCGGGCGGGAGCTTGGCGCCGTGCTCGCGGATGTGCTGCTGAGCGTCGCGCAGGCCGCGGTAAGAGCGGTTGGATTTCGGTGCCATCGCCAGGTAGACGGCCGCCTGGGCGAGGTTGAGGGCGCACTCGGGCAACCCCACGCGGTCCACAGCCGCGCCGGCGGCCGTAGCGACGACCAGCGCCTGTGGGTCGGCGTTGCCGACGTCCTCGGAGGCGAGGATCACCATCCGGCGGGCGATGAAGCGCGGGTCCTCGCCGCCCTCGAGCATCGCCGCCAGGTAATAGAGCGCCGCGTCGGGGTCGGAACCGCGCATCGACTTGATCAGCGCCGAGGCGTAGTCGTAGTGCTGATCGCCGCCCTTGTCGAAGCTCACCGCCTTGCGCTGCAGCGCGTCCTCGGCGGCCGCCAGGTCGATCGGCCCGCCGACGGCGCGCGCGGTCTCGGCCGCGCGTTCGAGCGCCGAGAGCGCCGTGCGGGCGTCGCCGCCGGAACGGACCGCAAGCAGCTCGAGCGCCTCCTCGTCGACCGGCGGCGGCTCGTCGATCCCCCGCTCGCCGTCCGCCAGCGCCCGCTCGAGCAGGTCGCGCACGTCGGCCGGCTCGAGCGCCCGCAGCTCGTAGATCTGGCTGCGCGAGAGCAGCGCGGAGTTGACCTCGAAGTAGGGGTTCTCGGTCGTCGCCCCGATCAGGGTCACCAGCCCCTCCTCGACGGCCGGCAGCAGCGCGTCCTGCTGGGCCTTGTTGAAGCGGTGGATCTCGTCGAGGAAGAAGATCGTTGGCTGTCCGGTGCCGCGGCGGCGCTCGGCGGCGCGCCCGATCACCGCCCGCACCTCGGCCCGGCCGGCGTTGACCGCCGACTCTTCCTCGAAGGCGCCGCGAGCGGCGGTGGCGACGATCCGCGCCAGCGTCGTCTTGCCGGTGCCCGGCGGCCCGTAGAGGATCATCGAGTGCGGCTCGCCGGTTTCGATCGCGGTGCGCAGGGTCGAGCCGTCGCCGAGCAGGTGTTGCTGCCCGACCAGCTCGGCCAGCGTCCGGGGGCGCATCCGCACGGCCAGCGGCGCCTCCCCCGCCGGCACCGCGGTGCGGCGGTCCCCGCCCTCCGGGCCCTCGGCCTCGAACAGCCGCCCGCTCACGATCGCCCCGCGGCGATCGCGCTCAGGGCCTCGCGCACCAGCTCCACGTTCGAATCCGCCATCGAGCTCAGTATGGCCGCAGCGCACCACGGGTAACCTGAGGTCATGGTCGAACCGGCGGCCGTCGCTGAGGGCGCGCTCGGGGCACGGGCGGTCGAGTTGCTGTCGGAGTTGATCCGCGCCGACACCGTCAACCCGCCCGGCAACGAGGACCGCGTCCAGGAGCCGCTCGCCGAGAAGCTCCGCGACGCCGGCTTCGAGGTCACGCTGCTCGCCGCCGAGCCCGGACGCCCGAACCTGGTCGCCGACCTCGAGGGCCAGTCGGCCGGGCAGACGCTCTGCCTGCTCGGCCACGTCGACACCGTCCCGGCGGATCCGGACGAGTGGAGCTTCAGCCCCTGGTCGGGCGATGTCGTCGACGGCGAGGTCCTCGGCCGCGGCGCCCAGGACATGAAGGGCCAGGTCGCCGCCGAGGTCGCGGCGGCGCTCGAGCTCGCCGACTCCGGCTGGCGCCCGGCGACCGGCTCGCTGAAGCTGGTGATCACCGCCGACGAGGAGATGGGCGCGGCGGCCGGCGCCGAGTGGCTCTGCGAGGAGCACCCGGAGGCGGTGCGCAGCGACCTGGTCGTCAACGAGGGCGGCGGGCTCTCGTTCGAGCTCGGCGGGCGGCGCTTCTATCCGCTCTGCGTCGGCGAGAAGGGCGTCAACCGCTTTCTCCTGCGGGCCCGCGGCGTGGCGGGCCACGCCTCGGTCCCGGCGCTCGGCGACAACGCGCTGCTGAAGCTCGCGCCGGCGCTGGTGCGACTGCGAGACCAGCCGCCGCTCGAGGCCTCCCCGGAGGGCATCGCCTTCCTCAGCGCGCTGCTCGGCGAGGATCTGGAGAGCGCCGGCCCGAGCGAGCTCGAGGCGTCGGTCGAGCGCCTGCGGGCGATCTCGGCACCGGTGACCGAGTACATCGCCGAGCCGATGCTGCGGGTGACGATGGTGCCGACGAAGGCGCACGCCTCGGACAAGGACAACGTCGTCCCCTCGCAGGCCGAGGTCCTGGTCGACTGCCGGGTGCCGCCCGGCGGCGGCACCGAGGAGGCTGAGCGGCACGTGCGAGCGCTGCTCGGCCCCAGCATGGAGGGGCTCGAGGTCGAGTTCACCGAGACCGTGACCGGCAACAGCTCGCCGGCGAAGTCGCCGCTGGCCGACGCGATCGCGGCATCGCTGGCGGAGCTGGACCCGGAGGCGACCCTGGTCCCGATCGTGATGGCCGGGTTCAGCGACAGCCACTGGTTCCGCAAGGCCTTCGACGCCGCCACCGTCTACGGGTTCTGCCCCCAGCGCCGGATGGGGCTGCTCGAGGCCGAGCCGCTGATCCACAGCGCCGACGAGCGGGCGGCCGTCGCCGACATCGAGATGGCGGCGCGGTTTTACGCCGACCTCTGCCGCCGGGTGTTGGGTTGACGACCAACGGCTCGCAGCCGCACGACCGGCCGGCGCCGATCCGCCTTGGCGGGATGGCGTTGCGCAACGGGCTGCTGATCCACGGGCCGACGTCCTGGGCCGCCGCCGCCCGGGCGCCGAGCGGCGAGATCGAGGTCGCGTCGGGGCCCAAGCCGACGCTGGCGCGCGGGGGCCTGGGCTCGACCCCGCTGCTGCGCGGACCGCTGCGACTGGCCGAGGCGATGGCGGTCGTGCCGCTGGCGCGCTCGCGGTTGCGGTCGGCGCGGCTGCCGTTCGAGGATCCGCTCGTCGTCGCCGTCGTCGGCGCCAGCGTCGTCGGCTCGAACCTCCTGCGGCGGCGGCGGCCGGCGACGGTCCTGCGCGAGCTCGCCGTTGCCGCGCTCGGCACGCTGCCGGCGCTCGCCGCCCTGCGCGATCCCGCGCTCGCCTCCTACCACGCCGTCGAGCACAAGGCGATCGGCGGCTACGAGCAGGGACGCGACCCGAGCGAGGTGCCGAAGGAGCACCGGCGCTGCGGCTCGAACCTGATCGGGCCGATGCTCGCCCTCTCGATCGCCGGCCAGGTGCTGGTCGAGCGGCTGATCGACGAGCCCGGTCCTCTCGCGCGCGGGATCGCGGCGCTGGCGGGGGTCGGAGGCGCGGTCGAGCTCTTCGTCTTCGCCGAGCGAAACCCCGGCTCGGCGATCGGCCGGGCGGTCCACGGTCCGGGGTACGAGATCCAGCGGCTGATCTCCACCCGGGAGCCGAGCGCCGAGCAGCTCGAGGTCGGAGTAGCGGCTTTGAACGAAATCCTACGGCTGGAGGAGGTTCCTGCCGATACCGTGTGAGGGGGCCAGGAGGGCTCCTTTTCGACGATGACTGCACTCGCTTTCCTAGGGATCGACTCCTACGAGGAGTTCCTCAGCAACTGGCTCATCCCCTGGGCCCCGATCCTCCTGTTCGGAGTGATCATCTATTTCATGTGGCGGATGATGCGGCTGATGCCGCGGACGAAGCCGCAGGAGATCAGCCCACGCTCCAAGTCCGCCGTCAACTGGTCCGACGTCGCCGGCGTCGACGAGACCAAGGACGAGCTGCGTGAGGTGGTCGAGTTCCTGACCCATCCGAAGCGCTTCAAGCAGCTCGGTGCCAAGGTCCCGAAGGGGATCCTCCTGCACGGCCCGCCGGGCACCGGCAAGACGCTGCTGGCGAAGGCCGTGGCGCACGAGTCCGGCGCCCAGTTCTTCAGCCAGTCCGCCTCCTCGTTCATCGAGATGTTCGCCGGACTCGGCGCGGCGCGGATCCGGCGCCTGTTCAACGAGGCGCGCGACAACGCGCCCGCGATCATCTTCATCGACGAGCTCGACGCCGTCGGCGCCCATCGCGGGTCCGACATCTCCGGCGAGCGCGACCAGACGCTGAACCAGCTGCTGGTCGAGATGGACGGCTTCGACGCCCGCGACAGCGTCGTCGTGATGGCCGCCTCGAACATGCTCGAGAAGCTCGACAAGGCGCTGCTTCGCCCAGGTCGCTTCGACCGCCAGGTCTTCGTGCCGCCGCCGGACATGAACGGGCGCCGTCAGATCCTCGAGGTCCACACCCGTGACAAGCCGCTGGCCCAGGACATCGACCTCGAGCGCGTCGCCCGCCACGCCGCTGGGCTGACCGGCGCCGACCTCGCCAACCTCGCCAACGAGGCGGCGATCCTGGCCGGGCGCCGCAAGCGCGAGTTCATCACCCAGTCGGACTTCGAGGACGCCTTCGAGCGCGTCGTCGCCGGCCTGCAGTCGCGCAAGGTGATCACCGCGCACGAGAAGCGCGTCGTCGCGTGGCACGAGGCCGGGCACGCGCTGATCTCCGAGCTGCTGCCGAGCGTCGACAAGGTGCAGAAGGTCTCGATCGTCCCCCGCGGCAAGGCGCTGGGCTACACCCTCAACCTGCCGCAGGAGGACCGGTACCTGAAGTCGCGCCAGGAGCTGATCGACTACATGAAGGTCCTGCTCGCCGGGCGCGTCTCCGAGCAGATCGCCTTCGGGCGCGTCACCACCGGCGCCGCCGACGACCTCAGCCGGGTGACGGCGATCGCCCGCTCGATGGTCCACGAGTACGGGATGGGCACCTCGATCCGCTCCCACCAGGTTCAGGCCACCGACACCACGCTCTCCGAGTCGATGCGCCAGACGCGCGACGAGGAGGTCCAGGAGATCGCCGAGGAGGCCTACCGCGGCGCCACCGAGCTGCTCACCGCCCACCGCGACCTGCTCGACCTGATCGCCGAGCGGCTCCTGGTCCAGGAAGTGATCGAGCGGGATGAGATCCAGGCGATCATGGACGCTTCCCGCGCCCGCCGTGACCCGGAGATCGAGTTCCCCGAGCCCACGTCGTCCGCCCGCGCCGCCGCGCTGGTCAGCAAACCGCCCGAAGAGCAATAGGCACCTCGGCGGGCGCCGTAGACTCCGGCCCGATGTTCGGGCTGATCGACCATGTGGGCGTTGCCGTCGCGGACCTCGACGCGGCGCTCGAGCTCTACGAGGGCACCATGCGGATGCCCGTCGCTCACCGCGAGACGGTCGCCGAGCAGGGCGTGGAGGCCGTTCTGCTGGACGTCGGCGACACCCACGTCGAGCTCCTCAGCCCGCTGGGGCCGGATACACCGGTCGGAAAGTTCCTCGAGCGTCAGGGGCCCGGGCTTCATCACGTCGCCTACCGGGTCGAGGAGATCGACGCCGTGCTCGCCCAGCTCGCCGAGGCCGGCGTCGCGCTGATCGACTCGGAGCCGCGGACCGGGATCCGCAACAGCCGGGTCGCCTTCCTGCACCCGAAGGCGACCGGCGGCGTGCTGACCGAGCTGGTCGAGCCCGCGGCCAACCACTAGGCGACCCGGTACGGCGCTACGGCCCGGACTCGCAAGCGCTGATCCGGTCAGTGCCGGAGCCCCCATCGCACTTGTCGTGCTGTCCCGCGCCGCCGTCCAGGGCGTCATCGCCCTCGTCTCCGAACAGCCGGTCCCGGCCGGCGCCACCACGGACCCGGTCGTTGCCGGGACCGCCCTGGAGCGTTCGGTCCCCACCGGCGCCGCCCGAGACGAGGTCATCGCCGTCTCCGCCCGAGATCGCCTGCTTGTCGTCCCCGGCGCCACCGCGGACCAGATCGTTGCCGGGGCCACCGTCGAGGGAGCCGTCAGTGCCTGCGGCGCCGTCGAGCAGATCGTTGCCGCCGTTGCCTAAGAGCACGTCCTTGCCCGCTCCACCGATCAATGCGTCATCGCCCTCGCCGCCGGCGAGCACGAGCCTCGCCCCGAACGGTTGTCCACCGGCGCCGGCGCTGCCGTCGCCGCGGATGTCGTTGGTGGGCCCGAAGCCGGTGTAGATCTCCTCCACCCCGCTGAGCGTCACGTCGGCATCGATGCCGTCGACCTCGCCGGCGTTCAGATTCGCGACCGCCTGCGAGCCCGACATCCCGATGGTGATCTCGAGCGGAGGCACGGGGGCGCCGGCTGCGACGCCGAACCTCGCGATGTTCTCGCCCAAGCCGAGATCGAGCACGATCTCGATCTCGTCCGAGGAGCCCGGCTCGTCGGTGAAGCCGGGAGCGAGATCGGTCGCGATTTCCGGCGCGGCATCGACCGTGCCGAGCGAGTCGGGGCCGCCGGTGACCACGATCAGGTCCGTGTTGTGCACGGTGGCAGCTCCACATGGGGTGCCCACCGGGGGGGCGGTGACGATCTGGTCGCCGGAGCGATAGATGGCCCCAGCGGACCCGGACAGGGCGATGACCTGCGCACTGACCGTCCGCGTGCCGGCGTCGTAGGAGCAGGAGATGTCGGCCTCCGCGGCGGGCGCCGTCGCCAGCGCCGCGCCAAACGCACAGGCCGCCACCGCCGTCGGCCAAGTGACTCTCATGAACCTGACCATAGTCCGATGGATAGGCTGAACCTAATGGCCGAAGAGCTGACACGAGCGGAGATCGGATTCGGGATCGGGCAGGTGGTCGCGGTGAGGCTTGCCGAGGGCCAGCTCGCTGAGCTGCGAAAGGCGGTCGAGACCGGCAAGGGCTGGTACGACCTGCGCACCCACGACGGCACGGTGGCGCTCAACCTTGCCACCGTCGTCTTCATCCGCGTCAACGACTCCGATCACGCGATCGGGTTCGGGGGCTGATACCCCCTAGGGGTATGTGGTAAGGTCGCGTCATGCGGCCTCGCTTCCTGCTGTTCGCCGCTCTGGCCGCAACCGCGGCGGCGGCGCTGTGGTGGCGCAAGAACCCCTCCGCCTGCCCCTACGGGCAGCGCTTCTGGGTCGAGGTGCCTCATCCGCTGATCACCCGCGAGCGCCTGCGGGCGACGCTGCGGCCGCAGCCCGGCGAGCGCGTGCTCGAGATCGGCCCAGGGACCGGCTACTACTCGCTCGACCTGGCCGAGTGGCTCGGCGACGAGGGCGCGCTCGAGCTCTTCGATCTGCAGCAGGAGTTCCTCGACCACACGATGGAGCGCGTCGCCGACCGCGGCCTCACCAACGTCACCGCGACCCAGGGTGACGCGACCGCCCTCCCCCACGGTGACGACTCGGTCGACGCCGTCGTCCTCACCGCCGTGCTGGGCGAGATCCCCGACCAGGACGCCGCCCTGCGCGAGGTCGCCCGGGTCCTGCGGCCCGGAGGCCGGTTGATCGTCGGCGAGCTGCTCGGCGACCCCCACTACACCTCGCCGGGCGCCCTGGAGCGCCGCGGCGCCGCGGCGGGCCTGCGGCTCGAGGAGCGCAACGGCCCCGCGATCGGCTACTTCGCCCGCCTCGTCGTCTAGGCGTATCGGGGCCGGGTAGAGGACTCGGTCATGCCGCGACTGCGCCGCGTCGACTGCTCCGCCGCCGGGATCCGGAGGGTCGGCCGCGGGCGCGGGTTCAGCTACGAGGAGGCTGACGGGACGACGATCGCCGACCGGGAGGTGATCGAGCGGATCCGCGAGCTCGCGATCCCGCCGGCATGGACCGAGGTCTGGATCTGTCCCCACCCCAACGGTCATATCCAGGCGACCGGCTACGACGCCGCGGGCCGCAAGCAGTACCTCTATCACCGCCAATGGCGCGAGAACCGCGACCGGGAGAAGTTCGACGAGATGGAGCGCTTCGCGAGGGCGCTGCCGGCGATGCGGAAGCGACTCGAGGCCGACCTGGCCCGCCGCGGCCTGGTCCGGGAGCGCGTGCTCGCCTGCGCCGTGCGGCTGCTCGACCTCGGCTTCTTCCGGATCGGCAGCGAGCGCTACACGGAGGAGAACGAGACCTTCGGGCTCGCGACCCTGCGGCGAAGGCACGTCGAGGTCCGCGCCGGCGTGGCGAGCTTCCACTACACCGCCAAGGGCTCAATCGACCATCACCAGGAGATCGCCGATCCCGTCGTCGTGCCGACGATCCGGGCGCTGAAGGAGCGCGACGGTGGCGGCTACGACCTGCTCGCCTACCGCCGCGGGCGCAGCGGCTGGGCGGACCTGAGGGCGGCCGAGATCAACGAGTACCTCAAGGACGTGACCGGCGGCGACCATTCGGCAAAGGACTTCCGGACCTGGAACGCCACCGTGCTCGCCGCGGTCGAGATCGCCGCGATCGGCGAGCCCGCCACGACGAAGACGGCGCGAAAGCGCGCCGCCACGGCGGCGACGAAGGCCGTCGCGACGTATCTCTCCAACACCCCGGCCGTCTGTCGCAAGGCCTACATCGACCCGCGGGTCTTCGACCGCTACGACAGTGGCGAGACGATTCGCGGCTCGCTGCAGCGGATGGTGGCCGGGACCGAGCCCGGCGAGTTCGTCGAACGCGAGCGGATCGAGCGCGCCGTCCTGCGGCTGCTCGGCTAGGGATCAGCCCGCGAGCGCCGGCCAGAGGCGCTCCTCGCTCTCGAGCACGGCGGCCGCCCGCTCGCCGATCCCCCGCCAGGCGTCCGCGTCGGCGACCTCCGCCTCGCTCGCCTCGAGCAGGGCGGAGGCGAGGTCCGTCCAGCGCGCGGCCGCCTCGGAGGCGATCTCGGCCTCGTCGCGGCCCGCCTCGGCGAGGAAGCGCGAGTACATGAGGCGGAAGTTGCCGCCCCCGGTCCCGCGGCGCTCGATCACCTGGTAGCAAAAGCGCGCCGACCACTGCCAGTCCTCCAGCTCCTGCGGCCACTCGGCCAGCTCGGCGGCGAAGCGGCGCAGCGCCGGCAGGCCCTCGAACTCGCCCATCGCCGGCTCGATCATCTGCCGTGCGTTGCGCTCGATCGCCCGCGGCGCCGCCGCGCGCGGATCGGCGAGCGCGGCGGGGTCGGGGACGGTCAGCATCTGGCCTGCGAGCGGAAACACCGGGTGGTCGCCGTGGCGCGCGCGGGCGAGGTTCTCGAGCCGGGTCTGCTGCAACTCCTCGAAACCGGTGTCGGAGAGGTAGGCGACCTCGTCGTCATAGCCGGCGAGAACGACCGCGTGGCCGGGGAAGTGCGCCGACTTGCCGTAATGGTCGAGGTAGTACAGGTCGGTGATCAGCAGCGCCGGACGGCCGGCGTCGACGGCGTCGCGCGCCGCGTCCCAGGACCGCTCCGGGCCGTCGAAGGTCTCGAAATGAAGCGGCGACCCGGTGAGCTCGAGGAACTGCTCCTCCAGCCGCCCCACCCGCCCGTTGGTGAACCGCGAGGGCGACTGCCCGTCGAGCTTCAGGTAGTAGAAGCAAACCCCGGCGCCGAGCCCGAGCGCCATCTCCTCGGAGATCTCGATCCCGTCGAAGGCGAGCAGATTGCGCAACGCGGTCGAGCCGCAGTGGTTGCCGGGCAGGTGGCGGTAGCCCTCGAGCATCGTCGTGGTCATGCGGGGCTCCTCAGGCCCAGATAGGCGATCCGGCTCTTGAAGCTGACCCGCATCTCGTCGGTGAGCTCGACCAGGAACTCCTCGCGATAGGTGGAGTCGGTGAGCATGGCGACGGCGAAGTAGAAGCCGGAGAAGGCGGCGAGGCCGCCCGCCACCCGCAGCAGCTCCTCGGTGAGCTCGAACTGGTCGCCGGCGACCGAGATCGTGAGCAGGACGTTCTGGTGCGGGCCGATCCAGGAGGCGCGGGCCACATCGTCGATCGCCAGCAGCCCGAAGACGGCGAAGAAAACGCCGATCGAGAGGCTGACGAAGAGCACCTGCAGCGCCTGGCTGACGAAGAGGACGAGGCCGACGTTGAAGCGCTGGGCGCGCGACAGCGGTGGGCCGCCGGCCCCGGCCTCGCGCTCCAGCCGGCGGGTTTCGAGCGGCACGCGGACGACGAGGAAGGCGCTTCCGAGCGCGACGAAGAGGCCAACCGTGCAGGCGTAGGCGAAGGGGCTGAGCGTGGCGAAGATCTGCCACATCTCCTGGCTGGCAAAGGAGAGCAGGGCGAAGATCGCCAGCAGCGGTACCGCCGTGGCCAGCAGCCCGAGCGAGGACCGCAGCTGCCCGGCGAGGCGCGAGAACACCCACCGCATGATCGCCAGCAGCCCGTAGACGAAGACCGCGTAGATCACGAACAGGAGCAGCAGGTTGACCGCGACAGTGGTCGCGGCGCTGCCGAGCTGGCCGCCGAAGATCAGGGGCAGCAGGGCCGGCAGGATGACGAAGGCGGCGAGCTCGGTCTTGCCGAGCCGGTTCGGGATCGCCCGCGCCGGGCGGCCCTGAAGCAGGTTGATCGCCACGATCGCGGCGATCACGAAGGCAAGCCCGCCGAGGACCGCGAGCAGGTTCTGCCACCAGCTCCAGTCGAGCTGGCCCGCGCCGAGGATCTCGCCGATGAACACCAGCCCCAGCAGCGGCGCCGCCCGATTGAAGACGTCGGTGGAGGCCGAGAAACCCTCGACGAACATCGGCAACCCGGCCCGCCGGAACTGCCGCTCGTAGGCGGAGATCTGATCGCCCTGGGCCACAGCGCGTGATTCTCCCTGACGCCGCGTATCCTGCGGCGGGTGCTGCGCCGGATCAAGCCCCGCCGACGAACCCACCCGGCGCTCGCCCTGCTCGGCGACCTCGACTACGCGCTGCTGCGATGGATGCGCACCCGCGGACACCCGGAGCCGCTCGAGAACGCGATGAAGGCGCTCGGTACGGCGGGCGAGTACGGAGCCGTCTGGGCCGTGACCGGCGCCATCGGCGCCTCGGTCGACGAGCGCCGCCGCGGCCAATATCTGGCCGCCGGTCTCACCGGTCCGCTCGCGATCGGCGTCAACTACCTGGTCAAGGTCGCGGTCGGCCGCCGGCGGCCGCTGATCGAGGATCACCCGCCGCTGTCCAAGGCGCCGTCGAAGCTTTCCTTCCCGTCCGCGCATGCGACCTCGTCGGTGGCCGCCGCCACCGCGCTCGGCAGGGTGCAGCCGCTGGCCCGCCCGTACCTGTTCGGGCTCGCCGCCGCGATTTGCGCCGGGCGGCCCTACCTCGGTATGCACTACCCCTCCGACGTGCTCGCCGGGGCGGCGCTCGGGTTCTGCATCGGCTCGCTCGTTCCCGGCCTCGGCGCGCCACACGCCGAGGAGCGGCTCTTCGACCTCGCCGTCGACGCCAACGAGCGCGCTCAGGCGAGCCGCCGGGCGGGCGGCAACGGCGGCGCGGCGGCGCCGGTCGCCAGCGGCGCACCCGGATCCGCCGAGGCCGATACCGGCCCCACAACCGCGTGAAGATCGGCATCGTCGGCCTGCCGAACGCGGGCAAGTCGACGCTCTTCAACGCGCTCACCCAGGCCGGCGCCGAGACAGGCGACTACGCCTTCACCACGATCGACCCGAACGTCGCAGTCGTCGGCGTCCCCGACGAGCGCCTGGACCAGGTCGCCGCGGTCGTCGGCTCGAGCGAGGTGATCGAGGAGACGATCGAGTTCCACGACATCGCCGGGCTCGTCCCGGGGGCGGCCCAGGGCGAGGGGCTCGGCAACAAGTTCCTGGCCGCGATCCGGGAAACCGACGCGATCTGCCACGTCGTCCGCTGCCACGCCAGCGGCGGCGTCCCCCATCCGGAGGGCCGCCTCGACCCCGGCGCCGACATCGATCTGATCGAGACCGAGCTGCTGGCGGCCGACCTCGAGCAGGCCGAGCGCCGGCTCGAGCGGGTGGTCAAGCAGGCACGCTCAGGCGACAAGGAGGCGGTCGCAGAACAAGCGTGGCTCGAGGGGGTGGTCGACGCGCTTGGCGCCGGGACCCCGGTCCGCGACGTGCCCGTGCCCGACGCCGCGCGGGAGGCGCCGCGGCGGCTGTTTGCGCTCACCTCCAAGCCGGTGCTCTACGTCGCCAACGTCGACGAGGGCGTCGACGAGGTGCCGGCGGCGGTCGCCGAGCACGCCGGTGGCGCCGGCGCCGTCGCGGTTGCGATCTCGGCCCGGATCGAGGTCGAGCTCGGCGAGCTCGGCGACGAGGGCGGCGCGGCCGAGATGCGCAGCGAGCTCGGTATCTCCGAGTCCGGGCTCGAGCGCCTGATCCGTGCCGCCTTCGAGCTGCTCGAGCTGAACGTCTTCTTCACCGCCGGCGAGGACAAGGAGGCGGTGGCCCACGCGCTGCGCCGCGGGTCGAGCGTGTGGGAGGCGTCGGGCGAGATCCACACGGAGATCCAGGAGGCGTTCGTACGCGCCGAGGTCGTGGGATGGAAGGATCTCGTCGACTCGGGCGGGTACGCTCCTGCACGCGACCGTGGTCTGCTGCGCACCGAGGGGCGGACCTACTTGATCGCCGACGGCGACGTGGTCACGATCAAGGTCTGACGGCACTGACTTCGATGAACAAGATGGCGAGATGGACATCGCTGATCCTGGTGGCGCTGTGCGCGCTCGCGCCGGCGGCGATCGCCCCGGTCTCGGCGATCGCGCAGGGGGCCGAGAACGAGTACGACCTCGACCTCCCCGGGTCGGGGGGGAACTCGTCCACCCCGAACAACACCACCGGGGTCAACGACGTCGCCGACTCGGACTCGGGCGGGTTCCCGGTGATCGTGCTCGTGCTCGCCGTCGCCGCCGGGGTCGTCGTCGGGCTCGCCCTCTGGAGACTGCGCACGCGCCAGGCGCTCGACGAGATGGACGACGAGCCGGGGCCCGACGACGCGGTGTAGTGTCGCCGGGAGGGCCGATCCGGCCCGGACTGCGAGCGAATGGAGAGCGCGATGTACGCAAGTGTGCGCAAGTACGGCGTCGACGCGGACCGGGTCGGCGAGCTGATGCACAAGGTCGACGAGATCTTCGCCGGGCGGCTGGAGCAGATGCCCGGGTTCGTCGCCTACCAGGCGATCGACGCCGGTCCCGACCGCGGTGGCGAGGCGCGTGTGTTCACGGTGACGATCTGCAGCGACCGCGAGGCCGCCGACCGCTCCGCCGACCTGGCAGCCGAGTTCGTCCGCGAGGAGCTCGGCGAGATGACGATCGAGCGGCTCGAGTCGGCAACCGGCGAGGTGAGCGTCAACCGGGCGGTCGCGGCGGCACTGGAGGCCGAGCACGCGTAGCGAGGCTCCGATCCGCGAACGTCCCGGAACCCCCCCTATAGCGACGGATCCGGGACGTTCGGCGAACTAGGCCTCCGGTCACGCTCGCAGGATCTCTGGGCATCTGGTGTAGCCGAGCCGCGTCGCTTATCTGAGGAGTTCGGCGCCGAGGTCGGACACCGTGACGTGGATGGCGCCAGGCTCGAACGCGTAGTCGAGCACGTCCAGTGCGCGCAGCCGGTCGAGCTCGAACTGGAAGGCCTCGGCCTGGCGCTTGGACTCGTAGTCGCGGCGGATGTCGAAGGCCCAGCCGGTGGTGTGCAGCGAGTACTCCTCGGTCGCCTGCGGGTTCGACTGCACGAGCAGGTCCTGGTAGGTGCGATCGCGGACGGCGCTGGTCACCTGCAGCGGAGTGGCGGCGCCGCTGATGTTGCGAACCCGGCCGGCGAGATAGGTGAGGGTCGCCAGCGCCTCCGGGCGGAGGGCGCGGTAGAGCTCAGGCGACTGGTCGAGCTGCGCAGCCAGCTCGCCGATGTCGGGGTCGGGCTCCCAGCCGAGCACCGGGTCGTCGGGAAGCGGCAGCAGTTCACCGTCGTCGGTCGCATCGGCGACCGCACCGGGGTCGGCGAAGACCTCCGTCTCGTTCTCGGGGTGGAAGACCTCCTCCATCGTCGCCTTGTTGGTCGCCAGCTCGGCCGTCGCGGCCAGCGCCTCTGGGTCCGCGCGATATTGCTTCATGACCTGCTCCGAGGCGCGCACCTTCCACAGGTAGTCGGCCGACTCGTCCCCGAAGCCGGTGAGCATCCGGTAGGCGTCGCGATGGGACTCGAGCCCGGAATCGAAGTAGAGCTCCGCGTAGGAGGACGGGTGCCCCCCGAAGGCGGCGATGACGCTCTCCAGGTTCCCGATCCCCATGTGGTATGAGGCGATCGCGAAGTCCTCGGCGCCGAAGCGCTGCTCGGCGATCTCCAGGTAGCGGGCGGCACCCTCGATCGCGGCCTCGGGATCGAAACGCTGGTCGATCGCGGCCCGCTCGGCTTCGAGCCGGTCGGTCTGGCCGGGCGAGCGCGAGTGCGAGATCCGCTCGGTGAGCGCGATGCTGCTCGGCAGGTCGACGGACATCCCGAGCAGCTCGGTCGCGGTCGAGGGGAGGATCTGCGCCAGGCCCGATGCCGACTCCGGGCTCGGGCCGGCGATCACCTCCGGGCGGCCGGCGCTCTCGAGGAAGATCACCGCCTCGAGCGTGTCGGCGTCGACCCCGTGGCGCGCGGCGGCCGCCTCGATCGAGTCGCGGTAGGCGGCCGTGCGCCGCGCCGAGGCGACGACCCCGCCGGGGCTCATCTCGTAGATCACGTGCGAGAGCCCGGCCGCGGCGCGCTGTTCGAAGTCCGAGCGGCGCTTTGGGTCCCAGGCCAGCGGATCCGCGCCCGGCTCGGCGGCGGCGCTGGCGGCGCTCGTCACCCGGGCGACCCTGACCTCGAGCGGCTCGCGGTTGCCGAGGCCGAGCGCGAGCGCGAGGGCCGCGATCGCGCCGGCCGCCGCTGCGAGCACCAGCGTGCCGGCGAACGCGCGGCCGTAAAAGGCCCTGCCTCGCGCCTGCGACTGCACAAGGTCGATCTTAGGCCGATGCCCGGTAGGTTCCGCGGATGCGGACCGAGGCGCGTTTCCCCAGGATCGGCCCCGGGGCCGGCCACTACGAGAGCTTCTACATCAAGGCGACGCGCCCGGGTGGCGGCCGCGCGGTCTGGATCCGCCACACCGTCCACAAACGCCCGGGCGCCGAGCTCACCGGCTCGATCTGGGTGACGATCTTCGACGCCGACGCCGAGGGCCCGCGGGCGACCAAGGTGACCGTCCCCGCCGAGCGGGTGTCAGCGCCCGGGGACGCCTACATCGAGGTCGCCGGCGCACGGCTGGGACCTGGCACCGCGAGCGGCGAGGCGAAGACCCCCGAGCTCGAGGTGAGCTGGGATCTGAGCTTCACCGACGGGGCGCCGCCCTTCCGCCATCTCCCCTACG
The DNA here is from genome assembly GCA_033856255.1 of Solirubrobacterales bacterium. GTDB lineage: Bacteria > Actinomycetota > Thermoleophilia > Solirubrobacterales > 70-9 > WHSW01. The sequence continues at coordinate 50,276 of JAWVFH010000029.1, read as the reverse complement.
ACCTCCTCTACAGGGCGCCGCTGCCGAAGACGAAGCTGCTCTCGCCCTACCCGGACAGCCGCTTCTCCGGCACGGTCACGGTCGATGGCGAGACGACCGAGCTCGCCGCCTGGCCGGGGATGATCGGCCACAACTGGGGCGCCGAGCACGCCGAGCGCTGGTCGTGGATCCAGGCGAACGAATTCCGCGAGGGCGAGGGCTTCTTCGACGCCGGCGTGGGCAAGATCAAGGTCGGCCCGATGACCACCCCGTGGATCGGCAACGCGGTGCTGGAGATCGACGGCGAGCGGCACCGACTCGGCGGTCTGGACCGGGTCCGTTCGACGAAGGTCGAAGACCGCCCGACATCATGCGAGTTCGAGCTCGCCGGCAAGGAGATCAGCGTCCGCGGCCGAGTCTCGTCGGAGCCGCGCAACTTCGTCGCCTGGGTCTACGCGGACCCGGTCGGCCCCGAGCACAACACGGTCAACTGCTCGATCTGCGACCTCGAGCTGACGGTCGAGGCGAAGGGCCGCGAGGTCCGGCGGCTCGAGTGCGTCGGCGCCGCCGCCTACGAGCTCGGCGTGCACGAGACCGATCACGGGCTCGCCCTGCAGCCGTACCCGGACGGCTGAGCTCAGATTGCGGGGAATTACGGCTTGCGAGATCGTCCCCCGCGGCCGATAGGCGTTAGAGATCGATGCTTGCCAAAGCCCGCATAGGGGTCGGATCGCTACCCGCCGACGACCACACCGTGATGGCGCCGATCGCCGCCCTGATGTACGCGGCGGCGGCGCTCCTGGTCAGCTTCTCGGTCGTCTTCCTCCCGCACCCGCCGGAGATGAACACGACGGCGTTGCTCGTCCTCGCCTTGATGGGCGTCGTGGCCGCACCGGCGATCTGGTTCTGGCGCAACAGCTGGCCGCTGTGGTTCTTCCAGCTCACCACCGCCGCCGGCTCGCTGCTGCTCGGCCTCTGCGTGTACTTCGGCGGCGAAGCGGGATCCCCGTACGCGCTCCTGATCGTCTGGGTCGGCGTCTTCAGCGCCTACTTCTTCACCCCCGCCCAAACCGCGGCCCAGCTCGGCTTCGCCGGGCTCGTCTACGCGGTGGCCCTGGCCGCACACCCGCAGGGCCAGAGTGACGTCGCCGCCCACTGGCTGCTGGTGATGGCGGCAGTGGCGAGCACTGCGGGGATGGTCACCGTGCTGGTGAGCGCGCGCCGCAGGCTCGAGGTCGAACGCGAGGCGCTGCTGATGGAGACGCTGGAGCTCGCCCGCACCGACCCGCTCACGGGGCTCGCCAACCGCCGCACCTGGCTGGAGGAGCTCAACCGCGAGCTTCTGCGCGCCCGCCGCGAGGGCCCGCTGTGCGTGGCGATGCTCGACCTCGACCACTTCAAGGAGTTCAACGACGAGCACGGGCACGTTGCCGGCGACGCGCTGCTGGAGGAGCTGGCGGAGACGTGGGCCGGCGTGGTCCGACCCGCCGACACCCTCGCCCGCTATGGCGGCGAGGAGTTCTCCCTGCTCCTGCCCAACACCACGATCGAGGCCGCGGCCGAGGTCGTCGAGCGCCTACGGACGATGATTCCCGGCGGCCAGGAGTGCTCCGCCGGGCTCGCCTGCTGGGACGGGGAGGAGTCGCCGCTCGGCCTGATCGCCCGCGCCGACACGCGCCTCTACACCGCCAAGGGCCGCGGGCGCGATCAGCTGGTCGTCGCCGACTGACTCAGGAGACAGCAAGCACCTCGAGCTGCTTGCTGTCGCCGCGCGGGGTCTCGAAGCTGACCTGGTCGCCCTTGCCGGCGCCCAGGAGGGCCTGGCCGATCGGGCTCTCGACCGAGAGCTTGCCGGCGGCGAGGTCCGCTTCCAGCCGGTGGACCAGGGTCACATCGGTGACCTTGCCGCTGTCCGGATCGCGGTAGCTGACCTGCGAGCCGACCCCCGCAGCGCCACCGGAGGCGGCCTCCGAGACCACGGCCGACGCCAGCAGGTGCTCGAGCACGCGGATCCGCGACTCGTTCATCCCCTGGGCTTCGCGCGCCGCGTGATACTCGGCGTTCTCCGAGAGATCGCCGAACTCACGCGCGCTCTTGATCGACTGGCGAATCTCCGCTCGCCGGACCTCGGTCAGCTGCTTGAGCTCGGCCTCGGCCTGCGCCTTGCCCTCGGGGCTGATCGTGTTCTTGGCGTCCGCCATCCGAAGGCAAGCTACCGGCATCTCTATCGGTGCGAGAACCGCGCCCAGGTTGACATCAGGCCGAGGCGGGCGCGAAGGACGTCACCGGTGACGGTGCTCGAGCCGGAGCTGCCGACGACACGGGCGCGAACGATCCGCGGCGAGACTCCCGTCTTCAGCACCTTGATTTGCTTCAGCCGCCCCTCGAACAGGCCGTCGAGCTTCGACTCGATCTGGGCGTCGGAGAACGTCTCGGTCCAGTCGTGCACGGGCGAGGCGTCGTCGAACGGGTCGTCGACCGACTTCAGGTACGGGGCCGCATTCCCGCCCGCGAACCCGAATTCCGAGTTCTCCGTCTCACCTCCGGAGGTGGAGAAGTAGTAGGTGATCGCCGGATCCCCGTGGTAGGTGACGATCCGCTTGCGGGTCTGGGAGACGGCGCGGTTGGTCTCCTCGGTCTCCGAGTCCTTGCCGCCGTAGACCTGGCTGCGGGTGTCGGCGTACTGGTCGAACGGCCCGGAGCGGTCCGTCGCCAATCCGTAGGAGCGGGCGACCACGGCCTGCGCCTCGAGCGCCGCGGCGGGCCACGACGACGGCACCTCGTTAGGGACCACGCCGCGCACGTAGGCCTCCGAGCCGAGCTCGTTGATGACCAGCATGTTGCCTCCGGTCGCCCGCGCCACGAGGCTGCCGCGGTAGCGGCCGAAGCCGTCGATCTTCACGCCGGTCGACGCCTTCCCCTCCGCGCCGCAGGTCGCGACCCGGTGGCCACCCTGCTTGCGCAGCACGACATCGCCCGAATCGACCTCGAAGCTGTAGCCAGCCCGCGGGTCGAGGTGCTTGCCGCAGCCGTTGCCGGCGCCGGTGAAGCCGACGGCGCCCTCGCCGGACCCCAGCAGGACGCGCACGCTGCCGCCGTCGCGGTCGAGCTTCGTGTGGGCGAAGTAGTGGTCGACGATCTGGCGGTAGTCGCGCCCGTGCTCGGCGAAGCCGAAGGCGCCGTACTGCGACAACCCGACCCCGTGCCCGAAGCCATGGCCCTTCACGCGCCAGGAGGCGTCGGCCGCCGCCGGCGTGGCCAATGCCAGGGCAGCGAGGAGCAACGAAGCTGTGCGCCTGGTCGAAGTCATCGTCCCTCCCCCGTTGGCTGCAACAGGGTAGGGAACGCATGGTTGCGGCAAAGGAGATTCAATGGACCCGGGATGACCGCCACGGAGCACGAGAAGAGCGTCCTCGAACGGACCCCGCGGCAACTGCTGATCGGCGGCGAGTGGCGCGACGCGAGCGGCGGCGGGACCCTGGCGGTCGAGGACCCGGCGACGGGCGAGGCGCTTTGCGAGATCGCCGACGCGACCCCGGCCGACGCCCAGGCCGCGATCGACGCCGCCTGCGACGCGCAGGCCGAGTGGGGGGCGAGCGCGCCCAACGCGCGCTCGGAGATCCTCTACCGGGCGTTCGAGGCGCTGAGCGAACGCGCCGACGAGCTAGCCCTGCTGATGACGCTCGAGATGGGCAAGGCGATCGCGGAATCGAAGGCCGAGATCGCCTACGCCGCGGAGTTCTTCCGCTGGTTCTCGGGCGAGGCGCTGCGCATCGACGGCTACTACAAGACCGCCGGCAACGGCGCCTCCCGCGTGCTGGTGATGCGCCAGCCGATCGGCCCCTGCTACTTCATCACCCCCTGGAACTTCCCCAACGCGATGGGGACGCGCAAGATTGGGCCGGCGATCGCCGCCGGCTGCACGATGGTCGCCAAGCCGGCCCAGCAGACCCCCCTCTCGATGCTGGCGCTCGCCGACCTGCTGCAGGACTGCGGCCTGCCGCCGGGCGTGCTCAACGTCGTCACCGGCTCCTCCTCGAGCGAGATCTCGAAGCCGATCATCGGCGACCCGCGGCTGCGCAAGCTCTCCTTCACCGGCTCGACCGAGGTCGGCAAGCAGCTGATCGCCCAGGCGGCCGAGAACGTGCTCAAGGTCTCGATGGAGCTGGGCGGCAACGCGCCGTTCCTGATCTTCGACGACGCCGACCTCGACGACGCGGTCGAGGGGGCGATGATCGCCAAGATGCGCAACATCGGCGAGGCCTGCACCTCGGCGAACCGCTTCCACGTCGCCGAGGGGGTGGCGTCGGAGTTCGCCGAGAAGCTGGCGGCGCGGATGGGGGCGCTGAAGCTCGGCCGCGGCACCGAGGAGGGCGTCGACACCGGGCCCTTGATCGACGCGAACCAGCGCGACAAGGTCGCCGAGCTGGTGGCGGACGCCGTCGAGCAGGGGGCCACCTGCGTGGTCGGCGGTCGGCAGGTCGAGGGCGCCGGCTACTTCTACGAGCCGACCGTGCTCGCCGACGTGCCCGACTCCGCGCGCCTGCTGCGCGAGGAGATCTTCGGCCCGGTCGCGCCGGTGAAGGGGTTCGGCTCCGAGGAGGAGGCGATCGCGGCCGCCAACGACACCGAGTACGGGCTCGTCGCCTACGTCTACACCAGCGACCTGAAGCGGGCCCTGCGGGTCTGCGAGCGACTGGAGACCGGGATGATCGGCCTCAACCAGGGCATGGTCTCCAACGCGGGCGCCCCGTTCGGCGGCGTCAAGCAGTCGGGGATCGGTCGCGAGGGCGGCAACGAGGGCATCCACGAGTTCCTCGAGACCAAGTACGTGGCGGTCAACCTCTAGGGCGAGGGCACCGATGCCGCGGATCTTCATCAGCTACAGGCGGCAGGACAGCTCCGGCTACACCGGCTGGCTTCACGATCGCCTCGCGGCCGAGTTCGGGACCGAGCAGATCTTCCTCGACCTCGACGCGATCGACGCCGGCGCGGACTTCGTCGAGCGGATCAACCACGCGGTCGGGGAATGCGATGTCCTGATCGCGGTGATCGGCGATGAATGGCTGACCACCGCGGACCCCACCGGCCGCCGGCGGCTCGACGACCCGGCCGACTTCGTCAGGCTCGAGATCGCGGCCGGGCTGGAGCGCGACGTGAAGGTGATCCCGGCGCTGGTCGCGGGCGCCGCCCCGCCGAGCGCCGATCAGCTTCCGGAGCCGATCAAGGGGCTCGCCAACCACCAGGCGCTCGAGCTCACCGACAGCCGCTGGGACTACGACATCGGCCGCCTGATCACTCAGCTTCGCGCGATCGACGGATCGAGCCCGGCTCCGCCCCCGGCGGTGGCGGACCACCGGCCGCAGCGCGGTGGCCGTGGCACCTGGATCGCCGCCGGCGCCGTCGCGGCCGTGCTCGCCGCAGGTGCAGCCCTGGTCCTCCTGCTCGGCGGCGGCGGCGACACAACGACAACGACGACCGCGCAGGCGCCGAGCGCGGGCAACCCAGATGTCGTGATCACCGATCCGTTGGGCAAGGAGGTCTCCGAGCCCTCGACCTTCGCCTTCAGCGTCAACGGCGATCTCGTCGGCCACGATCTGGTCTGGAGCGGCTGGGGCGACCCTTCCGGCGCGACCTCGACCGGCACCTTCGAGATCCGGGCCGAGGGCGTCAGCTCGATCGCGCTGCCGGGCACGCTCCTGCTCAGCGAGCTGCGGCAATGCCTGGGCAAGAGCTACTACACGCGCGCCGACGTGAAGCTGCCGAGGGACGCCCCGTTCCAGCCCCAGGTCGGCCGGCTGGCGACCCCGTGCACCTCCTGAGCGGCCCCTAGGCGCCGAGGGCCGCGCCGGGCTCGTAGTCGGGGAACAGCGCTTTCAGCAGCGGCACGAAGCGGTCGAAGCGGTCGATCTCACACCCGTCGGAGCGGGTGAACCGAGCGTCGATCGGCTCGCCGTGGAGGGTGCCCTGGATCGCCAGCGTGTCGGGGCCGCCGTAGATCTCGGTGCAGGCCGTCGCCGACGGCACGGGGGCCGCCGGGTCGGCGGGCAGGGCGTCGATCGCGTCGCAGGCGTCCGCGTCGCGGCCCGGGCAGGCGACGATCTCGGCCAGCGGTGGCTTGCCGCCCTTGCCGTCCGGGTCGAGCGTGACCACGATCTCGGTCTGGCCGGTTGCGGTCGGGGCGGCCTGTGTGGTGGTTGAATCGTCGGCGGCGCCACAGCCCGCCAGCCCGACGGCGACGGTCGCGGCGAGCGCCGCGACCGTCCTCAACGCCCGAGCAGCTGGCTCAGCAGCCCGCCGGCGGAGTGGCGCTTCTCGAGGTAGCACTGGTGGTACTCCTCGGCGCGCCAGAACGGCTTCGCCGGGGTGATCTCGGTCACGATCTCGCCCTTGAAGCGATCGCGGTTGGCGTCCAGGACGCGCCGCGCGGCCTCCGCCTGAGCCTCGTCCTCGGTGAAGATCACCGAGCGGTACTGCCAGCCGACGTCCGGGCCCTGGCGGTTGACCTGCGTCGGGTCGTGGATCTCGAAGTACTTCTGGACGATGTCCTCGTAGGGGATCCGGCCCGGGTCGAACTCGACCTGGCAGACCTCCACGTGGCCGGTGTCGCCGCGACAGACCTGCTCGTAGGTCGGGTTCTCGAGCTCGCCGCCCTCGTAGCCGACCGCGGTGTCGACGACGCCGTCGAGAGCGCGGAACTGCTCCTCCACCTGCCAGAAGCACCCGGCGCCGAAGGTCGCCTTCTGCGTCTGCTTTGCCGTATCGCTGCCGTTCTCCATCGTCTCCGATCCTTCCCTTCGCTTGTACAGCTGAGTCTCGCAGGAGAGCGGTGCGTTACGCCACTGCGGCCCTCGGCGGCGGTAGGGTGGATCTGACGTGGAGAGCGGGGGAGCACCCCAGACGGCCGCGCAGCGCCCCGGCCTGCGCAATTTCCTGGCGCAGTTTTCGAGCGGCTACGAGGGAGCCGACCTGGTCAACGCGGGCCGCCTGGGCGGCGTCGCCTGCTCATTGTCGGCGCTGCTGGCGCTCATCTTCCTCCCCCTCGATCCGCCCACCGACGCGATCGGCGACGCCGGCTGGGTGCCGGCGATCGCGATCATCGCCGCCGGCTTCGTCGCCGGGCGGCGGGTGCGCGGGCGCATCCCGCCCGTCTCGTTCAACGGGATGCTGGCGGTCTGCTACGCCGGACTGATCGCCGTCGGCGTGCTGGAGTGGCTCGCGGGCGGCCTCGAGGCCACCTACCGCAACCTGATCCTGCTCTGGATCGTGATGGCGATGGGGATCCACCCCCCGCGCCGGGCGCTCGCCTTCCTCGCCGCCGCCACCGTGGTCAGCGCGGCGCCGCTCGTATACGGGGATCCCACCTCGCTCGAGACGAAGGAGCTCATCGCCAGCTACCTATTCTCGGTCGTGCTCGGGCTCCTCGTGCTCGGGCTGATGACCTACGTCCGCGCCCAGCGGGTCCTGCTGCGCGGCCAGGAACGCGAGGCCCACCAGCTGGCGCGCGCCGACGAGCTCACCCAGCTCGCCAACCGGCGGGCGTTCGACGAAGCGCTCGACGCTGAGCTCGCGCGCAGCCGGAGAGCCGAGTCCACGACCAGCATCGGCATGCTCGACATCGACAGCTTCAAGGCGATCAACGATCGCCACGGCCACCTCGACGGCGACCGCTGCCTGCGCGACGTCGCCGCCGCGATCGGCCGGGCGCTGCGAGCGGGGGATCGGGCCTTCCGCTGGGGCGGCGACGAGTTCGTGCTGCTGTTCCCGGACACCGCCTTCGAGGGCGCCGAGCAGGCGATGGCCCGGATCGCGGCGGAGGTGGTCAACACCTGCGAGGCGGCCGATGGGACGCCGATCTCGATCTCCTGGGGAACCGCCGAGACCGAGAAGGAGATGGTGGCCGAGGAGCTGCTCGGACACGCCGACCTGGCGCTGATGACGCTGAAGCGGGAGAAGCAGGAGGCCTGAGGAGGGCAGGCGACGGGAGCCGGGGCGTTGAAACCCCGACTCCCATCAGCGTGCGATGAGCCCTAGTGCTTGCCGCCGGTGGCGACGTAGCTGACACAGTCGCCCTGGTTCTTGAACGACGGGTTGTTGAAGGTCATCCACCCGTCCTTCTTGCACAGGTCCTTGTCGGTCGGCGGACCGACCAGCGGGGCCGCCGCCTTGATCTGGAAGGCCACCGTGCCGTTCGGCGCCCACACCGTGTCCTTGCGGAACGTATCGGTTCCTCCCGAGCCGCCATCGCTGTAGAAGCCGGCGACCGACGTGTCCCAGAACACGCTGTCCGGATCGTCATCGCTTCCGACGGACGCCGTCTGGCCGGTCGGGACCCCGACGTTCAGCGAGTTGTACGGCCCGGGCTGCCCGATCGGCGAAGAGCCGTAGTCAGCCGTGTTGTAGGCGACGCCGACGATCACGCGGTTGGGCAGCGTAACGCTGGGGCTGCTGAGATCGAACGTCGCGTTGAAGGCGACTCCGTTGTAGCAGTTGCTGTCGCTCGCCCTCCAGGCGGTTCCACCGGGGCAGGTCGGGTCCGCCGCCGGGCGCCACGGAATCGTCACGGTCGCGGTCTTGGTCGCCAGCAACTGATCCGGGACGCCGTTCGCGTCGAGATGGCTGCTGTAGACGTTGACGGTGATCGGGTGCGTCCACGTGGACGAGTTGGCCGAGTAGCGAGCATCCGACGAGTAATCCGAATACAGCGCCCAGTCGCTCAACGTGACCTTGACCGTCTTCAGGACCCTGTCCGTACCGCCGAGGTGGACGTCGTCGCCGAACTGATCGGTCGACGTTGCTTCAAACCCAAGGCTCGCCACGTTCGGCGGCAACGGGGTCGGGGTCGCGTCGTAGACGACCGTCGGCGTCGGCGCCGCGGACGCCCCGGCGACCAACGATGCGGCAAACATCGCGGACAGCGCGACGAGGAACGAAATTCGCTTGATCATTCAGCCCTTCCTTGAGCTCTCGAAACTACGCGCTCGATTACGCGTTGGCAGTCATCGTGAGGCCGGGGGCGATGACAGTCAACGGTAAGAACTACGGAGCCGGGTGTACTACCTGCCAGTAAGTAGTACCGGCGGCTACTCGTGCGGGCGGGCGAGCTTCACGAAGTCGAGCGCCTCCTCGAGCACGGCTTCGTCGACGCCCTTCTCGGTCGCCACCTCGCGCACGGTGCGGTTCGACGTCGCCGCCTCCTTGACGATCTCCGCCGCCTGGTCGTAGCCGATGTGGGGAGTGAGCGCGGTCGCGACCTGCAGGGTCGACTCGGCGTGGCGTTGCAGCATCTCCTCGTTCGGCTCGATCCCGCTCACGCACTTCTCGTTCAGCAGCCGCGACGCCGCGGCCAGCAGCTTGATCGAGTCGAGCAGGTTGCGTGCGATCAGCGGCACGCGGACGTTGAGCTCGAACTGCCCCTGGGTGCCGGCGATCGTGATCGCGGCGTCGTTGCCGATCACCTGGTCGCCGACCTGGATCGCCACCTCGCACATGACCGGGTTGACCTTGCCCGGCATGATCGAGGACCCCTTCTGCAGCTCGGGCAGGCGGATCTCCGCCAGCCCGGCCCGCGGGCCGGAGCCCATCAGCGCCAGGTCGCCGGCGATCTTGATCATCGAGACGGCGACGACCTTCAGCGCCCCCGAGAGCTCGACCAGGGCGTCGCGGTTGCCGTTCGCCTCGAACGGGTCCTCGGGCGCCGAGATCGCCAGCCCGGTCGCCTCGGAGAGCTTCGCACGCACGCGCTCGGCGAACTCGGCGTGGGTATTGATCCCGGTGCCGGTCGCGGTGCCCCCGAGGGGGATCTGGCCGACGCGTCCGAGCGTGTCGCGCACGCGGTCGGCGCCGAGGCGGATCTGGGCGGCGTAGCCGTCGAACTCCTGGCCCAGGGTCACGGGGACGGCGTCCATCAGGTGCGTGCGCCCGGACTTCACGTGGCCGGCGAACTCGTCGCCCTTGGCCGCCAGCGCCGCGGCGAGCCCGTCGAGGGCCGGCAGCAGGTGGTCGGTGACCTCGCCCAGGGCGGCGAGATGGACCGCCGAGGGGAAGACGTCGTTGGAGGACTGGCCCATGTTGACGTGGTCGTTGGGATGGGCGCCTTCGCCCGCGAGGTTGGCGAGCACCTCGTTCGCGTTCATGTTCGACGAGGTCCCCGAACCCGTCTGGAAGACGTCGACGGGGAACTGGTCGTCGTGCTCGCCGTTTCCGACCGCGTCCCCGGCGGCGGCGATCCGCTCGGCGACGCCGGCGTCGAGCTTGCCGAGCTCGGCGTTGACCCGGGCCGCCGCACCCTTGATCCGGCCCAGCCAGTGGATCACGGGCGCCGGCACGGGATGCCCGGAGACGGGAAAGTTCTCGACCGCCTTCGCGGTCTCGCCACCCCAGAGCTGTTGATCGGCCACGAAGCTCAGGCTATCGGCTCGTCGGTGCCCCGGTGGCGTTCGCGAAAGCGACGCGCCTTCTCCCTGTTCCCGCACTCCCCCATCTCGCACCAGGTGCCGGAGCGGTTGCGCGAGTGGTCGTAGAAGGCCCAGCGGCAGTCCGCGGCCGGACACGCCTTCAGCCGCCGCCAGGTGCCGTCGCCCATCGCGCTGTGGACGATCGCCAGCAGGCGGGCGATCGCCGAGTCGACCCCCCCGCAGCTGGTCACCAGCGCCGCCCCTTCAGCGTCGAAGCGCAGCGTCACGGCCGCCTCGGCCGACTGCTCGTTGAGCGCCGCGAGTGCCGCGGCGGGCGGCGGCTCGGAGAGGTTGTTGGCGAGCAGCAGCTCGCGCAGCGCCTCGCGGACCTCGACCAGGCGGTCACGATCCGGCTCCGCCAGCGAGCGCTCGCCGCCGCCGAGCGCGTGGGCGGAAAGCCAGGCGATCGCCTCGGCGGGCGACTGCAGGGCGTCCGTTCCCTCCTCGACGTCGCGCGTGTTGACGAAGGCACGCACCAGCTCGAGCTCGGCGGGTGCCGTCTGGTCCGTGGGCATAACCGTCATTGTACCGAGGCCGGTTACTTTCTGCTATAACTGCCTAAACCTAAACACTGGTTAGGAGATGCCATGCACCCGACGATGCTGATCCTGTACATGGATGCGAAGCGCTCCGAGCGGGAGCGCAAGACTCGCAGTCGCCGACTGTTCCGGCGGCGTTAACGGACGCGGCTAGCCGTCGGCCTGTCCGGCGGCGTAGCCCTGTCCGAAGGTGCGCTCGAAAGCGGCTCCGAACGGCTTGCCCGCGGGACCGCTGTAACGGGCGGCGGAGTCCAGGCGCAGGATCAGGTCGTGGTGGACGCCTCCGGTGCCCGACGCACCCTCCTGGACCGCTCCGACCAGGTAGCCGAGGCGGATGATCGTGCGCGGATCCGGGTCGCGGAGGATCTGGCGGTTGAGCTCCGTGGCGGCATCGATGATCGACTTGCCGACTGTCTGCAGCGCCCCGCTCGCCTGGTCCGGGACCAGACACGAGCTGATCGGGGTGTTGTCGGGGAGCCGGACCTCCCCCGGGGCTGCCTCGAGCGCCCGCAGGTACTCCGTCCCCGGAACGAGGCAGGCCGCCGGCGTCGCAGGCGGCTCCGTGGCCCCGCACCCGGCGAGTACGAGCGCCGCCGCCGCCCCTGCCAGGCTGAGCTTGATCCGCACGCGACCATCGTAGGCGGGGATAGGCTGGCGCGGCGATGGCGGCGTCCGAGAGCTACGCGCAGCTGGCCTCCGAGCGGGGTCTGGGGCCGGCCGACGGGTTCGCCCCGGGCCCGGTGACGCCGCTGATGACCAAGGGCGGTGGGATTGCCCCGGCGCTTCGCGGTCCGCTCGCCGACGGCGTCGAGGGTGTGATCGGCCGCTATTCCTACGGCCGCTTCGACTACAACGTCGTCTTCGCCCGGATCCCGGAGTCGCAGCCGTTCGTGCCCCGCCTGATCTGCGAGCGCAGGGGACGGATCACCGACGACACCCAGTACGGGTTCGAGATCCGCAACTCGCGACTGTGGACCGAGAGCGCGAAGCTCAACGAGCGGTTCAAGGTGACCGTGAGCCCGTTCCAGGACGACATCTGGCTGCGGAGGCTGTTCATCCCCACCTTCATCGACTGGCTCGGCGAGCGCTCGCCCGGCGACTTCTCGTTCGAGCTCACCTACGGCTCGATGCTCTGCTCGGTAGAGCAGGACGATCCCGACGCCGCCGGTCTCGAGGCGCTGTGGGAGGCCGGGGCCACGGTGGCCAAGCGTGTCAGCGACGAGTCGAGGGAGTAGCGATGCAGGTCAACCGCACCGGCTACCTGCTCTTCGCGCTCTTCGGCGGCGGCGGAACGGCCTTCATCGTCGCCGGGCTGCTGATCGGCGGCGAGGTCGAGTCGACGTTCGTGCTGATCGGCGGGATCTGGGTCGCCGTGACCCTGGGGCTGGTCGTCTACGGAATCCGCCAGGCGCGCCAGGGCCGCCATGAGCAGTGGCTGTGGAGGACCGGGCTGAAGGGCCGGGGCACGCTCGTCTCAGCGCACTCCGGGGCCGAGATCAACGAGCAGCCGTTGATGACGCTCGAGCTCGACCTCGACGTGCCGGGGCAGCCGCCGCGCCGCGTCAAGCGGAAGCTGATCATCTCCGAGTTCGCCGCCTACCTGATGCAGCCCGGGCTCGTCCTGCCCGTCTACGTCAACCCGAGGGACCCCGACGACATCCTCGTTGTCTGGTGAGCCGGCGCTCCTAGAATCCTCCGCTCGTGAGCGCCTTTCGCCCCGTCGACCCGAAGCAGTCCTTTCCCGAGCTCGAGCTGCGCGTGCTCGAGCGCTGGCGCGAGGACCGCACCTTCGAGCGCCAGGTCGCCCAGCGGCGCGAGGCCGGAGCGCCGATCTGGAGCTTCTACGACGGCCCGCCGACGGCGAACGGAAAGCCCGGCTCCCACCACGTGCTGGCCCGCGCGTTCAAGGACGTCTACCCGCGCTACCAGGCGATGCGCGGCCACTACGTCCCCCGCAAGGCGGGTTGGGACTGTCACGGCCTCCCGGTCGAGCTCGAGATTGAGAAGGAGCTCGGGATCGCCTCGAAGGTGGAGATCGAGGACTACGGGATCGTCGAGTTCAACCGGCGCTGCCGCGAATCGGTGCTCCGCTACGTCGAGGACTGGAACCGGCTCACGGAGCGGATCGGCTTCTGGATCGACCTCGATGACCCGTACGTGACGATGACCAACGACTACATCGAGTCGGTCTGGTGGGCGCTGCGCCAGATCTGGGACCAGGGCCGCCTCTACAACGCGCACAAGGTCGTCCCGTACTGCCCCCGCGACGGGACCGCGCTCTCCTCGCACGAGGTGGCCCAGGGATACCGCGACGTCGTCGATCCCTCGGTCTACGTCCGCCTGCCCGTAACCGAGGTGCCGCCGGCCGATCGGATTCCCGAGAACCCGGTCGAGGTCGGCGATTCGCTGCTCGTCTGGACCACGACGCCGTGGACGCTGATCTCCCATGCCGCCGTTGCCGCGGGAGCGGAGATCGAATACGTCCGGGCGAGGCTCGGCGCCGAGGTCCTGATCGTCGCCCGGCCGCTGCTCGAGCGGGTGCTCGGCGAGGACGCCGAGGTGCTGGCCCACTTCCCGGGCGAGGCGCTCGCCGGCGCCCGCTACGAGGCGCCGTTCGACTACATCCGGGGCGAGGACTTCGGACCGCTCGGCCACTCCGTGCTGCTTGCCGACTTCGTCACCACCGAGGACGGCACCGGCCTGGTGCACACCGCGCTCGCCTTCGGCGAGGACGACTTCCGGCTCGGCGAGCAGTACGAGATGACGCTGCAGAACCCGGTCCGGCCTGACGGGACCTATGACGAGCGGGTGCCGGACTTCCAGGGCAAGATGGTCTTCCAGCACAACCCGGAGATCGTCGAGGCGCTGCGCGAGAAGGGGCGCCTGTTTCGCGCCGAGGAGTACGAGCACTCCTATCCGCACTGCTGGCGCTGCGGGACGCCGTTGCTCTACTACGCGAAGTCGAGCTGGTACATCCGCACCACCGACGTCCGCGACCGGATGCTGGCCGAGAACGAGACGATCGGCTGGCGCCCGGAGCACGTCAAGCACGGGCGCTTCGGCAAGTGGCTCGAGGGCAACGTCGACTGGGCGCTCTCGCGCGAGCGCTACTGGGGCACGCCGCTGCCCGTCTGGAGGTGCGAGTCGGACGACTGCGACGAGGCCTTCTGCGCCGGCTCGATCGCCGATCTGCGAGAGCGCGGCGGCGAGCTTCCCGACGACCTGCACCGGCCGTTCATCGACGAGGTCGCCCTGCGCTGCGACTCATGCGGCGGCGAGATGCGCCGGGTCGCCGAGGTGATCGATGCCTGGTTCGACTCGGGCGCGATGCCGTTCGCGCAGTTCCACTACCCGTTCGAGGGCGAGGAGGAGTTCCGCGAGCGGTTCCCGGCCGATTACATCTGCGAGGCCCAGGACCAGACCCGCGGCTGGTTCTACTCGCTGCTCGCGGAGTCGAGCCTGCTGTTCGACCAAACCAGCTATCGCAACTGCGTCTGCCTCGGGCTGATCTCCGATCCCGAGGGCCAGAAGATGTCGACCAGCCGCGGCAACGTCGTCGATCCCTGGGAGGTGCTCGACACGCACGGCGCCGACGCCTTCCGCTGGTATTACCTGAGCTCGCAGCAGCCGTGGGCCGGCTACCGGTTCTCGGCCGAGACGGTCGGCGAGTCGCTGCGCCAGTTCCTGCTCACGCTCTGGAACACGTACTCGTTCTTCGTCCTCTACGCGAACGCGGAGGGGCTCGGGCCCGAGGACCTCACGGGTGCGGCGCTCGGCGAGGCGGAGCTCGACCGCTGGATCGTCTCCGAGCTCCAGAGCCTGATCCGCCTGGTTGGCACCGACATGGACGACTTCAACTGCACCCGCGCCGGCGAGGAGATCTCGAGCTTCGTCGACCGGCTCTCGAACTGGTACGTCCGCCTCAATCGCCGTCGCTTCTGGGACGGCGACCGGGACGCGTTCACGACCCTCCGTCATTGCCTGATCGAGCTTTCGAAGCTGCTCGCGCCCTTTACGCCCTTCATCACCGACGAGATCTACGGGAATCTCAGCGGGGATCCCGATTCCGTCCACCTCGCCGACTACCCGCAGCCCGATCCAGAGCTCGAGGACGGGGAGCTCGAGGCCGGCGTCGAGGCGGCGATGCGAGCGATCGAGCTCGGCCGTGCCGCTCGCGCGCAGGCGAAGATCAAGAACCGCCAGCCGCTGAGCCGGGCGGTGATCGTCGCCACCGAGGCCGAACGGGCCGAGATCGAGCGGCTCGCCGAGCTCGTCCGCGCCGAGCTCAACGTCAAGGAACTCGAGTTCGTCTCCGAGCAGGGCGAACTGGTCCGCTACGAGGTGAAGCCCAATTACCGGGCGCTGGGACCGAGGTTCGGGAAGGCGATGCCGCAGGCCGCGGCGGCGATCGGCGCGCTCGACCCCTCCCACGTCGCCGAGGCGATCCGCGGCGAGCGCCAGATCGGGATCAACGTCGACGGCGTCGAGCACGCGCTGACCTCAGAGGACCTGACCCTGGCGATGCAGCCGCTCGAGGGCTACGAGGTCGAGGCCGAGGCCGGCCGGGCGGTGGCGCTGGCGCTGGAGCTCGATCCGGGCCTGATCCGCGAGGGCCTGGCGCGCGAGATCGTGCACGCCGTCCAGGCCGCCCGCAAGCAGGCGGGCCTCGACGTCTCCGACCGGATCACCCTGACGCTCGGCGGCGACGACGGGCTGGTCGAGGCCGCCCGCAGCCACGAGGACTACATCGCCGGCGAGACCCTCGCCACCTCGGTCGCCTACGACGGCGCCGGGCTCGCGACCACGGCCTCGATCGAGGGCCGCGAGCTGGGGATCGGAATCGAGAAGAGCTGAGGCCGCGCGCGCCGGCCGAGGGTCAGTTGACGTTCAGCTTCAGCTTCATGCCGTCGTGGACCGTGCAGATCAGCTTGTAGGTCCCGGTCTTCGAGAACTTGTGCTTGAACTGGATGCCGGTCGAGTTGATGATCCCGGAGTCGATTGGCCCGCCGGGGCCCTTGGCCTTGATCACGTTGTGCTTGCCGGTGACCCAGTTGAACTTGACCTTGGTGCCCGCCGAAATCGACTTCGTGTCGGGCGAGAAGGTGTCGGCGAGCAGGTTCACCTTGGTCGAACCCTTGTCGGTCCCCGCTCCGGCGACTCCGCCGAGGGCGAGCACGCCGATGGTGGACAGGGCAACGACCGCGATGGTTACGTAGAGCTTGCGCATCAGGTCCTTTCTGATTACGAGACCAGGGCGGGCTCGAGCTCGGCCTCGAGGCGGCGCTTCGGCAGCGCCCCCACGATCCGCTTCGCTTCGGAGCCGTCCCGGAAGAGGATTAGCGTCGGAATGGAGAGCACCTCGTAGCGGCCGGCGGTCTGCTGGTTGTCGTCAACGTTGAGGCTGACGATCCGCAGCTCGCCGTTGCGCTCGGCTGCCATCTCCTCGAGGATCGGGTGGACGACCCGGCACGGCCCGCACCATGGGGCCCAGAAGTCGACGAGCACGGGACCGTCGGCATCGAGCACTTCGGATTGGAAGTTGGCGTCGGTCACATCGGGGAGCTTGCCGGTCACTCTAGGTCTCCTTAACCCTCGTCTTCTGCCGTCGATGCGGTCTGTTCCGCACGATCGGGGGTACGCGTTACTTCAAAAAATATAGTAGCTGCCGGGTGAGGGGACACACTATGCCGTCACGACCGGCGTCTTGCGATTCGCATCGCCGGCACCCGCAGCGCCGCCTCGAGCACGATCGAGCCGGTCATCTTCGACTCGCCGACGCGGCGCTCCCGAAACACGATCGGCACCTCGACGACGCGAAAGCCGGCTCGGACCGCTCGGTAGGTCGTCTCGATCTGGAAGGCGTAGCCGAGCGAGGGGATCGTCTCCAGGTCGATCGTCTCGAGCACCTGCCTGCGGAAGACCTTGAAACCGCCGGTCAGGTCGCCGACCCGCAGCCCGAGCAGGGCGCGGGCGTAGGCGCTGCCGCCGCGACTGATCAACCGCCGACCGGGCCCCCATTCCGCCACGCCGCCGCCCTCGACGTAGCGCGAGCCCAGGACCAGGTCCGCCTCCCGCGCCGCGGCCAGCAGCCGCGGCAGGTCGGCCGGGTCGTGGGAGAAGTCGGCATCCATCTGGGCGATCAGCCGCGCGCCGGCAGCCAGGGCGCGGTGGAAGCCGGCGACATAGGCGGGGCCGAGGCCCTGCTTGCCGGGACGGTGCAGGACTTCGACGTCCGGGTCGGCGGCGCCGAGGCGATCGGCGATCTCGCCCGTGCCGTCGGGTGAGGAATCGTCCACGATCAGCAGCCGGCGGTCGGCCGGGAGCTGCTCGAGGATCGCGGCGACGATCGCCTCCAGGTTGGCGGCCTCGTTGTAGGTCGGAAGCACGAGCCAGACCAGTCCGGGCTCTGGGTTCGCGGGCACGGGCGCAATCTAGAGTGAGCGCGATGCGCAACGCGGAGATCGCAGAGGCCCTGGTCGAGCTCGGCACCCTGTACGAGCTCGACGGCGCCAACCGGTTCAGGGTGATCGCCTACAAGGAGGCGGCGCGGGTGATCCGCCAGAGCCCGGTCTCGGTCGAGGAGCTGGCGCTGGCGGGCAAGGCGACCGAGCTTCCCGGCGTCGGCGACACGCTGCAGGAGAAGATCGTCGCCCTATCCGAGACCGGGGAGATCCCCGCGGCGGCGAAGCTGAAGGCGAAGTTCCCGGCCTCGCTGATCGAGGTGACTCGGATCCCCGGCCTCGGCGCGAAGACGGTGCGCAAGCTCTACGACGAGCTCGGCATCGCCAGCCTCGACGAGCTGCGGGCGGCCGCCGAGCAGGAGCAGATCCGGGTGCTCAAGGGGCTCGGCCCGAAGGCGGAGGAGAACGTGCTCGCCTCGCTGGCGAAGCTCGACGAGGAGGGGCCCGCCGAGCGGCTGCTGCTCTCCGAGGTCCTGCCGATCGCCGAGGAGCTGGCCGCGGCGCTGCGCGCCCACCCGGCCGCCGACGCGGTCGAGATCGCCGGCTCGGCGCGGCGGATGGCAGAGACCTGCAAGGACATCGACCTGATCGCAACCGCCAGCGATCCGCGGGCGCTGGCGGTGGCGCTGACGGAGCACGAGCTCGCCGCCACCTCCGGCTCGGCCGGCAAGGCCGGCACCCGGATCACTACCTACAACGGGGTCTCGGTCGACCTGCGGATCGTCTCCCCGGACGCCTACGGCAACCTGCTCCAGCACTTCACCGGCTCGAAGGCGCACAACGTCGAGCTGCGCGAGCGAGCGGTGAAGATGGGGCTCTCGGTCTCCGAGAACGGGATCGCCGAGGTCGAGTCGGGGAAGGTCGCGCGCTACGAGACCGAGGCCGCGGTCTACGAGCGCCTCGGGCTCGCCTACATCGAGCCCGAGCTGCGCGAAGGCCGGGGCGAGATCGCCGCCGCCGCGGCGGGCGAGCTTCCCGAGCTCGTCGAGCAGGGCGACATCCGCGGCGACCTGCACTGCCACACGACCCTCTCCGACGGACGCAACACCCTCGAGCAGATGGCCGAGGAGGCGCGGGCTCGCGGCTACGCCTACCTGGCGGTCACCGACCACTCGGCCAGCCACGGGTTCGGCAACGACGTCAGCGCCAAGGCGCTGCTGAAGCGGGTCGGGGAGGTCGCCGCCTACAACGAGGCCAACCCGGGGCGCTTCACGCTGCTCGCCGGCTCGGAGGTCAACATCCTCCCCGACGGCTCGCTCGACTACGAGCCGGAGGTGCTCGAGAGGCTCGACTGGGTCGTCGCCAGCGTCCACACGTCGTTTCGGATCTCGGCCGAGAAGATGACCGAGCGGGTGATCGCCGCGATCGAGAACCCGCAGGTCGACTGCATCGGGCACCTCACGGGGCGCCTGATCACAAGGCGCGAGCCCTACGACATCGACGTCGAGGCGATCGCCGCGGCGGCGGCCGCGAACAGGACCCTGATCGAGATCAACGGCAACCCGAACCGTCGCGACCTCTCCGAGCACCACGCGCGCCTCGCCGCCGACGCCGGGGTGAAGGTCGCGCTCAACACCGACGCCCACGGCGTCGAGACAATGGCGAACATGCGCTACGGGCTGGCGACCGCGCGCCGAGCCTGGCTGACCAAGGGCGAGATCGCCAATACCCGGACCTGGAAGCAGCTGCTAAAGCTGCGCGGGCGGGGGACGTGAAGCTGCGCGGGCGCGGGAAGTAGTTTGCTATGCTAATTAGCAATGGTAACCACTTCACCGCCGCTCGCAGAGATCGCCGCAAGGCTTCGGCTGGCGGTGGTCCGTACCTCGCGCAGGCTGCGCCAGGACGCGAACGCGGCCGAGGGTGAGGGTGGGCTCAGCCCGACCCTCAACGCGGCGCTGGCGACGATCTCCAACCACGGGCCGCTGACGCCGTCCGAGCTTGCCGAGCGCGAGCGGGTCCAGCGGCCGACGGCGACGCGGATCGTCGCCAGCCTCGTCGAGCGCGGCCTTGTCACCCGGACCCCCGACCCCTCCGACGGGCGCGGCTTCCTGGTCGCGCCGACCGCCGAGGGCAGGGCGCTGCTGAAGCGCCTGCGCGGGCGCAAGAACGCCTATCTCGCGAAGCGGATGCGCGAGCTCGACGCCGAGGAGGTGGCGACGCTCGAACGCGCCGCCGAGATCCTCGAGCGAGTGCTCGATCAGGAGACCCGGTGAGCGCAGCGCTGCGCCGGTCGTTCAGCTCGCTCGAGATCCCCAACTACCGGCGCTACTTCGCCGGCCAGATCGTCTCCCTGAGCGGCAACTGGATGCAGATGGTCGCCGAGATGTGGCTGATCCTCTCGCTGACCGGCAGCGGCGTCGCCGTCGGGGTGACCGCGGCGCTGCAGTTCCTGCCGATCCTGCTCTTCGGCGCCTGGGGCGGGGTGCTCGCCGACCGCTGGCCGAAGCGCTCGCTGCTGATCGTCACCCAGACGCTGATGGCGGCCCCGGCCCTGGCGCTCTGGGGGCTGACGGCGAGTGGCGCGGTGGTGCCCTGGATGGTCTTCGCGCTCGTCTTCGTCCGCGGGGCGGTGAACTCGATCGACAACCCGACCCGCCAGAGCTTCGTGATCGAAATGGTGGGTGCCGGCCAGGTCGTCAACGCCGTCAGCCTCAACAGCGTCCTGATCCACTCGGCCCGCATCGTCGGGCCGGCGGCGGCCGGGGTCCTGATCGCGACGCTCGGAGTCGCCCCGTGCTTCCTGATCAACGCCGCAACCTTCGCGGCGATGATCGTCGCCCTGCGCGGGATGGACCCCGAAAGGCTCTCGGCGCCCGCCGGCAACGGCCGCGACCAGGGTGGCGTGCGGGCGGCGGTGCGTTACGTGCGCGGCGAGCCGAGCCTGCTGATCCCGCTGGCGATGATGGTCGTCGTCGGCGCCCTCGCCTTCAACTTCCAGGTCCTGTTGCCGCTGCTCGGGCGCTTCACCTTCGAGGGCGGCGCCGCCGCCTACACCGCGCTCGCCGTGGCGATGGCGATCGGATCGGTCGGCGGCGCACTCGCGACCGGCGCCCGCGGGCGCGTCACCGAGCGGCTGCTTGCGGGCTCGGCCGCCGGCTTCGGGGTCTTCGCCCTGCTCGCCGCGGCGGCGCCGACGCTGCCGCTTGAGCTCGTCGCCCTGGTGCCGCTGGGGGCGTTTAGCGTCACCTTCGCCGCCGGCGTCAACTCGACCCTCCAGCTCGGCGCCAGCCCGCACATGCGCGGGCGGGTGATGGCCCTCTACTCGGTCGTCTTCCTCGGCTCGACCCCGATCGGCGGTCCCTTCGTCGGTTGGCTCGCCGAGGTGGCCGGACCGCGCTCGGGCCTGGTCCTGGCCGGGCTCGCGGCGCTCGCCGCCGGCGCCGGCGGCGCGCTGGCCTTCGCGCGGCGCCGCGACCCGGAGTTCAGGGCCCTCGATTCGCTGCGCGAGCGCCGCGTAGCCGCCCTAGGCCTCGGCGGGCGGCGGTGGGGGCGGCTTGGGAGTCGGAGCGCGGTCGCGATAAAGGCCGGGGGTGCGGATCAGCTTCACCGGCTGGAGCGCCGAGGAGGGCTCGACGTGGAAGCGCACGCCGTCGCGGTCCTCGATCGCGACGACGGCGTTCTCGCGCCCGCGCCAGGCGAGCGCGATCAGGATCGCGTAGCCGGCGCCGATCGCCGCGATCTGGGGAGCGATCAGGCCGGCCACGCCGACCACGAAGGCGAAGGCGCCGATCGGCCAGAGCCGCATGAACGCGATCCGGCCCGGACTCTGCGACGGCAGGCTGGTCGAAGTTCGCGCGCCTGCGAGCAGCCTCGCGATCGCCTCCGAGGCCCGCGCCGGGCGCCCGAGCCAGACGCCGATCGCGGCCGCGAGAAGCCACCAGCCGACGGCGACCGCGAGCGCGAACTCGTCGGCGTCCTGGTTGGCGACGATGATGGCGACCGCGCCGAGCGCGGTGGCCACCGCCGCCACGAGTAGGACGGAGACGCGCAGGAGGTCGCAGAAGAGCATCGCCAGGGCTTTCTACAGGCTCTGCAGCAATTCCAGGAAGGCTTCCGGCCCGGCGACGGTGAGGTCCGCGCGCCGCTCGATCTCTGGCGGCGTCTCGGGCGAGGCGACGCCGACGCAGACCGCGTGATCGAGCTCGCCGTCGCCCTCCAGCTCGCGGAGCGCGGCGAAGGCGTCGAGGTCGGTGCGATCGTCGCCGCCGAACAGCGCCGTCGCGACCCCCGCCTCTTGAACCAGCCTGCGGACCGCGATCCCCTTGTGGACGGTCGCCAGCGGCCGTACCTCGAGCACCATGCGGCCGAGGTGCGGGACCAGGCCCTCCTCCTCGGCGAGGACGCCGATCTCCCGCGCCCGCTGGGCCGCCGTCTCGGCGTCGGGCGCGCCGCGCCAATGGATCGCCTGAATCGGGCCCTTGTCCTCGAGCCGCAGCCCGACCCGGGCGAGCCCGTCCCAGTCGAGGCGAGTGACGAATCCGGCCGCGGCGGAGGCGCGGTGGCCGAGGGCGGGATCGAGCCGGGGCCGCGAGTCGCCCGGCGCGAGCAGCTCGAGCCCGTGATTGCCCGCGTAGGTCAGCGCCTCGACGCCGACCATGCGCCGGGCCGCGCTCGCCCGGCGGCCGCTGACGCAGGCGACGAGGCGGTAGCGGCCGGCGAGCTCGGCCAGCGCCTCGCGCGCCGCCGGCGGCACCTCGGCCGCCTCGGGGTCGTCGACGATCGGCGCCAGGGTGCCGTCGATGTCGCAGAGGATCGCGCCGGCGCCCGGATCGGCGCGCAGCGGCTCGAGGATCGGGGCGGCGGCGTCCATGGCGGGCCTAGTATCGCTGCGGATGGCGCGCGATCGGGTTCTCAGGCTGGCCGTGATCGCGACCGCCGCGGGGGCGTTCAGCGGCCTGTTCGGGGTCGGGGGCGGGACCGTGATCGTGCCGCTGCTGATCTTCTGGCTCGCCTACGGCGACCGCGAGGCGACCGGGACCAGCCTCGCGGCGATCGTCGTCATCGCGCTCTTCGCGACCCTCGCCCAGGGTGCCTACGGCAACGTCGACCTGCTCGAGGGAGCCCTCGTCGGCATCCCGGCGGTCGGCGGCGTGATCGTCGGGACGGGGCTCCAGCAGCGCCTCCCGGAACGGGCGATCTCGGTGCTCTTCGCCGTCCTGTTGATCGCCGTCGCCATCGATCTGCTGGTCGGCTGATGGACTACGTGCTGGCAGCGATCCTCGGCTTTGCCGGCGGCACCGTCGGGGGGCTGCTCGGGGTCGGCGGAGGGATCCTGTTCGTGCCGGCGCTGGTGATCTTCCTCGACGAGCCCCAGGTCCGCGCCGAAGCGACCTCGCTGCTGGCGATCGTCCCTGTCGGCATCGTCGGCGCCTGGCGCCAGAACCGGTTCGGCAACGTGCGCGTGCGCGACGGCCTGATCATCGGCGCGCTCTCGCCGCTCGGCGTGCTGGCCGGGGTACTGCTCGCCAACGCGGTCTCCGAGCGAGTGCTCGAGGTCTCCTTCGCCGCCCTCGCCCTGCTGATCGCCGCGCAGCTGCTCAGGCGTGCGTTCCTGAGCGGCGAGAGCCAAGTCCGGCAAGGAAGCAGGGAGCGACGTGTGCACGAGCACACGAGCGACCGATGACGTAGCCGGACGCTGGCTATCGCCGCTCAGCCGTGCTCCAGCGCGCCCTTCACCGAAGCATCGAGCGCGTTGAGGCGGTAGAGGGCCAGGGCCTCCGCCGAGGCGAACCCGTGGCCGGGGCCCGCGCCTCGCCGGGCCGCCTGGGCGCGGCCGGGCCCGGCGTCGGGACCGTGGTGTGAGAGCACGCAGTTGAGCAGCGTCAGGCGACGCTCGGCCGGCAGCGACGATGACGCCTGGCCGACGATCTCGGCGCCGATCGCCAGGTGGCCCAGCATCCGCCCCTCCTCGCTGAGCCCGAACTCGGCGCCGTAGGTGAACTCGCGGGCGCGGCCGGCGTCGTGCACGATCGCCGCCGCCATCAACAGGTCGGAGTCGAGCCGCGGGTGAAGGGCGCAGGTCTCGAGCACCAGCGTGGAGACCGCGACCGTGTGCTCGAGCAGGCCGCCGAGATAGGCGTGGTGCGAGCGCCGGGTGCAGGGCGCGCGACGGAAGTCAGCGGCGAGTGGGCCGCTGAAGACGATCGCCTCGACGACCGCGCGCAGGGCCGGATCGTGAACCTCGCCGGCGAGATGCTCGAGGAAGCCCTCCAGCTCGTCGGCGGAGCGATAGGCGGCGGGGAGGAACTCCGCCGGGTCGAAGCTGCCGGGCGCGATCGGGCGGGCGTCGTCGAGCTCGATCACCAGCTCGCCGTTGAAGCGCTCCACCCGGCCGCGGACCTCGAGCGCGTCGCCGGCCTCGAAGCGAAGGCCGATCCGGTCCGCGTCGCGAAAGGCCCGCGCGGCGATCGTGCCTGTGCGGTCGCGCAGTCGCAGTGACAGGTAAGCGGAGCCGTTACGCGCCGTCTGGCGCTCCTTGGAGAGGCAGGCGTAGCGGCCCTCGAAGCGCTGCCCGGCGCGCAGCTCGGCGACCTCGGGGTGGGCCCGGGGGATCTGGGCGACGGCGGCTTCCATCCCTCGATCTTGACCGCCGAAGCGGACGCGAACGGGCCTACCGGCCCATGCCCTCGGGGCAGCGGCTAGGCTCGTGAGGTGGAGGTTTTGAAGTGGGTTGGGGATCCGCCGGAGCTGCGCTCGCCCGTCCTCGTGGCCGCTTTTGCCGGCTGGAATGACGCGGCCAGCGCCGCGACCACGGCCCTCGAGGCGATCGCGATCTCGCTCGACGCCGAGCGGATCGCCGAGATCGACCCGGAGGAGTTCTACGACTTCCAGGTCACCCGGCCGACGATCCGGATGACCGAGGGCCAGGCGCGCCAGGTCGACTGGCCGGCCAACAGCATCTTCACCGCGGTCGCACCGGCCGCCGAGCGCGACCTCGTGCTGGTCGCCGGGGTCGAGCCCAACCTCCGCTGGCGCACCTTCGCCGAGGCCGTGATCGAGGCGGCCGAACGGCTCGAGGTCGAGATGGTCGTCACCCTGGGGGCGCTGCTGGCGGACGTCGCCCATACCCGTGCGGTGCCGATCACCGGGCTCGCCTCCGACCCCGAGCTGGTCGAGCGGCTCTCGCTGAGCCGCTCCAACTACGAGGGCCCGACCGGGATCGTGGGCATCGTCCACGACGCCTGCCGGCGCCGCGACCTGACCTCGGCGAGCCTCTGGGCGGCGGTCCCCCACTACGTCGCCGCGGTCCCGAACCCGAAGGCGGCGCTGGCGCTCCTGCGCAGGCTCGAGGGCTTCACCGGGATCGCGATCGAGGCCTCCGAGCTCGAGGAGGCGATGAGCCGCTTCGAGTCCCAGGTCGACCGCGCCGTAGCCTCGAACCCCGAGATCGAGGAGCTCGTCCGCCGGCTCGAATCAGAGCAGGCCGACGAGGAAGCGCTCGAGGCCGGCGACATGCCCTCCGGCGACACGATCGCCAACGACTTCCAGCGCTTCCTGCGCCAGCGCTCCGACGAGCACGAGGGCCCGGGCCAGCCGAGCTAAGCGCGGTCACCGCTCAGCGGTGTCGCCTTTGCATGGAGAGCGCACCCTTCGCGATTGGCGACTTTTGGGTCTATACGACCAATAAGTCGCCAAAGGTCATTGCCCTGGTCGCCGAATGACGCCGCCTCGCGACGGCGATTCGCGCTCAGGCCTCGCTGGCGGGGCAGATGAGCCGGTAGTCGCACCAGGAGCAGATCTCGTGTGAGGGGCGCGGCTCGAAGTCCTGCTCGGTGATCCCGGCGGCCACCTCGAGCACGGTGCGCTCGACCCGCTCGGCGTCGTCGGGCTCCGGGGTCAGGGAGACGCGCTCGTCGGCGAGCACGTACCAGTAGCTGCCGGCGTTGGCCTCGATCTCCCAGGCCTCGCGGGCGCCGAGCCGGTAGAGGGCGAGCTGCACGTCGCCGGTCAGCTTCGGGCCCGAGCCGGGATCGCCGGTCTTGTAGTCGATCACCTCGTAGCCGCCACCGGGGAGGCGGTCGACGCGGTCGACGCGGCCGCGCAGCTGGTGCGGGCCGATCTCGAAGGCGAAGTTGCGCTCCAGCCACACCGGCTCCGACTCCGAGCGCTGGTGGCGCTCGTGGTAGCGGGCGAGCGCCGCCACGGCCCGGTCGCGGTACTGGAGCTCGTCGTCGGAGGCGCCGAAGCCCTGCCGGCGCCAGCCGACCTCGAAGAGGCCGAGCAGGCGATCGAGCCCGCCGGCCGCAGCGGAGATCGGCTCCTCCCCGCGCGCCCTGGCCCGCAGCTCCTCGGCGTGGAACTTGTCGAGCACCTGGTGGATCAGGATCCCGAAGCGCTGGTTGATCGTCGGCTCCTGCGGGATCGCGAAGACGCGGGCGAACTTGTACTTGAGCGGGCAGGTCCGGTACAGGTCGATGTCGGATGCGGAGAGGCCGAGGCCGCCCTTGCGGCGAGGCAGGAACTGGTCCAGCGACGGCTCGCGGCGGGCCGCGACCTGGGCCCGGCGAGCGCCGCGCTCGCGCTCCTCGCCGATCACGTACTCGTCCAGGGCCGAGGCCTCGATCTCGATCCGCTGCTCGGGCGAGGCGACGCGGCCGAGCAGCTCGTTGATCGCGTCGATCGCCTCGGGGGCGGGCTCGGCTCCGGGGCTCTGGAGCAGCGCGGCCAGTTTGATCAGCTCGAGGTAGCGGGCGACGGCGGTGTTGACGTCGTCGACGGTGTCGAGGCGCATCTCGGAGACCGCCGAGCCCGCCCTCCACGACGCCTCGAGCACGTCGTCGCGGAGCATCCGGTAGGTCGAGTGCAGGCCCTCGGCCGGGCCGAAGAGCTCCTCCTCGTGGATCTCCTCCTCGGCCCCCTGCTGCTCGCGGGCGACCCGGTAGATCCGCGACGGCGCCGTGCGGCCCTCGTCCGGCGTCTGCGCCCACGACAGCACGAGCGCCAGCCGGGATCGGGTCATCGCCACGTGGGCGAGCATCAGCCGGCGCTCGGTGGTCAGAGCGTCGCCCGGCTCGGGCAGCGGTTCGGGGATCAGCTCGTCGGGGATCCAGGCGTCCTCCCAGTGGCGGGCGGCGACCGCGCCGCTGCGCAGGCCGAGCAGGTAGACGTGGTCGAACTCGAACCCCTTGACCTGCTCGGGCTCGGCGACCAGCACCGCCCCGGGCAAGGGACGGTCGGAGTCGTCGCCGCCGAGCTCACCGGCGTCCGCGACCGCGGTCAGGTGACGAACGAAGTCGCGGACCGAGCCGCGCGGCTCGCGCCGCGACCAGTCCGCGGCGAGCTCCGCCAGTCGCGAGAGGTTGACGAGCCGCTCGGCCGTCTCCGGGCTGGCCGCGAACAGCCGGTGGCGGCGCAGGCCGACGCGTTCGATCAGCCGGCGGACGAAGACGTCGGCGCGCATCTGCTCGAGCGCGTTCGAGGCGGCGCGGTGAAGGCGCAGGAAGGTCTGGATCCGGTCGCGCGCCTCGGGCGGCAGCTGCGGGCTCTCGAGCGCCGCCTCCAGCGCCGAGATCATGTCGAGCTTGCGCCGGCGGGCGATCTTCGTCACCTTCGCCAGGTCGACCGAGCGCAGCCCGGCCGGCGGCCGGGTCAGGGTCCGGACGACCGCCGCCGCGTCGTCGGGGTCGGCGAGCATCCGCAGCCAGGCGAGCACGTCGCGGACCTCGGGCCGCTGGAAGAAGGCGGCGTCGCCGGCGAAGCGGAACGGAACGCTGCGCTCCTCGAGCGCGGCCGCGACGAGGCGACCCTCGCGCCACCCCGAGCCGGCGATCACGCAGATCCGCTCGGCGCGCACCTCGCCGGCGGCGAGCAGGTGCTCGACCTCGCGAGCCACTGCCTGCGCCTGGGCGCGCTCGTTCTCGCAGGCCCAGAAGCGGGTCACACCGGGGGTTCGGCGCGAGGCGCCGAGGTCGACCTCTGCGGCCGCCGGATGGGCGGCGCGAAACGCCTCCAGCGCCGCCTCGCCGGCGCCGCGAAAGCGCCTCGTCGCCTGATCGGGGTCGCAGGCGCAGACGAGGTTGCCGTGAGCGCCGATCGCCTCGAGCAGGGCGCGGTGGGCGATTCCCGCGTCCTCGAGCTCGTCGGCGAGCACGTCCGTGAACCGCGCGCCGACCTCGGACGCGACGTCGGCGCGGTTG
This sequence comes from Solirubrobacterales bacterium, assembly GCA_033856255.1. GTDB lineage: Bacteria > Actinomycetota > Thermoleophilia > Solirubrobacterales > 70-9 > WHSW01. The sequence goes on along the minus strand of JAWVFH010000029.1, from coordinate 22,704 downwards.
CGCAGCAGCTTGCCGAGCTCCAGCACCAGGTCGCCGGCGTCGAGGCTGCCTGCCTCGCGCAGGATCCGGTCGTGGCGGGCGTAGAGGTCGGCGAACTCGATCTCGCGCTCCGCGCGCTCGCGCTCGCCGGGGTCCGCCGCGGCGCGCTCGCTCGCCACCGCCCATTCGCGCAGCGCCGACGGCGCGACCGCCTCGGCCTTGAGCAGATCGATTCGCCTCAGTAGCCGCGCGAGCAGGCCGGCCGGGTTGCCGCGGATCTCGTGACGGCGCAGGGGCAGCTCGTCGAGCCGGTCGAGCAGGATCGCGAGCCGGTCCGCGGGACCGACCGTGGTGAAGAACGGGTCGAGGCCGGCCTCGGTCGAGTACTCGCGCAGCAAGGCCTCTGCCGCCTCCTCGTAGGTATGGATCCAGAGCTCCTCGTGCGGACGGTCGAGCAGCGCCTCCGCCCGCTCCCGCAGCCGGCTGCGGGCGGCGCGCGAGCGGCTGACGACGAGCACGTGCTCGGGGCGGATCCCGCGCCCGGTCAGCGACTGCAGCCGCAGCGCCAGCGCCTCGGTGCGGCCGCTGCCGGCGGTCCCCAGCACCAACAGGGGTCCCTCGCCGTGCGCGGCGACGGCGCGCTGCGCATCGGTGGGCTGATCACCGTTCGGGGGCACTGACCTACCTTCTAGCATGGCCTGGATGGCCGGATCGGAGCACGCGGGTCTTCCCGCCGATGCCTGGCTCGACGCCTGCCGGCGGATCGTTGCCGAGCAGGCCCGGCTCTACGCCCGCACCCACTCGATCAGCGCGCGCACCGAATACGCCGGTCGCGGCGAGGGCGGCGACCGTTCGCTGGTCATCGACCGCGAGGCGGAGGAGATCGTCTTCGGCGAGCTCGCGGCTCTGCACGAGGCCGGCGCCAACTTCACGGCGGTCTCCGAGGAACGCGGCCAGGTCGTCTTCGGCGACGGGACGGCCCCGGACACGGTCGTGATCGACCCGATCGACGGGTCCCTGAACGCGCGTCGCACCCTGCCGTCGTTCGCGCTCAGCATCGCCGTCGCCGGAGGCTCGACGATGGCCGACGTCGGCTTCGGCTTCGTGCACGACTTCGGCGCTCGCGAGGAGTTCGTCGCCGAGCGTGAGCTCGGTGCCCGCCTCGACGGCGAGGAGCTGCTCGCGCGCGGGCCCGGCTACGGCCTGGAGCTGGTCGGCCTCGAGGCGACCAAGCCGGAGCTGATCCTGCCGATCGTCGCCGGTTTGCAGGGCAAGGCCTACCGCTGCCGCGGGGTCGGCTCGCTGGCGATCACGCTCTGTTACGTCGCCGGCGGGAGGTTCGACGGCATGCTCAGCGCCCGCCACTGCCGCTCCGTCGACGTCGCCGCTGCCCAGCTGATCGCCCGCGAGGCCGGGGCCAGTGTCAAGTTCGGCGATCGCGCTCCCGGCCAGGTCGGCCTCGACCTCGCCGCCCGTTTCCCGATCGCGGCGGGCCTCGACGAGGAGATGCTCGGAACCCTGCTCGAGATCCAGCGCGACGCGGAGCGGGAGCTAGCGTGAGCGAGGTCGTCGACTGGGGGCTGGCGGAGCGCGTTTCCGCGGCCCTGATCGCCGGTCTGCCCGGCCGCGGCGACGCGTTCACCGGCGGCTACTCCGCCGCCGAGGTCGAGCGTGCCTGCGAGGAGGCGATCTCGGCCGCCTCCGCCTACGCCGGGCTCGGCGAGGTGGCCGATCCCCCGCGAGCGGAGCTGATCGACCGCCGAGCCTGGGCGCGCAACGCGCTCGCGACTCTCGCCGAGGCCGCGGCCCCGGTCGAGGCGCGGGTCGCCGCCGAGCTCGACCTCCCAGGGCCGTTGGGGGCGATCGCGCGCCGCGGGGTCGGGGCAACGGTCGGCACCGAGGCCGGGCTGGCGGCGGGCTACGCCGCCAAACGCGTCCTCGGCCAGTACGACCTCGCCGTGATCGGCCCTCCGCGGCCGGCGCGACTGCTGTTCGTGGCCGAGAACATGGAGGCGGCGAGGCGCAACCTCGAAGCCGACGCCGGACTCTTCCTGCGCTGGGTTGCGCTGCACGAGACCACGCACGTGATCCAGTTCGAGCGGGTCCCCTGGCTGGCCCCGCACCTGCGAGGGCTCGCCGCCGGGCTGATCGAGGGAGCCGGCGAGGGCCTCGACGGCGCCGGTCTGGCGGCGCTCGGCCGGCGGCTGATCCGCGACCCGCGCCAGCTCGTCCGGGCGCTGCTGGCCGGCGAGCTGACGCGGCTGCTCGCCGATCCGCAGCGACGCCGGCTGCTCGACCGCCTGCAGGCGACGATGTCGGTGATCGAGGGGCACGCCGAGCACGTGATGGACGCCTCGGCGGCCGACCTCCCCGGTTTGGCGGAGCTGCGGCGCCGCGTCGACGAGCGGCGCTCGCGGCGCGGCGGGCTCGGCGAGCTGATCGCGCGGCTGTTCGGCCTGGAGCTGAAGCTGCGCCAGTACGAGCTCGGCAAGGCGTTCTGCGACGCCGTCGTCGCCGAGGCCGGTCCGGGCGCTCTGCTCACCGTATGGCGGTCGCCCGCCGACCTCCCGGACCTGGGCGAGCTCGAGGCGCCGCGGCGCTGGCTCGAGCGGGTCGCCGCGGTCCCCGCCTAGGCCCATTCCGGTGTAACGCGAGCCCGGGGCCGGAGTACAAACAGATGTTCGCTTTGCTATGGTGAACATCGTTAGAAGTAATGAAGTTAGAAACTACGAGACCCGAGGGGTTGACTAACACAATGGCCACCGCCAAGAGCACCCGCACCAGCACAACCACGACGAAGCCCAAGACCACGACCACGCCGCGCAGCGACACGTCGCAGGTCAAGGAGGGCGCCAGCAAGGTCCGCAACGGCGCCGCTTCGATCGCCGCCACGGCCGTCGAGCGCGCGGTTGACGTCCCCGTCGGCGCCGCGCTGACGATCCGCGACCGGGTCGAGGAAGCGATCGAGCCCTGGACCAGCGAGACGACTCGCGAGAAGGAGCTCAAGAGCCTCCGCACGCAGGTCACCCGCGAGCTCAACAAGTTCGAGCGTCGTGGCGGCCAGGCCCGCCGCAAGGCGACCCAGCGCGTCCGCTCCACCCGCACCAAGGTCGAGCGCGAGGTCAAGAGCCGTCGCCGCGAGGTCGAGAAGGCCGTCAAGGAGAACCGCCGCGAGGTCGAGGTTCAGCTCAAGAAGGCCCGCACGGCCGTCCAGGAGCGGGTCCCGGCGCTCTCCGCGTAGCACCGCTTAGCCCGGGCCGCCTTCGAGAGGTTGGCGGTGTGCCCGGAGCGGTCTGTTCGCATCATCTCGCGGACAGAACAGCAACCTCTCCTCCCGCGATCAGCCGGCCAGTGGCCGGCTGATCGCTTTGGGCGACTCCCGCCACGTCCTCGGCTTCGCCTGCGGGCGTGCGGGGTGAACCCTGCTTCAATGGGGGCCATGGCCATGCCGACCGAAGAGCAGGTGACCGAGGCGCTGCGCGCGGTGATCGATCCCGAGCTGAGGCGCTCGATCGTCGACCTCGGGATGGTGCGCTCGATCGGGATCCACGAGGGCGGCAAGGTCGAGGTGGTCGTCTCGCTGACCACCGCGGGCTGCCCGATTCGCAACCACTTCCAGCAGGCGGTCGCCAGCAACGTCGCGGCGCTCGACGGGGTCACCGAGGTCGGAGTCGGCTTCGACGTGCTCAGCGACGAGGAGAAGGGCCGCCTCCAGCAGGCGCTCGGCCGCCCGGGCGGGCTCCCGGAGGGAGCGCTCGCCGCGGTCAAGAACATCATCTGCGTCGCCTCCGGCAAGGGCGGAGTCGGCAAGTCGACGATGACCGCGAACCTGGCGGCGGCGCTGCACGCCGAGGGCCACTCGGCCGGCGCCCTCGACGCGGACGTCTACGGCTACTCGATCCCGCGCATGCTCGGCGTCGACGCCAAGCCCGACGTCAACGGCGAGCGCAAGATCCTGCCGCCGATCAGCCCCGCGGGGATCAAGGTGATGTCGATCGGCTTCTTCCTCGAGCACAACGCCGCCGTCGTCTGGCGCGGGCCGATGCTCCACAAGGCGATCCGCCAGTTCCTCGAGGACGTCGCCTGGGAGGACCTCGACTATCTGCTGCTCGACCTGCCGCCCGGGACCGGCGACGTCTCGATGACGCTCGCCCAGCTCCTCCCCCAGGCGCGCGTGATCGTCGTCACGACCCCCCAGCCGGCCGCCCAGTCTGTGGCCCGCCGCGCCGCCGACATGGCGGCCAAGGTGGACCTCGAGGTGCTCGGGGTGATCGAGAACATGTCGGGCTTCACGACCCCGGACGGCCAGCGCTTCACGATCTTCGGCGAGGGCGGCGGACAGCAGCTCGCCGACGAGCTCGACGTGCCCCTGATCGGCAAGGTGCCGCTCTCCGAGGCGCTGCGCGAGCACGCCGACCGGGGCACCCCGCTGGTCCTCGCCGAGCCCGACGCCCCGGCCTCGGTGGCGATCCGGCAGGCGGCCCGCGGGATCGTCGCGATGACTCCCCAGGAGCTGCCGGTGATGCAGGCGGCGACGCCGACCGCGCCGGCGCTGGCGCCGCTCGGCGGCACCGAGCTGCCGGTCGTCCAAGTCCAGACCTAAGTCCCGTGCCAGCGGACCCGCGGCTCGACCTCAACCGCAGCTGGTGGGACGAGCGGGTCCCGATCCATGTCGGCAGCGCCTTCTACGACGTCGACGGCTTCCGCGCCGGCGGCTCGTCGCTGCGCCCGTTCGAGCTCGAGGAGGTCGGCGACGTCAGCGGCAAGCGCCTCGCCCACCTGCAGTGTCACTTCGGCCTCGACTCGCTGTCCTGGGCGCGCGCCGGAGCCTCCGTCGTCGGGCTCGACTTCTCCGGGCCCGCGGTCGAGGCCGGCAACTCGCTCGCCGCCGAGACGGCCCTCGACGCCCGCTTCGTCCAGGCCGACGTCTACGACGCGGCCGAGGCGCTCGGCGGCGAGCGCTTCGACGTCGTCTACACCGGGCTCGGGGCCCTCAACTGGCTGCCCGACCTGCCCCGCTGGGCATCGGTGGTCGCCTCGCTGCTGGCCGACGGCGGCTTCCTCTACCTGAGCGAGTTCCACCCCTTCACCTGGATCTTCGCCGACGACGACCCGATCATCGAGCTCGATTACTTCCACGCCCCCGACGGCGTCTCGTTCGACGACGACGAGCCCGGCACATACGCCGACCTCGACGTGCCGACGCGCAACAACGCGACCCGCGAGTGGGCGCACCCTCTGGCCGACGTGATCACCGCGGTGCTCGGCGCCGGGCTGCGGCTGGAGCTGCTCTCCGAGCACGACTACACGCTCTTTCCGCGCTTCGCCGACCTCGAGCTGGACACCGAGTTCCTGAGCGCGGGGGTCGTCTACCGCCAGCCGGCGGGCAGGCCCAGGCTGCCGCTGATGTACTCGCTGCGGGCCATTCGTCCATAGCGCTGGCAATCGCCGATTTGCGCCGCTATTGTGCGCGCGACTGTCATGGAAGGCGGGCTCGAACAGGTGAGCGCTTGGCTAGGGCGCAAGCTGATTGTCGTGGCGGTTGCAGCGGCGGCGATCCTCCTGCTCGCCTGGGCGGCGGCCCCGGCGACCTCGGTCGCGGGTGGGAAGAAGGTTCACGCCTGCGTGGTCAAGAGGGGCCCGCACAAGGGGGCGATGAGGTTCGCCGGCGCCGGCAAGTGCCACAAGGGCGAGAAGAAGCTGACCTGGAACAAGAAGGGCAAACCCGGCAAGCCGGGGGCGGCCGGGACCGCGGGCGAGCGGGGGCCGCAAGGGCCAAGTGGCGTGACCGACGATCTCCTGGCGACGATCGCCGCTCAACAGGCGACGATCGACGCCCTCACCTCGCAGCTCAACGGCGTCACGGCGCAGCTCGCCGCGCTCACCTCGCAGCTCAACGGACTGTCGCCGCAGGTCGCGGCGCTCTGCGGTCAGATGACCGCCGTGACCTCGCAGTCGAACGCATTGCGCACGGTGATGTCCGGCATCGCGCTCACGGGCCTGATCCCGGCCGGCCTCGGGCTCGACATCCCGGGCCTTCCCGGCGCGCTCGCACCCTTTACCTGTCCCTAGTCTGCAACCCCTGAGCGCGGCCACCGAACCGAGGACGAACCTGAGGGGGCTGGGGGCGATCGCCCTGGCGACGCTCGTCCTCTGTAGCGACGTGACGGCGATGGCGACGGCGCTGCCGACGATCGAGACCGATCTCGACACGCACCTGACCTCCGCCGTCTGGGTGATGAACGCCTATCTGCTCGCCTTCGGGGTCAGCATCGCGACCGGCGGGTGGATCGCCGACCGGGTCGGGCGCCGGCGGACGCTGATCTGGGGACTGCTGTTCACGGTCGAGCTCGTGGTCGGCGGGCTGGCGACCGCGGTCGCCAGCTCGGTGGTCGGCTCGGCGACCGACATCGAGGCCGCGATCAGGCCGGTGTTCATCGCGCTCGCCGTTCTCGCCGGCGCCGGCGCCCTGCTGGCGCTGCGGCTATCGCCGGCCGGCGAGCAGGTCAGCCGCCGGCGAAGTACTCGGCGTTGACCGCCGTGTACTTGCCCCACTCCTCGGGCAGCTGATCCTCGGCGAAGCAGGCGTCGACCGGGCACGCCTCGACGCAGGCGTCGCAGTCGATGCACTCGTCCGGATCGATGAAGAGCTGCTCGACGTTCTCGTAGTCCGGCTCGTCCGGGGTCGGGTGGATGCAGTCGACCGGGCAGACCTCGACGCAGGAGTTGTCCTTCTGGCCGATGCAGGGTTCGGCGATGACGTAAGCCAAGGTCTGTGCCCTTTCTGGTCTGCTTGGACGGCGGGATGCGGAGCGGCGCATTCTAGAGTGCCCGGAGATGATCCTGGTCACGGGAGCAACCGGAACCGTCGGGCATGCGCTGGTGCCGAAGCTGCTCGAGCGCGGCGATGAGGTGCGCGTGCTGGTCCGCGACCCGCGCAAGCTCGGCCGCCTGCGGGTCGAGGTCAGAATCGCGCTCGGCGACCTCACCGAGCTGGCGGACCCACGCGTGGTCCGCCAGGCTCTGCGCGGGGCCGACACCGTGATCCACCTCGCGGCGGCGATCCGCGACCAGCCCCGGGCCCCGGTCGAGGAGCTCAACGGGCTCGCCACCGCGCGCCTGCTGCGCGCTTCGGAGGAGGCGGGCGTCGGGCGCTTCGTCTTCTTCTCGGCGATCGGCGCGACCGAGTTCCAGCGCACGCGCTTCTTCCGCGCCAAGGCGCTCGCCGAGCGCACCGTGCTCGCCTCCGAGCTCGACGCGACCGTCTTCGCCCCCTCGATCGTCTACGACCGCGACGACCCCTGGGTGACGACGATGCGGCGCCTGGCGCTGCTACCGGCGTTGCCGATCTCAGGCGAGGGCGAGTCCGCCTACGAGCCGATCTGGGCCGATGACGTCGCCCGCTGCGTGGTCGCCGACCTGGCGCGGGGTGACGGCGGCTCGCGGCGGCTCGAGCTGGCCGGGCCCGAGCGCCTGACCTACGATCAGATCGCCCGTCTGATCGCCCGCGCGGCGGGACGCGACCGGCCCCTGATGCACGTGCCGCTCGGCCTCGTGCGATTCGGCCTCGCCGGCCTGCGGCGGGCCGTCGGCGACGCGGTCTTCGCCACCTGGGAGGAGGCCGAGCTGATGGAGGTGCCGATGCTCTCCGAGCGCGGTACCGCCGACGCCGAGGGGCTCGGGATCGAGCCGCGGCGGATGGGCGAGGTGCTCGGGCTCAGTCGCTAGCGCCGTAGTCCGGGTTCCCCGGTCCGGTCTTCCACTCCGGATCGGAGACCCGCTCGCAGGCATCGAAGCCGTTGCGCTTGTGGGTGCCGTCGCAGAACGGCTTCGTGCTCGAGCCGCCGCAGCGGCAGAGGGCGACGAACTCGCCGCCCGGAATCCGCTTGCGATCGAGGTCGTAGGCGTTGCCGTCCGCGTCGACGATCCGGACCGGTCCGAAGACCCGGTAGGGCCCCGATTCGCGCACCCTGATCTCGACCTCCGGCCGTTCCTGTTCATCCATACCGCTGTTATATAGTCGCGCGATCGGACCGAGTAGCTACACGGGGAGGTAGTTGGTGGGCTCGCGACGCAGGATGTGGATCCTCCTGGCAGGCCTGATTGCTCTGCCGATCGCCCACCAGACGATCCCCCACGCGGGCGTCCATCACGCGCTCGGGATCGGCGGCGAGGACGTTGCCGAAGCGCACTCCGGGCATCTCTCATCGGCGACCGTCGACCCCTCGCTCTACAAGGCCCCCGCCGGGACGAGCGCCTGTCCGGCGAACCGCGACGACGTGATCCACGACTCGTTCCCGGAGCCCGATTACCTGTTCAGCCAGAACGGCGTGCTCTCGCTGGATCTGACCGCGGCGCTGCAGCCGACCGAGATCAACGGCAAGACGTACATGACCAGCTCCTACAACGGGCAGTTCCCGGGCCCGACCTGGGTCGCCTGCCCGGGCGACACGATCAACGTCCACGTCCAGAACGACCTGGTCGCCGCCAACTACACCGGCGAGCATCCCGGCGAGACCAACCTCCACACGCACGGCTTCCACGTCTCCCCGCACGTCCCCGGCGACAACGTCTTCCGCACGATCCTCCCCGGCGACGACTTCCAGTACCAGTACAACATGCCGCTCGACCACCCGCCGGGCGCCTACTGGTACCACCCCCATCTCCACGGCCAGACCAACCCCCAGGTCTTCGCCGGGATGGCGGGCGCGATCATCATCCAGGGCGGGCTCGACGACGACCCCGCCTACGCCGACATCGGCACCCGCGACCTGGTGATCCAGCAGACCGCGCTCGGCAACGGCGAGACGTTGCCGTTCCCCGGCGGCGGGGCGGCGCAGTTCTTCGTGAACGGCGAGCTCAACCCGCAGATCCCGATCGAGCCGGGCCAGCTGCAGCGCTGGCGGATCTACAACGCCAGCTCCGGAGCCTTCCTGAAGCTCCAGCTCAGCGGCGGCTCCTTCCAGATCCTCGCCCGCGACGGCAACTACGTCGAGCAGAAGGAGCGCCAGCAGGTGATGACGATCCCGCCGTCATCGCGCCGCGAGGTGCTGGTGCGCGGAGGGGCGGCCGGCAACTACGACCTGCTCACCCTGCCGTTCCAGCCCACCCCCACCTTCCAGCAGCCGCAGCAGACCCTGGCCACCGTGGTCTCCTCGGGCGGCCCGGTCAACGAGCCCAACACGCCCCGCGGAGTCGCCGACCTCGAGGACCTCCGCCACGAGCACGTCGACCAGTTCCACAAGCTGGTCTACAGCCAGGACCCGCCGAACTTCTACATCAACGGCGAGCAGTTCAATGACTCGGACCTCACCCCCGACGAGACGATGCATCTCGACGATGTCGAGCAGTGGAAGATCGTCAACACCACCACGTTCTGGCACACCTTCCACATCCACATCAACGACTTCCAGGTCACGAAGATCAACGGCCACCCCGTGAAGGGCCTCAACTACGACGACGACGTCGCCATCCCACCCAGCGGCAGCGTCGTGATGCGCACCCGGCCGACCGACTTCACGGGCAAGTTCGTCTACCACTGCCACGTCCTCGGCCACGAGGACGGCGGGATGATGGGCATCGTCCGCGTGGTCAAGTGACCGCACCCGCCGCGCCCTGACCTAGATGGGTGATCCCACGCCTTCGCGCACGCGGATGACGCACGGATACCGTCGCTGGATCGCGCCGCTCGGGACTCGCCCATGTCAACCGACATGGGCTTCGCCCGATCGCCACGCCCAGCTCGGTCCCGCGCGCCCCCGCGCACACGAATCCGCCGAATCAACCATCTAGCCTTTCCCCATGCCTCCGGCCACCTCCGAGACGCGGCGGTGGTGGGTGCTGGCCGCCGCCACGCTGGCGCTCGGGATGATGACGATCGACGTCTCGATCGTCCGCGTCGCCCTGCCGACGATCCAGCGCGAGCTCGACGCCTCAGACGTCTCCCAGCAGTGGATCGTCAACGCCTACCTGCTGACCATGGGCACGTTCGCGATCGCCGGCGGGCGCGCCGGCGACCTGCTCGGCCGCCGCCGCGTCTTCCTGGCCGGCGTGGTGATCTTCACCGCGGCCTCGATCGGCTCCGGACTGGCCCCATCGACCGGGGCGCTGATCGTCTTCCGGGCGCTCCAGGGCCTCGGCGCGGCGATCATGACCCCCGGCAACGTGGCGATGGTCACCGACGCCTTCGCGGGGCGCTCGCTGGGGCGGCCGATGGGGGTGCTGACCGGGGTCGGCAGCATCGGGGTCTCGATCGGGGCGCTGGTCGGGGGACTGCTGATCACGCTCGCCGGCTGGCGCTGGATCTTCTTCATCAACGTGCCGATCTCGGTTGTGGTGCTGGTGATCGTCGTCCGCTACGTGCCCGAGCGCCGCGGGGAGCGCACCGGCTTCGACGTCCCGGGCCTGGCCAGCCTCGGCGTCGGGATGACGGCGCTGACGTTGGGGCTGATGGAGGGTCCCGCCTGGGGCTGGGGCTCGGCGGCGACGATCCTGCTGCTGATCGCCGGAATTGCGGTGCTGTTCGCCTGGGTGCGAATCGAGGCGCGCCAGGAGCACCCTCTGGTCGACCCCGCCGTCCTCCACGGGCCGATGCTGGGGGCGAACTTCGTCGCCTTCTGCGTCCCGTTCGTGCTCACCGGGCTCTCGGTGCTGCTCGCGATCTACCTCCAGCTCGTGCTCGGCTTCTCGGCGCTGGAGACCGGCGCCCTGCTGTTGCCGATGTCGATCCCGATGTTCGCCGGCTCGCTGCTCGCCGGCTGGCTGCTGAGCTGGATCGGCGCCCGGACGCTGGTGACGACGGGGATGCTCGGCGCGGCCGCCGGCGTCTTCCTGGTGGGGGTCGGCGCGGATGCGGGCAGCGAGTACCTGCCGCTGCTGCCCGGGATGGTGATCTTCGGCTTCGGCGGCGCGATCGCGCTGCCCTCGATGACCGCCGCGATCATGGCCAGCGCCACGGCGCTCAACCGCGGCATGATCTCCGGCGTTTACAACACGGCCCGCCTGGTCGGCGGGACGATCGGGCTCGCCGTCATGGGCTCGATGCTGGCGACACTGGAGGCGTCGAAGCTGAACTCGGAAACCGCGAGCGGCAAGCTGAGCGCGGTCGCCGAGACCCACGTCCACAACCTGCTTGCCGGCGGCAAGACCGGTCAGGAGGCGCTCGTCGGGCTCTCCAGCCAAGCCGCCGCGCAGGTCAAGGTGGACGCGCGGGGCGTCTTCGACGCCGCCTTCTCCACCACCCTCGAGCTCTCCGCCCTGGTCGCCGTCGCCGGCGCCGTGGTCGCCTGCCTGATCATCCCCCGCCTGCGCGTGCCGGAACCCGGGGAGATCCCGGTCGAGGGTCAGATCAGGCCGGAGGCGTAGGGACGTTCACCTTCGAATGTGCGCCCGCTGAACCTTCTTTGACTTCTTCACATTCAGCTTGCGACCGTTGGCGTCCGACAACTTCACCACCGCCGTGACCTTGACCTTCTTGCCGTGGGCGAGCTTGCGGCGGGCGGTGCGGGAGAGCTTCATCCGCAGCTTGGCCTTGCCGGCGGCGTCGAGGTGGACGTTGACCGGCTTCGGGCGCGCCGCGAGCTTGCCGTGCTTCTTGCTCGCCTTCAGCCGCACGGTGCCGTCGAGCGGGCTGCCGACGGAGCTGATCAGCTTCACCCGGACCCGCTGCTTGCGCTTGCGCTTGACCTTCTTGGCGATCTTCACGTCCACCGCGCCCTGGCCGAACGGCTCCAGGGGCGTCACCGGCTCCTGGCCCGAGGCGTCCTCGTGGCACAGGAGCGGCTGGGCGTCGTCGAAGCGGTAGGTGTAGATGCCGCGGCCGTAGGTGGCGCCGACGAGCAGGTCGGGATCGTTGGGCTTGAAGCTCATCGTCGAGATCGGCGCGGTGGGCAGGCCGTTGCCGAGCGCCGCGTACGTCCCGCCCGTGTCGTTGCAGGAAACGAAGACGCCGATGTCCGTGCCAATGACGAGTCGCCCGTTGTGCAGCACGGACCAGTTGGCCGGCGTGTCGGGCAGGTTGCCGGTGATGTCGGTGAAGTGCTCGCCGGCGTCGGTCGAGATGAACACGTGGCCCGTGCCGATCTTGCTCGTGTCCTCCCCGACGGCGCCCGGGAAGGCCCAGCGCCGTCCGTACCCCGCCAGGGTGGCGTAGACCGTGCGCGGATCGCGGGGATCCATCCGCACCGAGGTGATGTAGCGGCTCGGGAGCCCGATCGCGTGGGCGATGTGCCATCCATCGGCCGTGCCCGCAGCACCCGGCTTGTCGCCGCCCACGTTGGTGGCGATCCCGTTCGCGAACGGGGTGCCCTGAGTGATCGTGTCGCAGAAGCCGCAGTAGCCGACGTAGGCGTAGCTCTTCGTGCTGGTCAGGCCGGGGTCCGTGCGCTGGTCGAAGGTGATGTCGAGGTCGTAGGTCCCGGCGGCATCCCAGTTGACGACCCGGACGACGTAGTTGCCCGGCTTGGGATCGGCGACCCTCAGGTGCTCGGAGGTCGTTCCGGAGCTTGCGGAGTCGTTGACGTAGGTGAGCGTCCCGGCGTCGTCGCGATAGATGTAGAGGTCCCAGTCGTCGGCGGAGTCGGCCCACTTGACGTCCACGTTCATCGCCGCGTCTCCGTCGTTGGCACCGACCGTGACGTTGTAGTCGTTGTATGTGCCCGGCACCTGCGTCGGCAACATCGTCGGCCCGGACGTCGAGTCGAACCCCGGCAGGGTGTCGGCGCCCTTGTTCTTGTAATGCTGGTCCGCGGTCTTCGGCCCCACGGGCAGGCCGGCGGACGCGGAGTCGGACCGAACGTCGACGGCCGAAAGCTGGTTGTCGGGATCGTCTCCGGTCAGCGAGATGGCGCTCGCGTCCCCGGGGTGCTGCTGGGTGCCGAGGTCGTAGACCTTCTTCCAGGTCCCGGATGTGGTGTTGGGACCGTCGGTGGTCTCCTCGATGTCGCGACCGCCGATCATCAGGTGGTTCGCGTTGTTGGGGTCCATCTCGAACGGGGTCGAGAACTGGGCGCTAGTGAGGTTCGTCGGCAGGATGTCGTTCCAGGTCTTGCCGCCGTCGGTGGTCACCGCGATGTCACCGCCGGTGTACTCCTCGTAGGCGACGTTGCTGTTCGCGGGGTCGACCGCGCTGAAGAAGCCGTCGCCGCCGAAGACCGTGTGCATCGACCCGTCCGGCTCGATCTTCGCCTCGCCGTTGTCCTGCAGGCCCATGTAGAGGGTGCCGTCGTTCGCCATCGCCGCGTCGTAGGGCTGCAGCGTGTTCAGGCCATCGTTGGCTCCCGCGACCGGCTTGCCGTTGGCGTCCTGGGGCTTGCCCTGGCCCCAGGCGTCGTTGGCGAGGTCGGCGCCGGAGGCGACGTGCTGCTTGTAGACGCCGCCGTCGTTGCCGACCACCAGCGTCACCCCACCCGAGCCGTCCGGGACCCAGAGCGCAGCGTGCTGGTCCGGGTGGGTCGTGTAGGCGGGCACGCTGCCGGTCGGGCAGACCGGCAGCCCGTTGGTGGCGGTGAGGAGCGTGCAGGTACTCCCCGCGTAGTAACGGCCGATGACCGTGAAGCGGGTCGGCAGGGTGCCGTCCAGCCCTGTGGGAGGGACCAGGCTCGGATCGTTGGCCCAGACCTCCTCGAGCCCGAAGGCGACCCGCGTCGGCACGCCCGCGGCGGTGGCCTGCGTCGGGTCGGGCGAGACCCAGAGGTTGTACCAAGCCTGGACCCCGGGGCAGTACGAGATCACGGCCGGGGCCTTGCAGGTCGGCGGGGCGAGGGCCGAGCCGCTCGTGGTGTCGTTGTCGATCGTCGTCGAGCCCTCGAGCTCCTTCCACGTGGCGCCGAAGTCCTTCGAGACCCAGACAGCGTTCAGGTAGTCGCTGTAGGCGGGGCTGACCGCGCCGTTCTCGTTCGCGTCGAGGCCGAGCGCGCCGCCGTTGAACTTGACCGCGTCCTGGACGAGCGCGTAGACGATCCGGTGGTCCTGCGCCGGGCCACTCGCGATCCCGAGCGCGATTCGCCCGATCCTCGACTGGTTCAGCGGATCGGTGGTCGGGGTCGAGTTGGCGGCGAGGTCCATGTTCTGGAAGGTCCCGGGGGCGCCGGTATTCGAGACGTAGATCCCGTTGCCGGGCGACTGCTGGGCGCCGGCGGCGTTCGGCTTGTTGCCGGCCCGCCAGCCGACCGATGCCATCACCGCGCCTGGCCGTCCGGACGCGGGCGGGCCTGGGGTCTGCGTATTGGTCGGTCCCTGCACGACGACGTCGGTGACCATGTTGGCGAGGAAGCAGTCCTTGGCCGTCGGCGGCTGGCCGCTGCAGTTCGGCGTCCCGGCCGGGGCGTTCGCGCCGGTCGGGAGGTTGACGTTCGTGAAGGTGGCGCCCGAGTCGGTCGAGCGGTAGAGGCCGCCGCCGGTGGCGGCGTAGACCTTCGTGGCATCGGTCGGATCGACGACGATCCGGAAGCCGAGCAGCCCGTCCGGGATCCCGGCGCTGTGCTTCCAGGTGGCGCCGCCGTCCGCGCTGCGATAGACGCCGAGGCCGGCGTAGGTGTCGCCGCCGTAGGCGAGGTCGCCGGTGAGCACGATCAGCGTCCCGCCGCCGGCCGACGTCCAGGCGATCCCGGAGACGACCTGGGTCGGCAACCCGTCGCCGATCGAGGTCCAGTGCTGCTGGTCGGTCGACTTCCAGATGCCGCCGTTGGAGACCGCCGCGTACGTCGTCCCGGTGCCGTCGGTTGCGAAGGCGTTGACGCGTCCGGAGAGATCGCCGAGGCCCTCGTTCGTGGACCCGTTGGTGGTGTCGTACTCGGTCTTGTTGCTGACCAGCGGAGGCTTGCCATACGCCTGCCACGGCCCACCGACGATGTCCAGCGCGGCGCGCTCACCGAGCGCGGCCCGGTAGGCGCCCGGCTTGATCCGCGTCCCGGGAGCGACCGTACGGGTCAGCCGAGACGAGTTGGCGCGGGCCAGATCGGCGAACGACTCGGGGTGCCCGGGGCCCTCGGCGCAGGGGACCTCGTGCGCGGGGCCGTCGAAGAAGCCGCCGTCCGAGCTCGCGCCGGCGCCTGTGGTCGCCTCGCCGGCGTCCGGCTCGCCGGCGGGTGCGGCCGACTCGGCTTTGAGGTCGCCCGTCTCGGCCTCCGCCCCGGCATCGCCGCAGGCGATGGCGGTCAGCTCGCGGCTGTGCCCGACGACCAGCGCCGCGCTGCCCAGCGCGATCACCGCCAGCAGAAGCACCGCCGCCCGCATCCTCACACCCATCGCGGCGATCCTAACGACGCGAGCCGGGGCGCGCGCCGATTCAGTCGTAGCGGTTCAGCATCCGCAGGATCGTCCGCCCCATCGGCGGGTCGCGGAAGGCGTTGTAGGACTGCAGGAAGGAACGCGGCCCGCGGTAGCGCAGGCACTCCGGGAACAGCGCCGGATAGGAGACGTGGAAGCCAAAGCGGGCCGCCTGGTGCGCCCGGTGGCGGATCAGGGCACTGCGCCTGGCCGTCGTCATCGTCTTGATGAAGCTGCAGCCTCCGCTCAGGGGGCGGTTCGGGTCGTTCTCGAGGTGGTAGACGACGGGGATCCGGCGCGCCAGCTGCGCGACCGCGTGCACGTCGAGGCGCAGGCGGAAGTCCTGGACGGCCAGGAAGTCCGAGCGCATCGGCAGGGGGCGGTGCTTGGTCAGCCCGAACACGTTGCCGCCGATCCACTCGCCGTGGGCGTGGGCGGAGGCGATCGCGGCCCTGATCATCCGCGGGCGCTTGTGGTAAGCGGTCGAGTAGAAGTCGAAGAACCAGCCGTCGTTGTGGAGCCGCTTGCGAATCCGGTGCATCGCTCGCAGCAGCTCGTCGCCGTCGCGGTACTGCTTCGCGTTCAAGGTGACGTCGAACCCCGCCGTCGGGTTGCCGAGGCGGACGATCCTGGTGATCTCGCGCCAGGTGTGTACCTCGCTGTGATTCGGGTGCTGGCCCTTCGCGTAACGGATCAGCCCGGTGACCCAGGTCGGGTGCAGGCTGGCCAGCGAGCGGCCGATCCGCCGGGAGTTGGTGTTGCGGACCACCGAGAGCCGGGTGTGATGGACGCGCGCGGAGAGGATCCGCTCGACCGTCTGCGGGAAGGTCGCCGGCCCCGGGACGACCGGTCCGACGTGGTCGCCGGAGCTGATCGCCGGCACCAGCGCCAGGGCGGTGACGGCGAGGGGCGCGGCGAGGACGCGCGCGATTCCGAGCTTGCGGGCGTTCATCTTGTCCCTAGATCATGCCGGTCGGGGGGCCTCGACCTGGGTCACGCGGGCCCCACGCCAAGGACGCTTGCGCCGGCCGCGGCGGAGCGCTCGGGCGAGGGCCGGGCGGGTGGGCGGCGTCACCCCCCGCCGCCGGGCGGGCCCGCGCCGCCCGGCCGGCCGCAGTCTCGTTCGCTCGAGCACCCGGGCGATCACGATCCGCATCTCGAAGCTGGCGAAGCTGGCGCCGATGCATCGTCGGGTGCCGCCGCCGTAGGGCAGCCAGGCGTGGGCCGGCGGGCCCGCTCCGTCGAGGAAGCGCTCCGGCCGGAAGGCCCGCGGCTGCGGGTAGCTGGCGGCGTCGGCGTGGATCGAGTCGATCGCGGGCGCGACCTCGACCCCCGGCTCGATCTCGTAGTCGCCGACCCGCAGAGGCCGCTCGCAGACCAGGCGGCCGAGTCCGGTGACCACCGGGCGCAGCCTCAGCGTCTCGTTGATGGCGGCGTCGAGATAGGCGTGATCGCCCTCGGCGAGGGTGACGCGCAGGCGCTCGAGCACGAGGGTGTCGCCGAGGATCAGCTCGAAGGCCCAGGCCAGCGCGTTCGCGGTCGTCTCGTGGCCGGCGACCAGCAGGGTGATCAGCTCGTCGTGCAGCTCGGCGTCGGTGATCGCCTCGCTCCCGTCCTCTTGCCCGGCGCGGATCAGCGCCGAGAGCACGTCCGGCCGGTGCTCGAGGTCGGTCGCCGCGCGGCGGCGGCGGATTTCCGCGTGGAGCAGCTCGCCGACCCGGTGACGATGCCGGTCGAAGCGCCGGCCGGTGGACGTCTCCAGCATCCCGCGAACGCTGCGCTCCAGCTCGGCGCCCTCGCGGTCGGCTCCGACCCCGAACACGGCCCGCATGATCACCGCCAGGGTGAGCGCGTGCAGCGACGGCTGCAGCGCGAACGGCTCGCCGACGGGCCAGGAGTCGATCATCTCGTCAGCTGACTCGAGGATCGCCGGCTCGTAGGCGCGCATCCGCTCGCCGTGGAAGGGCGGCAGCAGCAGACGCCGCTGGCGCAGGTGCTCGTCGCCGTCGATCAGCAGCAGCGAGTAGCTGCCGTGCAGAGGCTCGGAGGCCGCGTTGGCCGCGCCGGCGCGAGCGCAGTCGGGCGGCGCGCGGAACAGCTCGCCGGCCAGCTCGCGGTCGAAGACGACCACGAATCGCGGGCCGAACAGGGTCCGCAGCGAGACCGCGTCGCCGTAGCGGCGTCGGCAGGCGTTCAGGAACGGGACGCGGCAGGCGAGCAGGGCGAGCGTCTGCGCCGCCGCCGGCAGGGGCGGGCCGGGCGGCCCGGATCGTGTTGCCCGGGAGCTCGGCGTGGCCGTCGAGGCTGGGCTCAGGGCTTGTAGAACGATGGGTCGTGAGCCTCCCCGAGCGGGGCGCGGCCGATCGTCGCCAGGATGTGGTCGTCGTTGTCGTGGCGCAGGTAGAAGGTGAGGTCGCGGAGGATGCGCTCGATCGGGCTCGGCCGGACCAGCGAGCGGGCGCCGCAGGCGCGGATGCAGTTGTGGACGGTGCGCTCGGCCAGGTGCTCGATCACGTGGCGGGCGCGGCTGCCGGCCAGCTGCGCCTCGGCCCGCTCGCCTCGATCCCAGAGGCCGGCGACGTGGGCGAGCCACAGGTGCGCCGATTCGACATCGACGGCCATGCTCCCGACCCGCTGCTGGACGTAGGGATCACCGCCCTTGCCCTGGTGGACCAGGTAGGAGAGCGCGTACTCGTAGGCGGCCTCGGCGGCGCCGAGGAAGCTGGCCGCGTAGTGGGGGATGAAGGTGGTCTGCCAGCCGTCGCGCAGGTAGCCGCCCGGCTCCCCGATCACATCGCCGTCAGCGACGAAGACGCCGTCGAAATCGACCTTGTGGCTGACGGTCCCCCGCATCCCGATCGGGTCCCACCACGAGCCGTCGACGCTCACCCCCGGGTCGGCGAGCGGGCAGGCGAGCATCAGCAGGTCCTCGCCGGACTCGGCGGCGTGGCGGGCGCCCCCGGGTCCGGCCGGATCGACGAGCAGGATCGCCCAGTCGGCCCCGGTTGCGCTGGTCGCGAAGACCTTCGTGCCGCTGACCGTCCAGCCACCGTCGGCGCGCTCGACGGTGGTGCCGAAGGCGCGCTTTTCCCCCGGCTTGCGAGCCTGCGGCTCGCCGCTCCAGGCCACCCACTTCTCGCCCCGGTCGACAACACCCTCGAACCAGCGCCGGCGCTGCTCGGGGCTGCCAAGCGCGTCGATGAGGACGAGCGAGTTCGCGTGGCCCTCCCAGCAGCGGGCCAGGGAGAGGTCCGCCTTCGCCAGCTCCTTGGTCATCAGCCAGAGGCCGAGCGCCTCGCCGCACAGCGGTCCGAGGCCGAGGCCGCCGTGGTCGCGGGGCACGGTGGGCGCCAGCAGACCCGCCTCGAACAGGTCGGCGAAATCCTGCGCCGGAAAGGTCGCGTCG
Source organism: Solirubrobacterales bacterium (assembly GCA_033856255.1). GTDB lineage: Bacteria > Actinomycetota > Thermoleophilia > Solirubrobacterales > 70-9 > WHSW01. The sequence goes on along the minus strand of JAWVFH010000029.1, from coordinate 4,052 downwards.
CGGTCGTACTCGTCGGCTCGGGCCGCGAACAGCTCGCCGGCCAGCTCACCGGCCCGGTCGACGGCGCCGCGAGCCTCGGGGCTGAGCTCGAGCAGGACGCTCACAGCAGGCGCCTCACAGCCGGTAGAAGAGCTCCCGGGTGAAGTAGTCCGAGCGGCCGCTGCCCTCGGCGAAGACGGTCCCTGCGTCGACGGCGAGCACGCCGCGGTTCAGGTAGCCGAAGAGCTCGACGCGCTGCCAGCCATGGTCGTAGGACGCGCGAAAGGCCCAGGCCTCGCCGCCGGCGACGTCGTCGGCAAAGACCTCCACGGCCGTGAGACCCCAGTCGGGCTGACCGTCCAGCGCCGAGCCGAACACGCGCGCCTGCAACGACCCGGGCTCGCCCTCGACCTCGACCCTCGTGATCCCGGTCGTCCCGGGCTCGAATACCACCCAGGCGCCGAGCACCGGCGCCGGATCGATCTCGGGCGGCTCGGCGGGCGTGGAGTCGAGCCGCTCGCGGGCGCGGGTCAGCGGGGCCGCGGTCATGCCTGTGCCTCGCGATGGAAGAACTCGCGCGTCCAGTAGTCGGAGCGGCCGCTGCCGTCGGCGAAGCTGGTGAAGATCGCCGCGACCAGGATCCCCTGCTTGTTGTAGGCGGAGACGTCGGTCGCCATCTCCCCGAACTCGAAGCGGCAGTTGAACGCCCAGGCCTGCGGGTCGCCGGGGGTGGGCGCGAAGGCGGCCGCCTCGGCCTCGGGCCACTCGTAGGGCTCGGGGTCGCCGACGCCGACCCCACGGACGCCGAGCGCGCCGTCGCGCTCCTCGATCAGAAAGCGCAGCACACCGCCCGAGCTGCCGCGGTCGGTGTTCAGCCAGCTGCCGACGAGCCCGCTGAGGTCGAGCCGGTCCGGGGGCGTGACGACGGCCGGGCGGTCGTCCAGGCGCAGGCTCGTCTCGGGCGTCGCGGAGCTCATCCGAGCGCGACCTTAACCGCGTCGGCGGGAAGCGGGCTTCCCGTCATCAGCCGGAACTGGGCACCGGTCTCCGCGGCGAGGACCTTGCGACCGTCGATCGCGACCAGCTGACGGGCGCGCGCGGCCTCGACGAGCTTCGTCGGCGAGCCCGCGATGTAGGCGAGATCCGCGACGACCGAGCGCGGCCTCAGCTCGCCCGGATCGAACGGCAGCTCGCGCGCCAGCGGCGTCGCGTTGACGACGAGGTCGAAACCGCGGGGGCTGAACCCGCTCAACGGGGTCCACGGGAGCCCGAGCAGCTCGCTCGCGTAACGGCCCCGGCGGTCGCCGCGGTTGACCAGGGTGACGGCGGCGTCATGGGCGCTGAGCTCGGCCGCGATCGAGCGCCCGGCGCCGCCGCAGCCCACGACCGCGGTCTGCAGGCCGCGCGGATCGATCGCCTCCGCGGCGAGCAGGTCGATCAGGCCGCTGGTGTTCGACGCGTGCCACTCGTCGCCGTCGCGCACCAGGCAGTTGGCGGCGCCGGCCCGCTCGGCCCGGCCTCCTGTCGTGGCCGCCACCGCCAGGGCGGCCTCCTTGTGGGGACTGACGATCGTCAGCCCCCAGACGGGAACGCCGAGATCGGGCACCCCGTTGGCGACGAGGTCGCGCCAGAACGCGCCGAAATCGGACGGGAAGAACGAGAGGTAGACCGCGGGCAGGCCGAGCCGGCGGAATCCGATGTTGAAGATGGCCGGAGCCAGGGAGAGACGCTCGGAGCCGCCGACGATCCCGTAGACCGCGGCCAGCGGCCCCGACGGCGGGTGGGAGGAGCGGTCTCGAAGAGCGGGGCCGGACATCGTCACTGGGCGAGGGCCGGTTCGGGCGCGAGGCCGGGCAGCTCGGCGAGGCGGCGCCGGACGAGGTCGCGCGCGCGCAGGGCGAACGCGCTCCAGGCCGCCTGCGAGCCGTGCTCGGGCTCGGCCAGATCCGCGTCGGGATCGAGCCGGAAGGTGCGCGCGGCGGCGGCCGGCGCCAGCGCCAGGACGACCTCGCGCTGTTCCTCGGTCATGCAGAAGATCGCGCTGGCGCGCTCGCACAGCTCGCGGGTCAGTGGCTGCGAGCCGTGCGGATGCGCCCTCGCCCCGAGCCGCCGCAGGGCGCCGACCGCCTCGGGTGCCAGCGGCTTGCCCGGATCGGCGACCTTGACCCCGGCGCTGGTCGCGTAGACGCCCTCGGCCGCGGCGCCCCGGTCGGCGAGCTCGGCGCGAGCGACCGCGGCGGCGATCGGCGATCGACCGGTGTTGCCGCCGCAGACGAAGAGCACGGTGCGCCTGGGGACGATCGCCGGGCCGCCGGCGAACAGGCGGCGCAGCTGGGGATAGCTGAGCGCGGCTACCGCACCCAGCACGAACAGGGTGGCGATCAGGACCTCCGTCACGGGCGGCTCGATGCCGAACAGCCAGGCGAGGCCGTAGGAGGCGACGAAGACCGAGAGCACGCTCGCGCAGCGGTTGACCGGGACCGCCCACGAGTACTCGCGAGGGTCGAGGTAGATCAGGGTTCCGAAGACGTAGAGCATCGCGTAGAAGATCCCGATCAGGAACGCGAGCGCCCCGGACTCGGAGAAGACGAAGCCGGGGCTGAAGCCGTCGCGCAGCGTCCCCAGCTCGGGCCCGGCGCCGATCGCCGCCAGAGCGACGACCACGGCGACCATGATCACGGCCGACGAGATCTGCTCCTCGGCGAAGTAGCGGCGGTCGACCTGCGCGTCGCCGGTCTTCGCGACCCGGCTCATGATCTCGAACCTGCCGGCGTAGCCGCCGAGGTAGGCGAGCAGGCTGAGCACGGCGCCAAGCGTGAGCGCATAGGCGTCGACGCCGGTGAGCGCGACCGCGACCGCGACCAGGCTGAGCGCCAGAGCCACCCAGGAGTAGACGCGGATGCGGCGCTGGCGGGCCGTGTCGACGAGCGGCGAGAGGACCAGCGTCCCGGCGCGCATCATCAGGATCATGAACAGGATCGAGACGCCGGCGAAGGTGTAGTTGATGATCGTCGCCGCGATGATCGTCGCCATGAACGCGCCGGCGACGATCATCTGGCGCGTCGGCATCCGGCGCAGGCGTCCGCCGGCCTGACGGAGGCCGATGTAGCGCCACCAGCCGTTCGCCCCCAGGTAGAGCGCGGCGCCGACGAAGACGCCGACCGACGCCATCGGCAGCAGCTCGAGCCCGCCGACCTCGTCGTCGATTCCCGGCAGCAGCCCGGACGAGAGTGCCTTGGTCAGCGCCGCGAAGGGAATGTAGGTGACGAAGTAGCCAACCGCGAGCCAGAGCATCGACTCCGGTGGCGACCAGCGATGAGGGCGTCCCTGCTGGGTCCCTGGCACGCGCGCAGGGTAATCCGCCACCTGCCGCCGCGCAAGGGCTCCGGACGAAGGTCGCACAAAAAAATGAGGCCCGGGCGTACGGCCCGGGCCTCACGAAACACTCGCCTGTGAAGGCGATTACATCATCCCGCCCATGTCCGGCATACCGCCGCCCATGCCGCCGCCGCCATCCTTCTCCGGCGGCTCGGCGACGATCGCCTCCGTCGTGAGGATGTTCTTGGCGATCGAGGCCGCGTTCTGCAGCGCCGACCGGGTGACCATCGTCGGGTCGATGACGCCGGCCTTGATCAGGTCGCCGTACTCGCCCGTGTCCGCGTTCAGACCCTCACCGGGCTTCAGGCCCTGGATCTTGTTGACCACGACCGAGCCCTCGAGCCCGGAGTTGTGGGCGATCTGGCGGATCGGCTCCTCGAGCGAGCGGCGGATGATCTCCGCGCCCGTCGCCTCATCGGCCTCGAGGTCCTTGGAGTCGATCGCACCGACGGCGTTCAGCAGGGCGACGCCCCCGCCGGGGACGATCCCCTCCTCGAGCGCCGCACGAGTCGCCTGCAGGGCGTCCTCGACCCGGTGCTTCTTCTCCTTCATCTCGGTCTCGGTGGCGGCGCCGACCTTGACCACGGCGACCCCGCCCGCGAGCTTCGCCAGGCGCTCCTGGAGCTTCTCGCGGTCGAAATCGGAGTCCGTGTTCTCGATCTCGGAGCGGATCTGGTTGATCCGGCCCTCGATCG